>NZ_SMAK01000007.1 GCF_004346195.1 Tepidamorphus gemmatus | reverse complement strand
CCAACCGTGACCCCAAACCCTTCATCTGGACCGCCGATCCCGACAAAATCATCGCCGCCGTCAAACGAGGGCGCGAAGTGTTAGACTCGATCCACGAGGTCGCAACGGTGCCGGAAAGACGACAACGCTCAAGGCGATCATGGGCATCCTGGAGAGGCGCAGCGGCTCCGTGGTGTTTGACGGCCGCGAGATGATGGGGCTACCGGCGCGCGCCATCGCCCGGGCTGGCGTCGCCTTCTGCCCGGAGGAGCGTGGCATATTCTCCTCGCTCTCGGTGGAGGAGAACCTCATGTTGCCCCCACGGATCGGCCCGGGCGGGCTGTCGCGTGAACAGATCTTCGCACTGTTCCCGAACCTGAAGGAGCGGCTTGCCAGTCAGGGCACGAAGCTATCGGGCGGCGAACAACAGATGCTGGCGATCGGCCGGATCCTGCGCACCGGCGCCCGCATGCTGCTGCTTGACGAGCCGACCGAAGGTCTGGCCCCGGTGATCGTCCAGCAGATCGGCCGCACGATCGCGGCGCTGAAACAGCAGCGCTTCACCATCGTCTTGGTGGAGCAGAACTTCCGCTTCGCCTCGACGATCGCCGACCGCCACTACGTCATCGAGCAGGGCCGGGTGATCGACGTAATCCCCAATACCGAGCTTGGCCGCAACATCGCGAAGCTCGAAGGCTATCTGGGGGTATGAACGGATGATCGAGCTGATCGGCATTCCCCCGCAGGTCCTGTTCGGCCAGCTGCTGCTCGGGCTGATCAATGGTTCCTTCTACGCCATGCTGTCACTCGGGTTGGCAATCATCTTCGGCCTGCTCAACATCGTCAACTTCGCCCACGGCGCGCAGTACATGCTCGGGGCTTTCGTCGCCTGGTTTCTGTTGACCTATCTTGGCCTCGGATACTGGTGGGCGCTCCTGCTCGCTCCGGTGATCGTTGGCGCCTTCGGGATCGTTCTGGAACGGCTGCTGATTTCCCGGCTCTACCGGCTCGACCATCTCTACGGGCTGCTGCTGACCTTCGGTCTTGCGCTCATCCTGCAGGGCATCCTGCGCAATCAGTACGGCATGTCCGGGCTGCCGTATTCGGTCCCTCAGCAGCTCGCCGGGGTCCGCAATCTCGGCTTCATGTTCCTGCCTGACTATCGCGCCTGGGTAATCGTGGCTTCGCTGACGGTGTGTCTGGCGACCTGGTTTGCCATCGAGAAGACGCGGATTGGCGCCCATCTGCGCGCTGCCAACGAGAACCCGACGCTGGTCGGCGCCTTCGGGATCAACGTGCCGCGCATGATTACCCTGACCTATGGCTTCGGCGTCGGGCTTGCTGCCTTCGCCGGAGTGCTTGCCGCGCCAATCTACTCGGTCAACCCGAACATGGGCGCCGACCTCATCATCGTTGTCTTCGCTGTGGTCGTCATCGGCGGCATGGGCTCGATCCTGGGGTCGATTGTCACCGGATTCGGCCTCGGTCTGATCGAGGTTTTGACGAAAGTCTTCTATCCGCAGGCCTCCTCCGTCGTGATCTTCGTGATCATGGCGCTTGTCCTGATGGTCAAGCCGGCTGGCCTGTTCGGGAGGGCCGAGTGATGTCGGCGGCGAACGGAGCCGGGATCGCCGACGGGGTGACGGTCCGAGCGAGCGACGCCCTGCGAGCCCACCATGCGACGATCTTCGCGGCATTGCTGGCGGCGGGACTCATCGCCCCGTTTATTCTCTATCCCGTCTTCCTGATGAAGGTGATGTGCTTTGCTCTGTTTGCCTGCGCCTTCAACCTGCTGCTGGGTCATGGCGGCCTGCTGTCGTTCGGCCACGCCGCCTATTTCGGCGGCGCCAGCTACATCTGTGCACACGCCGCGAAGGCCTGGGGCCTGACGCCGGAGCTCGCCATCCTCACCGGTACGGCAGCCGCAGCCCTGCTCGGCGTGGCGATCGGTTCGCTGGCAATCCGCAGGCAGGGCATCTACTTCGCGATGGTGACGCTGGCCTTTGCGCAGATGGTCTATTTCATCTCGGTGCAGGCGCCGTTCACCGGGGGCGAGGACGGCATACAGGCGGTGCCGCGCGGCGAGCTCTTCGGGCTGATCAGCCTGCGTTCCGATCTCACGCTCTATTTCGTCGTTCTGGCGATCACCCTCGGCGGGATCATCATGATCTACCGGATCGTGCATTCGCCGTTCGGGCAGGTGCTCAACGCAATCCGTGAGAACGAGGCGCGCGCGATATCGCTCGGCTACCGGGTCAACGGCTACAAGCTCGCCGTCTTTATCCTGTCGGCTACCTTTGCCGGTCTGGCTGGCGCCACCAAGGCGATCGTCTTCCAGCTCGCCTCCCTCACCGATGTCCACTGGACGATGTCGGGCGAGGTCGTTCTGATGACGCTGATCGGCGGCATGGGCACCGTCTTCGGTCCGATTGTGGGCGCTGCGGTCATCGTCACGATGCAAAACCATCTGGCCACCTTCGGTGCATGGGTGACGATCATGCAGGGATGCATCTTCGTCGTCTGCGTCCTCCTGTTCCGTGAGGGCATCGTCGGCGGTCTCGCCAGATGGATGCGCAGGCCGCTCTAATATCTGTGTCGCCTCACTTTCCGAGAAGGAGCGCGTTGCCTCGTCTGCGGAGATTGCTGCAGCAGCCGGTCGCCGACCATCTCCGCCGTCCGGGCCGGAACCGGTGCGGCCCGGCGCCCGGCCATCGACGTCCCGATACCGGCCTTGCGGCTGATTCCCCGGCCGGGACGTTGCGAAGCCTGGACAGGTGGTCCGAACTCCCGGCCGCCTGCGTCAGAAGCCCGGCGCCAGCCGGCTGCGATCGAGCGCCTCGCGCAGGCGCTGGTCGCGACCGTAGACGTCGTTGCGGAAATGCACCGAGCCATCCTTGTTCACCCAGGCGGTGAGATAGGTGATGTGGATCGGCAAGGGGTGCTCGAGCGTCACTACGGTCTTCTTGCCCGACTTGACCACCTGGTCGATGCGCTCGCGCGTCCAGCCCTGCGGGCCGAGCACGATGGCGCCGAGGTCGAGCGGGTTCTCCACCCGCATGCAGCCGTGGCTGAAGGTGCGCTGGGAGCGCTCGAACAGCGACGTCGCAGGCGTGTCGTGCAGATAGACATTGAACGGGTTTGGGAACATGAACTTGATGGCGCCGAGCGCATTGTTCGGTCCCGGCTGCTGGCGCAGCGTGTAGGGAAAATCCGACGCGGTCACCTTCGACCAGTCGACCGAACGCGGATCGATCGGCTGACCGCCGGCCAGAATCTCGAAGCCCTGCGCGGCGAGCGAGCCGGGTGCGTCCCGCAGTCGGGGCAGGTATTCGTTGCGGGCGATCGAGGCGGGAACCGTCCAGTCCGGATTGATGACGACGTACTTGATGGAGTCCGAGAACACCGGCGTGCGCGAATAGGGCTTGCCCACCACCAGCCGCGCGTCGTGGATCGTCCTGCCGCCATCCACCACCTTGAGGAACTGATCGGCGAGGTTGACGAAGACGTACCGTTCCCCGAGATCGTCCGGCATCCAGCGGCGGCGCTCCAGATTGAGCGCCAGAGTCTCGATCCGCTCCTCGATCGGCGTGTTGATTGCCGCCAGCGTCGCCGGCCCGACCGCACCGTCGACATCGATGCCGTGGCGCGCCTGGAAGGCCTTCACCGCCTCGACGAGCTCCGCGTCGAACAGGGTTGAGGTATCCTCCGGATCGCCCTTGTAGTCGCCGACCGCGGCGAGATAGGCCCGCAGGGCAGGAACCCGCGCATCGTCCATGCCGGGCTTCAGCGTCGCGCCGGCAGGCACCGTCGGCCAGCCGCCGTGCTCGGCGCGTTCGCGCAGTTCGGCAAGCTTGTCGCGCAGCCGGTCATATTCCGGTGTCTGCGGTGCAAGCGAGGCGAGGTAAGGCAGGATATCGTCGGCTCGCTCCGCCCCGTCGAGCAGTATGGCGGCATCGACCGGAACCGGCGTCAAATGGGTGTCGCGGTCGACCTCGGCGGGCGAGACCCGACCGGCGCTCAGATCGCGACCGTAATCGAGAAAGGCGCGCGTGAGCTGCAATTCGAGCTCGGCCAGGCTGCGCACGTCGGTGCGCTCCATCAGCTCGGAGATGCGGCCGACCTGGTAGTCGCTCGGCACCAGCCCCTCCAGATCAGCCGACATCAGCGCGTCGAGCAGCGCGCGCCCCTTGGTCTTGGGCCCGTCGTCGCGCACCCAGATCGGTGTGAAGTCGCGGTAGTGATAGATGGCGTAGACCTGGAACAGCCGCTCGTCGTCGACGTCGAGCCCGAACACCACCTCGCCGTCCCGGACGATCTGGGCGATCTCGCGGGCAACCTGCTTGGGCGGTTCCTGCGCGGGCGCCGGCGTTGCGGCCACCACCACCGCCAGCAGACACCAGATTCCGATCGCAAGCCTGTTCAGACCCGACATGCCCCATCTCCGCTCTGCTGCAGCGCCCGGCGCGAGAGTACGCAATTCGCGCTGGCCGTGCGAGGGGCCGCCAACGGCGCCGCCGGGGTCTGCCGATGCCCTGCCTGTCCGGATCAGGGGCGCTCGCCGCGGCGCAGCCGACCCTCGATCTCGTCGATCGCTCCGATCAGATCCCTGACCGTTGCGATGACGATGTGGGCGCCGGCACGCTTCAGCATGCCTTCCGCCCGCTCGTAGCGGTCGAGATACGCGTCGTTGTCGAGGGCTTCGAGCTCCTCGCGGGACAGGCCCATGGCATTGCCGCTGGCGGCGACCCCGACGGTCCAGCTGCCGGCGGCGAGGCCCTCGAGGATGCCGGGCTCGGTGTCGTCGACCTTGACGCAGGCCCAGGCCGGCCACACGCCGAGATCGAGGAAGGTGCGGTACATCATCAGCGCGCCGGGCCGGCCGGAGACGAGATCCCCGGCGCAGACCAGATTGTCGGGGGCGAAACCCTGCGCGGCTGCGACCGGGGCGAGCCGCTCCATGATGTCGCGGGTGTAGCCGGTGGTGGAGCCGATCTTGAGGCCGCGTGCCCGCAGCTCGGCGACCGTTTCGACGACCCCGGGGACGAGATCGGAGAAATCGGTGACGATCTCCGCGTTGAGCGGAACGAATGCCTCGTAGATGGCGTCGACGTCGCGTGTTGCGAACGGCCGGCCATGCGCCGCCTGCCAGGCCTCCGCGATCCGCGGGATGCGTCCGAGCGCGGCGATGTGATCCCATTTCGGCAGTCCCATCGGCACCCGGGCCTCGTCGATCGAGATCTCGACGCCGAAGCGGCGGAATACCTCGACGAAGGCGCCCATCGGCGCACGTGACCCGAAGTCGACAACGGTCCCCGCCCAGTCGAAGATCACTGCCTTCAGCAACCCGTCCGCCATCATTCCGCTTCAACTCCCTGTTTCGTCGCAACTCCTGACGGAGAACCGGACTCCAAGTCTCCAGGAATGGCGCTAGCCGAACATGTCCGCGATCACCTCCTCGGCGATACCGAAGGCGGTCGAGGCGCCGGTGCCGCTGGTCACGATCACGATCCTGACATGCGCCTCGGGCCTGTCGACCAGCATCAGCCGGTCGCTCGCCGAGGCATAGGTGCCGATCCAGCGCTCCGATACCCGGAAGGAACCGAACGCCAGGATGCGCTCCATCTCGTCGAGGATGAGGCGATCGACGGCCTCCGGCGCGAATGGATCGGGTGTCGTGGCGTAGTGATGGCTGTCCCCGACCACCAGCGACCCGTCGGCCGACTGCACCACGATCAGGTGGACGCCGTTGGCCAGCGCGTCAGCGGCCTCGCGCTCCAACCGCTGCCGCAGCGCCGCCGCCTCGGGAAGTTCCGCATAGCCGAGATAGCGCACCAGGCCGAGATCCGACATCACCGCCGCGCCGAGCCGGAACGGCCGATCCGGTGCCAGGCGCATCATGTGCAGCTTGCAGCGGGTGAGGCCGTAGGCGGCGATCCGATCGGCATAGAGCCCGACGAGATCGTCGCCAGGGCAGACGACCGCGGCGTCGGCACGGATCCTACCCGCCGAGGTCTCGATCGCCGGCAGCGTGATCCCGCGCACCGCCGTGTTGCGCACGAACCGGATACCGTGCGACTCCGCCAACCAGCGGGCAAGACGGGGCACCGCGTCGCGCGATTCGACCCTCAGCTCGTGCGGGCTCCACAGCACCGCGCGTATGTCTGCACCGAGCGCGGGCATCCGCGCGCGCGCCTCGCCCGCGGTCAGCAGTTCGCAGGCTGCGCCCATCTCGGTTTCGCGGAAGGCCTCGAGCACGGCGATCGATTCGGGGTGGCGGACCGCGACAGCAAGCCCGCGATGGGCGATCTCGATCCCGGCCCGCGGTGCGATCTCCGCCCAGACATCGCGCGAGCGCAGGGCGCGGCGCCAGCAGGCGCCAGCCTGCTGGCCGGTGACGGTGACGAAGCCGAAGTTTCGCACAGATGCCCCGTTCGCCTGGGCGTCGCGGTCGATGACGACGACCTTGAGGCCGCGCCGCGCAGCGGCGAGCGCATGGGCAAGGCCGACGATGCCGGCTCCCACAATGGCGAGATCACAGCTGTCGGACATCAGCGGCAGCTCCTTCTGGATCGGCGACTAGACAGTGACATCGATGACAGCCCGATGACAGCAGCTCTGCTGCCGCCGGTGCGAATTGCCGCAGGGTTGGCAGGCCATCCTGGAATGGTTCTTACTTGATCCCTGTCATATGCTAGGACTGCACGTGGCCGCATGCTGCGTGCGATCCTGCGGTGCCCGCCCTCACCGGGCGGCTGCCGCATGGCGGTGTCAACCGTCGGCGGACACCGGGCAATGCGAGCCGAGACGAGAATCAGCGGAAATCTGCCATGCCATTTGACTATGCCGCCGCCTTCCGGGGCGCCCTGGACAAGGTCACGGCCGAGAAGCGCTACAGGGTCTTTGCCGAGCTGGAGCGGATCGCCGGGCGATTTCCCCGCGCCGTCCATCATGCCGCTCAGGGCCCGCGCGAGATTACCATCTGGTGCTCGAACGACTATCTGGGCATGGGGCAGCATCCCGACGTCCTCGCCGCGTTCACGGAGACCGCCGCGCGGATGGGCGTCGGCGCCGGCGGGACCCGCAACATTTCCGGCACCAGCCATCCGCTGGTGCAGCTCGAGGCGGAACTCGCCGACCTGCACCGCAAGCCGGCGGCGCTGGCTTTCACCTCCGGCTTCATTTCCAACGAGGCGTCGATCTCGACGTTGGCGCGGCTGCTGCCCGACTGCCTGATCCTGTCGGACGAGCTCAACCATGCGTCGATGATCGAGGGCGTTCGCCGGTCCGGTGCCGAGAAGCGGATCTTCCGGCACAACGACCTCGACCATCTCGAGGACCTGCTGCGGGCGGGCGGCCGCGATCGGGCGAAGCTCGTGGTATTCGAATCCGTCTACTCCATGGATGGCGACATCGCGCCGATCGGGCGGATTTGCGATCTCGCAGAGCGCTACGGCGCCATGACCTATATCGACGAGGTGCATGCGGTGGGCATGTACGGGCCCCGCGGCGCCGGCATCGCCGAGCGCGACGGGCACATGCAGCGTATTGACGTGATCGAGGGGACGCTCGCCAAGGCGTTCGGCTGCCTCGGCGGTTACATCGCCTCGAGCGCCGACATCGTCGACGCGGTACGCTCGCATGCGCCGGGCTTCATCTTCACCACCGCGTTGCCGCCGGCGGTAGCAGCGGCGGCGACGGCCGCGATCCGCCATCTGAAATACTCTTCCGCCGAGCGCGAGGCCCAGCAGCGGCACGCCGGCCTGACCAAGCTCGCGCTCGCCCGGCGCGGCATCCCCGTGATGCCGTCCGACACCCACATCGTGCCGGTGCTGGTCGGCGACCCCGAGCTGTGCAAGGCGGCCAGCGACCGGCTGCTCGAGAAGCACTTGATCTATATCCAGCCGATCAACTTCCCGACCGTGCCACGCGGTACCGAACGGCTTCGCATCACGCCGACGCCGTTCCACACGCCGGACCTCATAGACGAGCTGGCCGAGGCGCTGAGCGAGACCTGGACCTCACTGGGCATCCCCTTCGCCGCCGGAGCGGCGCTGAGTGCAGCCGCCGAGTAGGATCGGCTTCCCAACCCGGTGAGGGGAAGCGGCGCCCTCGTCGTCGTCCATGATCGCGCGCCAGGCCGCGCCGTCGAGATCCTCGTACTGACCCGTCTTCATCGACCAGAGGAAGCCGGCGAGACCGAGCAGGCCAAGCCCGAGCGCCACCGGAACGAGGAAGATCAGCGCGTCCATCAGTCGGATCTTTCCACCATGCGCACACGCAGGGCGTTCAGCGTGACGATGACGGAGGAGCCCGACATGGCCAGCGCAGCGACCAGCGGCGTCACCAGGCCGAACACCGCGATCGGCATGGCGAGGAAGTTGTAAAGCGCGGAGAACCAGAGGTTCTGGTCCATGGCGCGGCGGGCGCGGCGCGAGACTTCGACCGCCGCGGCGACCGGCGCCAGCCTCTCGCCGAGAAATACCGCGTCGGCGGCCGCCTGCGACAGGTGCACCGCCGTCACCGGCGAGATCGAGGCGTGCGCGGCGGCGAGTGCCGGCGCGTCGTTGAGCCCGTCGCCGACCATCAGCACCTTGCGGCCCGACGCCTTCAGTGCCTCGAGCGCGCCGATCTTGTCGGCCGGCTTCAATCCGGCACGGCGGTCGGCGATGCCGAGGGCGTCGGCAACGGCATCCACCGCCTCGACGCGGTCGCCGGACAGGATGATCGGCGCAAGGCCGAGCTGCTTCAGCCGGTCCACCACCTGGCGTGCATCGGGGCGCAGCGTCTGCGCCACGGCGATTGCGACCGCATCCTCTTTGCCGCGCCGGAACCAGACCCGCGAACGCCCATCCGCCGCCGCGCGGCGGGCGGCGTCGTCCGGCACGCCGCAGAATGCGGCGCTGCCCAGCCTCAGTTCGATTCCGTCGGCGAGCGCGCGGACGCCGCTGCCGGTGATCTCCTCGGCGCCGGCGATCGGCGACAGGCCCTCGGCATGGGCCCGCAGCGCGGCGGCCAATGGGTGACGGCTCGACAGGGCGAGCCGCGCCGCATCCCGGAGCACGTCCGCCGGCACCGACTCCGGATCGGCCAGCGCCGGTTCCGGCAGTGTCAAGGTTCCGGTCTTGTCGAATACCACGGTATCGACCTCCGCGAAGCGCTCGATCGCCTCGCCGGCCGACAGCAGTACCCCGGCGCGGAACAGCAGTCCGCTGGCGACGACCTGCACCGCCGGCACCGCGAGGCCGAGCGCGCAGGGGCAGGTGATGATCAGCACCGCCACGGCCGTCATCAGCGCCCAGTGCCAGTCCGAGCCGAACGCCATCCAGCCGGCGAAGGTCAGCGCTGCGGCCGTATGCACGACGGGGGCATAGAGGCGGGCCGCGCGGTCGGCGAGTGCAAGGCGCCTCGAGCGGGCATCCTGCGCGGCTGCCAGCAGCCGATTGACCTCGTCGAGCAGCGTGCCCTCTGCCGCCGCGGTGACCTGCACGGTGAGTGCGCCTCCGACATTGAGGCTCCCTGCATAGACCTGGGCGCCTGGGGCGACGCGGGCGGGGTCGGTCTCGCCCGTCACCAGGCTCTGGTCGATGTCCGAGACGCCCGCGACGACGATTCCGTCGACGGGGAGCCGCTCGCCCGGTGCGACGAGAACCCGGTCGCCGGGGTCGATGGCCGACAGCGGCACCAGCCGGGTGCCGCCGCCGGGTATCAGTTTCGTCGCCGCCTCGCCCTTCAGCGCCGCGAGATTCTCCGCATGCGCGCGGGTACGCCGACGCATGTTGATTTCGAGGACGCGGCCGACGAGCAGGAAGAACAGCAGCATCACCGCCGCGTCGAAATAGGCGTGGCGTCCACCCTGGAACGTCTCGACGATCGAGATTCCGACCGCCAGCAGCACACCCAGCGAGATCGGCACGTCCATGTTGACGCTTCGGTGGCGCAGCGCCCGCGCGGCCGACGCGAAGAAGGGCTGGCCGGCATAGGCGACGGCGGGGATCGCAATCAGCGCGGAGATCCAGTGGAACAGGTCGCGGGTTTCCGGCGTGATGTCGGTGATGTTGCCCCACCACACCGAGATGGACAGCAACATGATGTTCATCGCCGCGAAGCCGGCGACCGCCATCGCCTTCAGCAGCCGCCTCGATTCGTGCGCCTCCGCGCCCGCGGCGGCTCCGGGATCGAACGGGTAGGCGCGATAGCCGAGCTCGGCGACCTTCGCCACGACGTCGCCTGGCTCGAGCACACCGTCGAGCCAGTCGACGGCGAGGCGCCGGTTGGTGAAGTTGAGGCGGGCGCGCGTGATGCCGGGGACGGCCGACAGGCCGCGCTCGATCCTGGCCATGCAACCCGCACACCGTACACCGTCGACCGCGAGTTCCATGTGCAGGGTATTGTTGTCGACATGGGTGACGTATCCGGCAAGATCCCGGTCGTGATAGCTCATTGCCCTACCTCACGAACAGCCGGGACTCGGAATGGAAGACGCGCACCCCGGCCTCGGCGGCGTCGATCAGCAGCGTCCAGTTGCCGGGCGCGATCGCCGCGACCTTGCCCAGGTATCGCCCGGTCTCGGTCTCGGTCAGCGTGATCTCGATGTCGTTGGCCTCGCGGATCGGGCTGCGCAGCAGGGTGGCGACGGCAAGCCCCGTTACGGGAGCGCCGTTGCGGTCGCGTACGTTCACCTCGACCGAGGCTTCGTCTCCGGTCCGGTCGATGACGGCCTCGACCCGCCAGTTGCGCGCGAGCTGGGCCTGGGCGGCCTCGATCTCGGCCTGCCAGCCATTGCCGGCGCGATAGGACGAGCCGGTCACCACACCGGTGTGGCTGCTCACCGCCAGATAGATGAGCGCGGCGTTGACCGCGATGACGACGCCGAAGAAGGCGAGAATGCCGATCAGCACCGTGCGTCCGGTCACCTGCCAGCCGGCGGTCGCGGATCTGTTGCTGCTCATCGTCGCTGTCCTGTCATGGTGCCCTGAAGAAGTCGGACGTGGTGACCGTCTCGCCGGTGGCGGCATCCGTCAGATGGAAGATGATCGGGGTGGCGTCCGCCAGCGCGGCGCCGGGCGGGGTGGAGACGGTCACGCGCAACTCGCGGGTGGCGTCCGGCTCGACGATGATCCCGGCGATCCCGTCCGCTGCCGACGCCACGCCCACCACTTCGAGCTGCGCACCCGGCAGCCCCTCGAGGCCGAGCCGGAAGGTGGCGGGCGCGAGATGCTTGTTGCTGATCCGGATCGTGTAACCGTTGCGGATGCCGCCGTCGCTGAGACGCACGAACAGCGGATTGCGGTCATGGATCACGCTGAGGTCGATGTGGGCGCGCGTCGCCAGCGACCAGAGCATGATCCCGCCGACGATCGCGATGATCGCCGCGTAGATGACCGTGCGGGGGCGCACCAGCCGCCAGACCTCGGGTTTGCCCTCCTGCCGGCGATGGATGTTGATGTCGGTGTCATAGCCGATCAGGCCGCGCGGCCGGCCGATCCGATCCATGACGCTGTTGCAGGCGTCGATGCACAACCCGCACTGGATGCATTCGAGCTGCAGACCGTCCCGGATGTCGATGCCGGTCGGGCAGACCGCGACGCACTGGAAACAGTCGATGCAGTCGCCGGCCGGCTCGTTGGCGGCACGGGCGCGCTCTGCCTGCTTCACCGACATGCGTGGCTCGCCGCGGTCGTAGCGGTAGGTGACGTTGAGTGCCCATTCGTCGGTGAGCGCGGCCTGGATGCGCGGCCACGGGCACATGTAGGTGCAGACCTGTTCGCGGGCGAAGCCGGCGAGCAGATAGGTCGTGCCGGTCAAGATGCCGATCCACATGTAGGCCATCGGCGCGGCCCGGAAGGTGGCGAGGTCGCGCACCAGGGTCGGCGCGTCGGCGAAGTAGAGCACCCACGCGCCGCCGGTCCACCAGGCGATCAGCAGCCAGAGGGTGTGCTTGGCGATCTTCTCGGCCACCAGCGTCGGCGTCCAGCCGCCCTTGTCGGCCTTCATGCGCTCGCGCCGGTCGCCCTCGATCAGACGCTCCACCGCATAGAACAGGTCGGTCCAGACGGTCTGCGGGCACAGATAGCCGCACCAGACCCTGCCGGCCAGCGCGTTCATGAGGAACAGCACCATCGCCGCGAGGATCAGCAGGCCGGTAATGTAGTAGACCTCCTGTGGCCAGATCTCGATGAAGAAGAAGTAGAAGCGGCGTCCGGGGAAATCGATCAGGACCGCCTGGTCCGGCGCGTTTGGTCCCCGCTCCCAGCGCACGAAGGGCAGCAGGTAGTAGACGCCGAGGGTAAGTGCCATGACGGTCCACTTGATCGTCCGGAACCGACCCTCGACCTTCTGCGGATAGACCTTCTTGCGACGTGCATAGAGGCTTCCTGGCGATCCACCGCCGCCGCCTGTCGCCGTATCGGCGCGCATTGCCCGAAAACTCCTGTCAGGTCGAGAGAGACCGTCGGTTGCGATTAGCATCGCATGGCGGCACGCGCCTTGATTGTCATCAAACCCTACCCGGGGTCGCCTGTCGGCAGGACGCGGCATTACACCACGGGGCGTCGCGTGGCGGGCTGTGGTCCGCGCAAACGCTGTCGGGTGCGGTTCGCCGGAGCGAACCGCACCCGTCGCATCCTCGCCCCGGGCCCGCGCGGCAGCCGAAGACTGGCTTCGGGGCCGCCCGGCGCAGACCCTATTCGCCGCCGCCCAGGGCGTGCACGTAGACCGCGAGCGACTTGATCGTCACGGGATCGAGGCGCTGATCCCAGGCGGGCATCACGCCGCCGCCGCCGACCTCGATGCGATGGATGATGGCCTCGAGGCTCGATCCGTACAGCCAGATCGGATCGGTGAGGTTCGGCGCGCCGACCTCGCGCATGCCCTCGCCGGAATCGCCGTGGCAGGAAGCGCAGTTGTCCTCGTAGATGGTGCGGCCGAGCGCCAGATCGGCGGTCGGCTCGACCTCCAGCCCCGACAGCGAGCGGACATAGTTGGCGACGGCACGCACCTGCTGGGCATCGAGGAGTCCATCGCGGCCGAACGCCGGCATGTCGCCGAACCGGGCCTGCTCGTGGCCGGACCGGATTCCGTAGAGGATCGTCTGGTGGATGTCGTCGAGCGTACCGCCCCAGATCCAGTCGTCGTCGTTGAGGTTCGGATAGCCGATCGCGCCGGCGCCGCCCGCGCCATGGCACGGCGCGCAGTTGTCGCCGAATGCGGCGCGGCCGTTGGCCATTGCGAATTCGAGCATGCGCGGCGTCGCCTGGATGTCCTCCAACGCGGCATCGGCGAGGTCGGCGCCGTGCTGAGCGCGCAGCGCCCTCAGTGCCTCGACCTGCTCGATGACGACGGCGCGCTGGGAATGGCCGCGGATGCCGCGGGTATAGTCGGTCAGCAGCGGCCAGGACGGCATCAGGATCCAGTAGACCGCCGACCAGGCGATGGTGGCGTAGAAGGTCCACAGCCACCAGCGCGGCAGCGGATTGTTCAGTTCCTTCAGCCCGTCCCACTCGTGCCCGGTGGTCTCGATGCCTGAAATCTGATCGATTTCTTTCTTGGCCATGGATCAGTCCTCGCGAAGCGGGAGCTTGGATGCCTCGTCGAAACGCTTGCGGTTTGCGGGCCACAGGGCGTAGGCGACGACGATCGCGAACAGGGTGACGAAGTAGAGCAGGCCCCAGGTCTGGGCGAAGGCGGCTAGGCGTTCGTACATCGCGTCACCTCAGGTTGACGTCGGCCTGGTCGTCGTAGAGCGAGAAGTCGACCAGCGTGCCGAGCATCTGCAGGTAGGCGATGACCGCGTCCATTTCGGTTAGCCGGGCCGGATCGCCGTCGAAGCTGCGCACATTGGCGCCGGGATAACGCTCGAGCAGACCGTTCACCCCGTCGCTGTCGGGGTTGGCCTGGGCCCGCAGATCGGCCAGCGCCTGGTCGACCATCTCCTCGGTGTAGGGCACGCCGAGCGCGCGGTTGGTGGCGATGTCCTTGCGGATCAGATCCGTTCTCAGCTCGTTGCGCGCGAGCCAGGGATAGGCGGGCATGACCGAGGCCGGCACCACGGCGCGTGGGTCGACGAGATGATCGCGGTGCCAGTCGTCCGAATACTTGCCGCCGACGCGCGCGAGATCGGGACCGTTGCGCTTCGATCCCCACTGGAAAGGGTGATCGTACATCGACTCGGCGGCGAGGCTGTAGTGACCGTACCGCTCGACCTCGTCGCGCAGCACCCGGATCATCTGGCTGTGACAGGTGTAGCAACCCTCGCGGATATAGATGTTGCGGCCGGCGAGCTCGAGCGGAGTGTAGGGCCGCATGCCCTCCACCTTCTCGATGGTCGAGCGCAGGTAGAAGTTGGGAACGAGCTCGATGATGCCGCCGATCGCCACGACGATGAGGATGCCGACCGTCAGGACGATCGAGTTCTTCTCGAAGATCGCGTGCTTGTTCGACATGTCGTCCTCACTCGGCGGGCTGGAGAGCGGCACCGGGAACGCGGGCCGGCTCGCCGGCCGGCTCGCCGTGACGAACCGTCATCCAGAGGTTGTAGGCCATGATCAGGGCGCCGACGAGGAACAGCACGCCGCCGAGCGCGCGGATCACGTAGAAGGGGTGCATCGCCTCGACGGTCTCGATGAACGAGTACTCGAGGAAGCCGAGCGGCGTGTAGGCCCGCCACATCAGGCCCTGCATGATGCCCGACACCCACATCGCGGTGATGTAGAGCACGATGCCGATGGTCGCGATCCAGAAGTGCCAGTTGACCAGCTTCAGCGAGTACAGGCCCTTGCGGTTCCACAGCCAGGGCACGAGGCAGTAGATCGCGCCGAAGGAGACGAAACCGACCCAGCCGAGCGCGCCGGAATGGACGTGGCCGATCGTCCAGTCGGTGTAGTGGCTGAGCGAGTTGACCGCGCGGATCGACATCAGCGGGCCCTCGAAGGTCGACATGCCGTAGAAGGCGACCGAAACGACCAGCATGCGCAGCACGGGATCGGTTCTGAGCTTGTCCCAGGCGCCCGACAGCGTCATCAGGCCGTTGATCATGCCGCCCCAGCTCGGCATCCACAGCATGATCGAGAAGGTCATGCCGAGCGTCTGGGCCCATTGCGGCGCGGCGGTGTAGTGCAGGTGATGCGGGCCGGCCCAGATGTAGAGGAAGATCAGCGACCAGAAGTGAACGATCGACAGCCGGTAGGAATAGACAGGGCGCTCCGCCCGCTTCGGCACGAAGTAGTACATGATCGCCAGAAAGCCCGCGGTCAGGAAGAATCCGACCGCATTGTGGCCGTACCACCACTGCGTCATCGCGTCCTGGACGCCGGACCAGACGATGTAGGACTTCGATCCCGTCAGCGAGACCGGCAGCGTTGCGTTGTTGACGATGTGCAGCATCGCGATGGTGACGATGAACGCCAGGTAGAACCAGTTCGCCACGTAGATGTGCGGCTCCTTGCGCTTCCACAGCGTGCCGAGGAAGACGAGGAGGTAGACGACCCAGACGAGGGTGAGCCAGAGATCGGCATACCACTCGGGCTCGGCATATTCCTTGGACTGGGTGACGCCGAGCAGATAGCCGGTCCCGGCAATGAGGATGAAGAAGTTGTAACCCCAGACCACGAACCACGGCCAAAGGCCGCCGGCCATGCGGGTCCGACAGGTCCTCTGCACGACGTACATCGAAGAGGCGAGCAGGACGTTGCCGCCGAACGCGAAGATCACTGCCGAGGTGTGCAGCGGCCTCAGGCGCCCGAAGCTGATCCACGGCAGGTCGAGGTTTAGCGCCGGATAGGCGAGCTGCAGCGCGATGATGACGCCGACGAGGAAGCCGGCAATACCCCAGACCACTGCCAGGGCGGTGGCCAGCTTGACCGGTCCCATCTGATAGTTGGGACGTCCGTCGATCTCCTCCGGAACGTTGCCGAGCCGCTTGGCATAGCCGTTGAACACGCTGAAGGCGCCGATGGCGGCGGCAGCGAGGCCGAGCCAAGCGTGGAAAGCCATCACCGTATCTTCCGCCTTGGCCGCGACCAGCAGCGCGAGGACGACGCAGACGAGGAGCAATGCCGCGACACCGGCTTCATCCAGTGTCAGGGTCTTGGCCGTAAGGGAGCGTGCCATGTCGTTGGTCCGTTTTCGGTCCGATGCCGGGTCCACGATCCGCGACGGATCGCCGTCCGACCCAACGCCGCGAGCCGGATCGGCGCATTGACCTGCATCAAGCGGCGCTGTCCCTTCAGATAATTGTGCCGACTGTCTCCTCGCTGTCTGCGCTGCAGATGTGGCGGCTTGCGCCTTGACGCCGAACCTGCCACTGGGGTTCCGCACCCGCCGGTCGGATCGGACGGGGCGCCCAGCACGGAGCCGCGCAGCCATGCAGAACAAGCGAAACGCCTTCAAGCACGCGATCGCCGCCGGCACTCGGCAGATCGGACTGTGGAGCAGCCTGTGCAGCAATATCGGCGCGGAGATCATCGCGGAGTCCGGCTTCGACTGGATCCTGTTCGACACCGAACATTCCCCTAACGAAGTGCCGGGGCTGGTTGCTCAGCTACAGGCGGCGCAATCGGGGACGGCGACGCCGATCGTCAGGCCGGCATGGAACGATCCGGTCATCATCAAACGCATCCTCGACATTGGCGCCCAGACGATCCTGGTGCCCTTTGTCGAGACGGCGGAGGAGGCGGCGAAGGCCGTTGCGGCCACCCGCTATCCGCCCGAAGGAATCCGCGGGACGTCCGGCTCGTCGCGGGCGGCGCGATACGGCCGGGTGAAGGACTATCTGAAGATTGCCAATCGGGAGATCTGCGTGCTCGTCCAGGTCGAGACGGCGGGCGCGCTCGAGCGCCTCGAGGAGATCGCCGCGGTGCCAGGCGTCGACGGCGTGTTCATCGGCCCGTCCGATCTTGCCGCCTCGCTCGGCCATGTCGGCGAACTCAATCACCCCGAGGTGCAGATGGCGATCGAGGACGCCATGCGCAGGCTGACGCGGCTCGGCAAGCCGCCCGGCATCCTCACCGCCAGCGAGACGGACGCCCAGCGCTACATCGAATGGGGGGCGGTGTTCATCGCGGTCGGTTCCGACGTCGGGCTGCTGGCCCGGGGCGCCGACGCGCTGGCCAGGTCGTTCAGCGCTCTCGGCTAGCGCCGCCATCGCCGCCGCCGCGGCGTCGCAGCGGGGTGTGTCGGCGACCGAAGAGCAGCGGCGACAGCAATGCCAGCGCGGCGAAGCGCACGGTGTGGTGCGCGCCGACATAGGCGGCATCGAGGCCGAGCGCGAAGGCCATCACGGTCATCACCTCGAAGGCGCCTGGGGCGAAGGCGAGGATGGTCAGGCCGAAGGAAAAGCCGAGCAGCCGCGCGGCCAGCAACGCGGCCGCGGCCGACAGCGCGAAGCCCGCCGCGACCACGAGCAGCCCGTCGACGATTCCGCTGCGCAGCGCGGCCCAGCCGAGCCCGGCGAACCGCACACCGACGGCAGCGCCGAGGACGACGAAGGCCGGCAGCAGGGCCTCGTCCGGGACGGGGGCCTGCACAAGTCCCGCCACATGCAGCGCGGCGCTGGCGGCAAGTGCGCCGAGCAGCCAGGGCGCTGGCAGCCTGATCAGGCGGATCGCGACGACTCCGAGCAGGCCGGCACCGGCAAGGATGGCGACGTCCGGAAGGTCCGGCAGCGCGCCAGGGGCGGACGGCGCCGTCTGCGCCGATGGCGGCACGTCGGAGGCCAGCACGATGAGCGGTGGGACGACGATGACCAGGATCGCCACGCGCAGTGCCTGGACAAGCGCGATCCTGGGAACGTCGGCATCGGTCGCATCTGCCAGGGCAAGGATCAGCGACAGCGCGCCTGGCACGCTGGCCAGCATGGCGTCGTCGCGCTGCCAGCCGCGCCAGCGGATCAGCACCAGCGCGGCACCGAGCGAGACGACCGGCAGTGTCAGCAGCATCAGCAGCAGCGACGCTGGCCAGCGGCCGATCTGCGTGACCGTCTGAGGCGTCAGCGCCGCGCCGATGCTGAGCCCGAGGACGAAGAAGGTGAGTTCCCGCAGCCAGAGCGGCAGATGCAGGGGAACGCCGGCGAGGGCGGCGGCCGCGACCACTACCATTGCCCCGGAGATCCAGGGAACCGGAAATCCGGCGCCCCAGAACACCAGGCTCCCGGCGATGGCCAGCGCCAGGGTCGTGGCGAGCCGCGCAGCCGGCGAGACGATTCCCGGTCCGACGTCGTGGCCAACCATTCCCGCTCCCGTGTTCCGCGATGCGGCTCGAGCTTAGAGGTCCGGCGCCGGCGCGACCAGCGCCGGGGTTGATCAACCGCAAGGACGCCAGCGCATGGCTCGACGAGGATGCCGGCATGAAACCCGGCCTCATCGCCCACGCGACCCGCAACGTTCCCCGCTACACCTCCTATCCGACGGCGCCGCATTTCCGCGATGCAATCGCAAGCGCGGATTATGGGGCGCTGCTCGCGGCATTGCCTGGCGACACGCGACTGTCGGTCTATCTCCACGTGCCGTTCTGCCGCGAGATCTGCCACTACTGCGGCTGCCACACCAAGGCGGCACGCCGACCGGAACCGGTCGCCGCCTATGCAGCCCTGCTCCGCCGCGAGATCGCGCTGGTAGCGAGCCGGCTGCCGGAACGTCTGCCGGTCGTGCACATCCATTGGGGCGGCGGCACGCCGAGCCTGCTCGCCGCCGCCGACTTTGCTGCGACGGTACGGCTCCTGCGCGAGCGTCTTGCGGTCGATCCGAAGGCAGAGCACGCCATCGAGCTCGATCCGCGCACCGTCGGCGAGGAGCTGGTGGCGAGCCTGGCGGCGGCCGGGGTCAATCGTGCAAGTCTCGGCGTTCAGGACTTCAACGAGACCGTGCAGCGCGCGATCGGCCGCATCCAGCCCTTCGCAACCGTTGCCAATGTCGTCGCGCGCTTGCGCAGCGTCGGTATCGGCGCCATCAATCTCGACCTCATGTACGGCCTGCCGCACCAGACGGTGGCCGATGTCGCGCGCACGGCCGATCTCGCCGCGAGCCTGTCGCCGGGCCGCATCGCACTGTTCGGCTATGCGCATGTGCCCTGGATGAAGACGCACCAGCGGCTGATCGACGCCGCCGCCCTGCCGGGCGCGATCGCGCGGATGGAGCAGGCCGAGGCCGCGGCGCAGCAGCTCGAGGCGGCCGGCTATATCCGCATCGGCATCGACCACTTCGCCCGGCGCGACGATCCGCTGGCGATCGCAGCAGCGACCGGGAGCCTGCGCCGCAACTTCCAGGGCTATACCACCGACCCCGCCGACGCCCTGATCGGGCTCGGCGCCTCCGCGATCGGACGCCTGCCGCGCACCTATGTGCAGAATGCTCCCGATATCGGCGGCTGGCGACGCGCCATCGAGGGCGGCCGCCTGCCGGTTGTCCGAGGCAAGCATCTTTGCCGGGAGGACCTCGCCCGGGCCGAGATCATCGAACGGATCATGTGCGAATTCGCGGTGGATGCCGATGCCATCTTCCGCGCGCACGGCCTCGACCCGGCCGGGCTGGCCGGGTCCTTGGCGGCGCTCGATCCGTTGCGGCGGGACGGACTCGTCACGATCGAGGGACTGCGGCTTCACATTCCTGCCCCGATGCGCGCCTTCGCCCGACTGGTCGCCTCGGCCTTCGACGCCTACCTGAACCAGGGCGCCGCCCGTCACTCGGTCGCCGTGTAGCAGCAGCGGCCGGTACAAAAAAAAGCGCCGCATCCGGGGATGCGGCGCAGTCGGCAAGAGGCTCGTCACGTCCGGGCGCGTCGGCCCGGACGAAAGGGAGTCAGGCGGCTCCGGCGATATCGTTCATGGCCTCGACGTCGACGATGCGGACCCGATCCTGCTTCTCGAGCGCGATCAGCCCGCGGCGCTTGAGTTCGGAGAACGAGCGGGACACCGTCTCTATGGTCAGGCCGAGATAGTCGGCGATCTCCTGACGAGTCATCGGCAGGCGCACGACAGGACGCTCGTCCGTCGCCCGCCGCGCGCTGGCAAGCTGGAGGAGGAAGCTCGCGACGCGCTCCATCGCCGACTTGCGGCCGAGCAGCACGGCGTGCTCGTGCATCGCCTCGAGCTGGGCCAGCATCTGACGGGCAAGCAGCCGCTGGAAGCCGCATGATCTTTCCGCACCCCGCCGGTCGTAAGTGCGGATGCGGGCGGCGGTCAGGGTCTCGGCCGACGCATCGCGGCAGGCGCCCCTTGCGAACCCGAAGATGTCGCCGGGGCCGAGCAGTTCGACCACCTGACGGCGGCCATCGGGAAGCAGCTTGTAGAGCATCACGGCCCCGTCGATGACCTGGCAGATCGTGTCGGCCGGGTCGCCCTCGAAGAAGATGGTGGCGTGCTGGGCATACTGCGCGACGGTGGAGCCCCGCACCACCGGCTCCAGGCCCAGCGCCCGGAACTCGGGGGCCAGACAGTCGCCGAGGCCGACCGAGTCGTTCAGCTGCGACCTCTGTACTGCCGTATTCATCGCGACCTCCCGGCTCGCTGCAACCGCGTGACGTGCAGGCAAGGGGTACCCTTTCCAGACGGCACGCGTAATTCGTGTGGCTACCTACGGAAGAACACGTAGGCGCCGCGACCGTCCTGACCGCGGCCGATTCCCGCAGTCGCAGGACCCGGTCGCGTGTCGGGACTTGCGGCGAAACAGGGACGAATCAGAGCGGATTCTCGCCGAGGCGCAGTCCGGGATCGGCGAGCCCGTGCAGCCGCACGGCCGCCAGTCGTGCAAAGCGCAGCGTCATCGCCTTGCGCGTCGCCGGCGCCAGTCGGTGCTCCGGCGCTGCCCGCAGGATCTCCGCTCCGTAGGCATCGGCACGGATGAAGCCGGTGTCGGCGGGAAAGAGGCCGATATCGAGTTGCGGCGGCGCGGCAAAGAACAGCCGGTCGCAATGCAGCCTGTAGTCTGGCCACTTGCCGTCAACCCTGAGATCCTGAACGCTCGATTTGATCTCGACGATCCAGACCTCGCCCGTGTCGGTCAGGGCGACGATATCGGCGCGCCGGCCGGAGGCAAGCGGCATCTCGGTGAGCATGGCAAGGCCAAGCGCCCGCAACAGCCGCCCGGTCCCGCGCTGCACGATCAACGCGGTTTCCGACTGCCGGCCATCGGTCAGGACAGAGGGGTCGATCATCCGGCGCGCAGTCACTCCTGGATCGTCTCCAGATAGGCGATGATCGCGCTGATCTCCTCCGGATCGAACACGAATTCCGGCATCTGCACCGTCGAATGGCCGACGACGATGCCCTCGGCCAGCGCCTCCTCGAGATGGTTCAGCGGCCAGCGCCGCGCCAGTATCCGGAACGCCGGCGCCGCCGGATCGGGGCTGGCGCCGGCATGCCCCACGGCATGGCAGGGTGCACAGTTCGCGGTGACGATGGCCCGGCCTGTCTCGACCGGATCGGCAGCGACCGGTGCGGCTGCGGCGGTCAGTCCGATGGCCAGTGTGGCTGCAACAGCAAGTCTCACGGCATGCCGTCCTGCAAGCGCGCGCCACGGCGATTCGCGGCGGGCGGATGGTTCACAGGCTAGGACCTCCGGACATCCAGCGGAATCGGGGAAACTACGCAGACGTGCCGAATTCGGCCCGCACCTTGTCGATGAGCGCCTCGGCGGCGATCTCGAGCGCGCCGAACTGCGCATAGAGGTCGAAGCCGTTGGTGCGCTGCAGGCTGCGGCCGGTTCCCGACGACAGCAACCAGACATCGCCGCGGGTGTTGCTTTCCAGGACGAACAGTTCCCCCGTGTCGGCATCGCGCACGATGTCGTGCCCGAGAAGCGGGATCTCGGGAAACGCCGCGTGCGCACGCTCGCCGAGGGCGATCACCTCGGGATCGTCGGCGAGCGTATAGCGCGAACTCTTCTTGTTGGAGACGACCGGAGCGCCGCCGACCCCGTTGGCTCCCTTGAAGGCATCGCGCGATTCAAGCGGGCGGAAGCTGCGGTCGGCCTCGCAGTGCACCGCGAACAGGGTCCGTCCGAACAGCGTCGTCACGCGGAAATGATTCGCCCAACGGCCGGTGTAGACGAATTTCTGCGCGAGCATCGGCGAATGACGACCGGGATGATCCGCCTCGAAGCTCTCCGGCGGCTGGTAGCGCACCCGCCGGGTCCGCTTGATGACAATCCCCGCGGCCTTGCGGGCGAGGTCCGGCTTGACGATGACATAGTCGCCCCAATGGCTTGGGTCGAGGCTGGTATCGGGGACGATCACCTCCCAGTCCGGTACCGGGATGCCGGCGGCGCGATAGCGGCGATATTGCTCGCTCTTGGGCAGATCGTGCCCCTCGTAGACGCGGCCATGCAGCACCCGGAAGCGCTTGCGGGGCATCATCGAGACGACCATCGTCGGACGCAGGGCTGCCCTGAGCACGATGCCGAGCTCGCGTTCCTTGCCCTTGGCGATCATCACACCTATCTCCGGCGCACGCGCCCGGATCAGCCGCGCGATCTCGCGGAAGTCGTCGAGCGACTGCCGTTCGGGCCAATGGACGAGAATCAGATTGGGCATCGGGGACGTCGGCGATTGTCTGCGGTCGGCAGTTGCCTAAGAGATCGGCCCATCCCGGTCAAACGATCCGGTTGCGAAGGACGATTGAGATGACGACGGGGACCCGCGTGCGCGACCTGCGCGACTGGATACTCGAGGAAGGACATTCCAGCCCCGACCTTGGCAGCTTCATCGGCCGGCTCGGCGAGCGGCTCGTCGCCGACGGCGTGCCGGTCTACAGGCTGACCACGGGCATCCCGATCCTGCATCCGCTGATCCGCGCCGAAACGGCGCTGTGGATCGAGGGGCAGGGCGTGTCCTGGCGGCAGTTCCCGCAGTCGCTGGTGAACGACCGGATATTCACCAACAGTCCACTGTATCACGTCTACACGTCGGGCCGGACGGTCCGTGTCGCGGTGAGCCCGACACCCGAACCGGGGGAGTTCGGCATCCTGGCCGATCTGAGAGCCGATGGCGCGACGGACTATGTCGCCTTTCCGCTGCGCTATTCCGACGGCAGCTTCAAGTCGCTGACGATGGCGACGCGCCGCGCGGGGGGCTTCTCGGCCGACGACATCGCGCTGTTCGAATCGATCCTGCATCCGGTCGCGATCGTCTTCGAGGTGCACAGCCAGCGCCGCTCGGCGCTGACATTGCTCGGCACCTATCTCGGCCGGTCGACGGCGCCGCGGGTGCTTGCCGGGGACATCCGGCGCGGCGACGGTGAGCAGATCGAGGCGGTGATCTGGTTCTCCGACCTGCGCGGCTTTACCGACCTGTCCGGCGAATTCACGCCGCGCGAGCTGGTCGACGTTCTCGACTTCTACTTCGAGACGATGACCGACGCCGTCGAGGAGCGGGGCGGGGAAGTGCTGAAGTTCATCGGCGACGCGGTGCTGGCGATCTTCCCCTACGCCAACGAACAGGAGGCGCGGCAGGCCGCGGCCAATGCCCTGGACGCCGCGCAGGCCGCCGTCCTCAACCTCCAGGACATCCACGACCGGGACTGCGCTGCCTGCGCATCGCGGCTGTCGGTCGGGATCTCGCTGCATGTCGGCGCCGTGTTCTACGGCAATGTCGGCGGCCGCGAACGGCTCGACTTCACCGTGGTCGGCGAGGCGGTGAACATCGGCAGCCGGATCAACGGGCTGACCCGCGATCTGGACGTTCCGGTGCTGGCCAGCGAGGACTTCGTGGAATACGCGCCGGCGGTGTTCGAGGAGATGGGCATCTACACGCTGCGCGGGGTGCGGCGACCGCAACGGGTGTTCCGGCCGGCGGCGACCGTGCCGCTGATGGCCGGGCCGATGCTTCAGAACGTCAGCTCGAGGCCCTGACGTCCGATGATGGCGCCCGGATGCATGACCCGGGCGAGCTCGGCGATGCGGTCCAGTTCGAGGTCCGTGCGGTCGGGATGATGATGGACAATGACCGGGATCCGCACCTCGGCCCGGTTGGCAAGCTCGAGCCCCTTCTGCCAGGTCGAATGGCCCCATCCGACGAAGTTGCCATATTCGGCGTCCTCGAACATTCCATCATAGAGCATGACGTCGGCGCCCTGCACGAACGCCTCCACTGCGGCATCGACCGCAGGATCGCCGTGTTCGTGATCGGTGACGGTGACGAGCGTGCGGCCGCCGGCGCGGAAGCGGAAGCCGGTCGCGCCGTTGGGGTGGTTGAGTGCGAGCGTCTCGACAATCACGTCGCCGGCAAGTCTCACCGGGTCGGGCGGTACGAACCGCAGGCACTCGCACGCGGCCAGGCAATCGAATGCGACCGGAAAGATCGGTGGCGACATGATGCGGCAGATTGCCGCGCGCGGATCCATCTCTGGTGCCAGATGGCCGGACCACAGCCGCAGCGTGGTCGCGGGATTGTAGGCGGGCGCGAAGAACGGCAGACCGCAGATGTGATCGAGGTGGAAGTGGCTGAACAGGATGTCGATTTCGTTCACACCCTGCTCGGTCAGCCGGCGCGCCAGCGCCCGGGCGCCGGACCCGCAGTCGATGAGCACGGACCGGCCGCCGATGACGACCTCGAGCGATGTCGTCTCGCCGCCGTAGCGCTCGGTATCCGGTCCCGCCGATGGCGTCGAGCCGCGGGCGCCCCAGATGCGCAGCGTCATCGCCGGTCCGATACCGCTCATCAGGCCGCTCCGATGTCGGCGAGCTTGCCGCGCACATCGGCGAGGTCGCGTGTCGTGCGTTCCAGCCGGCGCGCGAGAACGCGCATCACCTCCAGCGACACCTCCGGAAATTCCTTGAGCAGCTTGAAGAAGTTGTCCTTGGAAATGTTCAGGGCGACGAGGTCGCTGGCGGCCGTGACGGTCGCTGTCCGCGGCGTGTCACACAGGATGGCGATCTCGCCGACGACGTCGTTCTGCCTGATCTCGGCGACCTTGCGCAGATGGCCGCCGCCGGTGTCGACCAGCACGTCCGCCATGCCGGACAGGATGATGTAGGCCGAGTCGCCGGGCTCGCCCTGCTTGCACAGCACCTCGCCCGGCCGGAACGTGATCCGCTCGCTGATGAAGGCAAGGAGCCTCAGCTTCGCCGGTTCGATGCCCTTGAACATCGGGATGCTGCGCAGCGATTCGACTTCCGAGTTGATGCTCATCTCGTCCGTCCCGTTCTCCGGCTTGCCCTCAGGTCCCGAGGCCGGCCGCGGACACCTCGTCGAAGGTGCCGACCATGGCGACCCGGCCCGAACGAAGCACGATCACCCTGTCGAACTCCCGCGCCGCCTCGATCGTTTCCTGTCCCACGACCAGCGTGCTGTCGGCGAGTTCGGCCCGGACTGCCGACAACATGCCAGGATCCTGCGACAGGGCGCCGACGCCGTCCAGAATCGCGATCGCCGGCCGCTTCATCAGCGCCCTGACCAGTGCGATGCGCTGGCGCTGGCCTGGCGACAGGCGCGAGCCGGCGACGCCGACGTTGAAATCGAGACCGGCGCGCTGGATTCGATGCTGCAGGCCCATTTCCTCGATCACGCCGCGGATGATCCGGTCAACGCGCTCGCGGCTGCCGCGCCGGTCGACGCGCGACTTGCCGAACAGGACATTGTCCTCGACCGACAATGGTGCGATCAGCAGTTCCGGATCGAACGGAACGAACCTGCCATTGCCCTCGTCGCCGATCAGCTTCCGGAATCGCGGCCGCGCCTCGATGATGCGGCGGATGCGGCTCTCGTCGAGGATGTCGAGGCGGTGCCGGGCCGGTACCAGCTCGAAGGCCAGTCCGATGAGGTCGGCGCGTTCGCTCTTCGGGATCCTGGTCAGGCCCTGCTTGTCGATGCGCTTGAGCAGCCGGTCGTAGGCCGGCAGCTCGTCAGGGGTGATGAAGCTGTATTCGGCCAGCAGCGAGCCCTCGCCGCTGAGTTGGGCAAACAGCTCGACCATGGTTCGGGCTATCTCGATGCCCATTGCCAGGAATTCGTCGAGCAGCCCCGACTCCTCCAGGAACTTCACCACCAGGGGGTCGCGGGGCAACTGGCCCATCCTGATCGACGGATCGGACGGAAGCGCGAACAGCACGTTTTCGGCGAGCGTGGCGCTGTTGTTGAGGCGGCCTGCGTCCCACAACTCGACGAGATCGGCAGCCTGCGGATCGGCGGCGATCCGCTCGGTGGCGCGCTTGCGGGCGGCGATCAGCTCCGCGACCGGAGCGTCGGGCGCCGAGGGATCGATACGGGCGCTGAGACCGAGACGAAAGATGTCGTCGGCGAGCCCGACCATCGCCATCAGCTGCAGGCAGCGGTCGTCGATCTCGGCCGGCGAACTGAGCCCTGCCTCGGCCAGATCCTCCCACGCCACCCCGATCGGCATCGGGGTGTTGCCGGTGTTCTCGGCCTCGATCTTCTTGCGCGCATCCAGTGGCGTCGTCGGCCAGCCCTCCGGCAGAATCGGGCGGTGGCGCAGCCCGTAGGTGAGGTTGCCGCGGATCGTCTCGGTGAACACATAGGGGTTCGGCCCGACATAGCCGATCGAGCGGCCGAGCACTGCCTCGGGCAGCGTGGCGAGATCGCGGCCGCCGATCCGTACATGGCCGGCGGCGGGCACCGCGAGCCCCGCCATCAGCTCGAGGAGTTCGCTGCGACCATCCGTGTCGTCGCCGACAACGGCGGCGAGCGTGCCCTTCGGTATGGAGAAGGCGACGTCGGTCAGCGGCGGGCCGCCCGCTGCGTAGCTCACGCCCTTCAGCTCGATGTCGCCCGACAGCCTGTCGCCGGGCGTTGCGTCGCCGACAACGAGCTCGACCGGCTTGACGTCGGGAACATCGAAGTTCTCGACCACGGTCTGGTACTTGATCTCGACGTCGGCGCGAGCCTGATAGAAGTCGAGCAGTTCCTTCCAGGGGCCTGCGAGATCCTTGTAGGCGGCCAGCACCGCCACCAGCGCGCCGAAGCTGAGCTCGCCCTTGATGACCAGGTAGCCGCCGATCGAATAGAAGAAGAACGGTGTCAGCTGGTTGATGAAGTTGTTCAGAAACTTGATCAGGAAGCGCAGCTGGAAGCCGCGGTAGCGGATGTCGAAGTTGGTATAGAGCCGCTCCGAGAGATCGGCAAGATGCCACATCGCCGCGTCATTGGCATGAATCTCGCGGATTCCCGAAATCGTCTCGCCGATCCGATCGGCCATGCGACGGACATTGATGACGCGCTCGCGGGCGAGCTTGTTGACCTTCGCCTGCAGCTTGGGAATGATCCACATCTGCACGGGATAGAGCGCGATCGCCGCGGCACCCAGCAGCACGTCCTGGGCGAAGATGAAGTACAGATAGACGCACAGCGTGCCGCCCTGGAACGCCGGCAGCGCGATCGCGTCGCCGATATAGTTGCCGAGCGGCTCGACCTCCGAGGTGATCATCGGGATGATCTCGCCCTGGCTGACCTGCCGGAAGCGCGGCAGCCTGAAGCGCAGGACGCGCAGATACAGGTCGTAGCGCAGCCGCCGCAGCATCCGCTCGCCGAGCAGGTTCTTGGCGGTGTTGAGCCAGAACTTGATGCCGTTGTTGATGATCACCAGCGCGAGGAAGGCGAAGCACAGCACCAGCAGGTAGGGGACCTGCTGCAACTCGAGGCCGATGAACGGCAATGGCTGCGGCCAGTCGGTCCCCTGCAGCGCCTGGTTGACGATCAGCTTCGGCAGTTCGAGGGAGTAGTAGAGGATCGGGAACGACAGCACCGTCACCAGCAGGATGATGATCTGCTGGCGCTTGCTGTACTTCCAGATGAACCGGAAGAGCGATGGCTCCACTGATGACCCCCGCGTCGCGCCGGTTGCCGACGGTCTCGTCCGGCGCCGCGCCGGCCCCAGCGGCTGACCATATCCGCTTCGCCGGACGCCGTGAACGGTCTTGCGGGGGGCAACCGGCGGCGACCGGTCGGCGTCATCGTCGGCAGTAGAGGAAGTAGCGGCCCGGCCGGATGCCGGCGGGCAGCGCCAGGGGCGTGAAGCTCGGCAGATCGAGCTCGTGGCCGCACGCCACGATGCCGCCGGGGGCAGTCAGCTCCGCCACCATCGGCGACAGCCAGGCCCGCCGCGCCAGGTCGTCAGTCGGATCGCCGTTCGACAGGTCGGCGTGAATCAGCGCCGCTGCACCGCCCACCCGCGGGCGGCAAAACGGAAGCGTGTCGCGAATTTCGCCGAGGATGACGTGATCGGCGTCGGGAATCGAACTCGGCGCGGCGGTGATGCGGCGCTCGAACACGAAGATCTCCCGGTCCGGCAGGATTTCCCGCAGGTGGCTGTAGGTGCGTCCGTTGCCGAGGCCGAGCTCCAGCACCGGGCCCGGGACCGCCGCGATCAGACCTGCGACATGGTTGAGGATGTCGCGCTGGGCGACCAGCCGGTTGATCATGCTGTCGAGGCGGCTCATCCGGTTCCCCAGCCGAGTTGTCCCGTGCGTTCTTAGGCAAAGGCGCCCGCCGCCACAAGCCGGCCGCTCGGACCGCGCAAGTCGATTGCCGCAAGCCCTCTGGCAGCGTAGGGTCGGGCGCGTCCAGTCAGATAAGACGGTCAGCTCCCGCCGTCCCCCCCGTTGCCGGTCATCCGCATGATCAGCCCGAAGCCGAAGATCCTGATCTACAGCCACGACTCCTTCGGCCTCGGCCATCTGCGCCGTTGCCGGGCGATCGCGCATTCGCTGGTCGACACCTCGCCCGGCCTGTCCGTCCTCATCCTGTCGGGCTCGCCGATCATCGGTTCGTTCGAGTTTCGCTCGCGCGTCGATTTCGTGCGGGTGCCGGGCGTCACCAAACTCCGCAACGGCGCCTACACCTCGCTCAGTCTGCCGATCGACATCGAGCAGACGCTCGCCATCCGCGCCTCGATCATCGAGCACACCGCCGAGATCTTCGAACCGGACATCTTCATCGTCGACAAGGAGCCGCTCGGACTGCGCGGCGAGGTGCGCGCCACGCTCGAACAGCTCAAGCGCCGTGGCGTCCACCTGGTGCTGGGCCTGCGCGACGTCATGGACGACCCGGACGTGCTGCGCGAGGAATGGGAGCGCAAGCGGGCCCATCCGGCGCTGGCCGAGCTCTACGACGATATCTGGGTGTTCGGGCTCAGGGGCGTGTTCGATCCCCTGGAAGGGGTCGGCGTCGACCCGTCCGTCTACGACAAGACCATCTTCACCGGTTACCTGCGCAGTCCGCGGCCGCGCACCTCGCACACCCCAGATACGCTGCCGTTCGGTGAGGACCCGTTCCTGCTGGTCACACCCGGAGGTGGCGGCGACGGGGTGGAACTTGTCGACTGGGTGATCCGCGCCTACGAAGCCCGCACCCGGCCGCTGTTTCCCGCACTGATCGTGCTCGGGCCGTTCATGGATCCGCTGGCACAGGCGAATTTCGTCGAACGGGCCGAACAGGTGCGCGACCTCGAGGTCAAGCGGTTCACCGCCAACATGGAGCCTCTGATCGAGGCAGCGACGGCGGTGGTCGGCATGGGCGGCTACAATACCTTCTGCGAGATCCTGTCCTTCGACAAGCCGGCGCTGCTTGTGCCGCGCGTGGTGCCCCGCCAGGAGCAGATGATCCGTGCGACCAAGGCCGCGGAGGCGGGCCTGCTCCGCATCCTGCCCATCGACCATTATCCCGATGTCGATCTGATGGTCGAGGCGCTGGCGCGGCTGCCGCAGCAGTCGCCGCCTTCGGCGCGCGGCATTTCGCGCCTGCTCGACGGGCTCGAGGTGATCAACGACCGCGTGACGACGATCCTCGGGCGCACGGCCGGGGCCAGGCGGTCGATCCAGCTCGGTGTGTCCTGAGAGCCGCGCCGATGGCTCGCGTGGCGATTCTCGTCAAAGGCTATCCGCGGCTGTCCGAGACCTTCATTGCCCAGGAGATCCTGGGGCTGGAGGCTCGTGGACTAGACATCCTGATCGTATCGCTGCGCAGGCCGACGGATCCGGCCGTCCATGACCTGCATCGCGCCATACGCGCCGAGGTGCTGTACCTGCCAGAATATCTGAAGGATGAGCCTGCCAGGGTTCGCGCCGGCCGACGCCACAGCGAGAGCCTGCCGGGCCATGCCGCCGCCGCCGCCGCGTTCCGCGCCGATCTCGAGCTCGACCGAACGGTCAACCGCTGGCGCCGCTGGGGGCAGGCGCAGGTACTAGCGCGCGAACTGCCCGCCGATGTGGGGTGGCTGCACGTCCACTACCTGCACACGCCGGCCTCGGTTGCCCGCTACGCTGCCGCGCTGACCGGCCTCGGCTGGTCGTTCTCGGCCCATGCCAAGGACATCTGGACGACACCGGTCTGGGAACTCGAACGCAAGCTCGCCGACGCACGCTGGGGGGTCACCTGTACGGCGGCGAACCGCGCCTATCTCGCCGGCCTCGCCGCCCGGCCCGACAGCATCGGGCTCGTATACCACGGGCTCGACTTCACCCGTTTCCCGGCACCGGCCATCCCCGGCGACAATGACGGCTCGCCCGGCCGGCCGGTGCGACTTCTCGCAGTCGGGCGGGCGGTCGAGAAGAAGGGCTTCGACGACCTTCTGCGCGCCCTGGCACGCGTCGGGGACGCGGTCGACTGGCGGCTCACCCATATCGGCGGTGGCGCGCTCATCGGCAGGCTGCGCGACCAGGCCGAGCGTCTCGGCATCGCTGACCGCGTCTGCTTCCGTGGTGCGCTCGCCCATGACGCGGTGATCGAGGCCTTTCGCGCCGCCGACCTGTTCGTGCTGCCGAGCCGGATCGCGAAGTCCGGCGACCGCGACGGCCTTCCGAACGTGCTGATGGAGGCGCAGATTCTCGGCGTTGCCGCGATCGCGACGCCGGTTTCCGCCATTCCGGAGCTGATCGAGGACGGCCGCACCGGCCTGCTGGTGCCACCGCGCGACCCGACTGCGCTCGCGAGTGCGATCATCGCCCTTGCGCGCAATCCGGCCGCCCGGCAGCGCCTCGCCGCCGCCGGCCGTGCGCGGACCCTCGAGCACTTCGCCGCCGCGCCCGGTCTCGACCGCATCGCGCAGATGCTGCGGGAGTCGCTCCGTCGCAAGGCGGCCTGAGATCCTGGCATGCGCATCGCCTTCCACGCCCCGATGAAGCCGCCAGACGATCCGGTGATTTCCGGCGACCGCGAGACGGCGCGGCTGATCCTCAAGGCACTGACCGCAGAGGGCCACGCGGTCGAGATCGCATCGCGGCTGAGAACATGGCTCCCCCGCCCCGATCCGCAGGCCTTCGAGGAGGTGCGTGCAGCGGCTGCGGCCGAGACCAGCAGGCTGATGGAGCGCTGGCGCAACGGGCCGGCGCCGGATCTCTGGCTGACCTATCATCTCTACCACAAGGCCCCCGATCTGATCGGACCGGTGATCGCCCGCGCGCTTGGCATCCCCTATCTGGTGATCGAGGGCTGTCGGGCCGCCAAGCAGGCCGCAGGCCCCTGGGCGGCAGGCTTCGCCGCCGCCGACCGGGCGCTCGCAGCTGCCGACGTGGTTGCGGCCCTGCATGCCGAGGATGCCGAGGGTCTCGCCGGCTTCCTGCCATCGGGACGCCTGCATCGCCTCGCCCCGTTCATCGACGCCGCGCGCTTCGCGGCCGCTGCTGCCCGGCCACGCACGGCAGCGGTCCCGGTGCTAGTGGTGGTCGCCATGATGCGGGCCGGCGACAAGGAACGCTCCTATCGGCTGCTCGCTGCTGCGCTCGGCAAGCTTGCCGGCCGCGCCTGGCGTCTGCTCGTCGCCGGCGACGGTCCGTGCCGGGAGGAAATCCTCGGCCTGTTCCCGGCGGCGCGGGTGGACTGGCGCGGCGTCGTCGAACCGGACGCGATCGCATCGGTCTATGGCGAGGGCGACGTGCTGGCCTGGCCGGCGGTGAACGAAGCCTTCGGCGTCGCTCTCCTGGAAGCTCAGGCGGCGGGTCTGCCGGTCGTCGCCGGTGCGTCGGGCGGCGTCCCCGACATCGTGCTGGACGGACGCACCGGGTTGCTTGTCCCCGAGGGGGATACCGACGCCTTCGCCGGCGCGCTCGCCCGCTATCTCGACGATCCAGACCTGCGCCGCCGCCATGGCGCGGCGGCCGTGGCGCATGTCGCATCCGGGCATGACCTCGCGGCGGGCAGGCGGGCACTCGCGGCATTGATCGACGCGGCGGCCTCGGTTCATCGTGGCCGCAAGGCGGAGACAGTCCCATGAAGGCGCTGATCCACGTCCAGCACCTGCTCGGCACCGGCCACGCCGTGCGCGCCGCCGCGCTCGGCCGCGCGCTCGCCGCGCTGGGGGTCGAGACCACCGTCGTGTCGGGCAACCGCATGCCACCGACCGTCGATCTCGGCGGCGCCGAACTGATCGAGCTGCCGGCCGCCCGTGCCGCCGACGAGACCTTCTCCGGGATCGTCGACGAGGCCGGCCGGCCGATCGACGCGGCCTGGAGGGCACGCCGCCGCGAGCGTCTGCTCGGCCTGTTCGACACGATCGCGCCGGACATCCTGGTGACCGAGACCTGGCCGTTCGGACGCGGCGCTTTCGGCTTCGAGATGGAACCCCTGATGCAGGCCAGCCGCCTGCTGTTGCCCCGCCCCCTGGTGGCCGCCTCTGTCCGCGACATCCTGGTGCGCAAGCGCGATCCGGTGAAGGAGGCGCGCATGGCCGAACGTGCCAGGGACCATTGCGACCTGGTTCTGGTGCACGGCGATCCCTCGTTCATCCGCTTCGAGGACAGCTTCCCGCCGGCCGTCATGATCGCCGATCTGATCCGCTACACCGGCTACATCGACACCGGCGCCGATACGCCCGACCCGCCGCCCGGCGACGGCGCCGACGAGGTCATCGTCTCCTGCGGCGGCGGCGCGGTCGGCGTGCGGTTGCTGGAGACGGCGATCGCCGCACGGCACATGTGCACTACCTGCGATACCGCACGCTGGCGGCTGCTGGTCGGCACCGATCTCGACGACCTCGTACTGCTTGGCCTGCGCGACCGGGCATGCGAGGGCATTGTCGTCGAGCGGGCGCGCCGGGATTTCCCCGGATTGCTGAAGCGCGCGCGCCTGTCGATCAGCCAGTGCGGATACAACACGGCGGTCGATGTGCTGGCGGCCGGCTGCCGCGCGCTGTTCGTGCCGTTCGCGCGCGGTGACGAGACGGAGCAGACCCAGCGGGCCGAAGCACTCGCCGCACGCGGCCTGTGCGCCGTGCTGCCGGAAGCGGCCCTGACGCCGCAGACCCTGGCGGCGGCGGTGGACAGGGCGATGGCGTTACCGCAGTCATTCCTGCCGCTCGACCGCAACGGTGCCGCCGCCTCGGCGAGCCTGCTCGTCGAGACGCTGCAACGCATCCGTGCGGGCGTCGAATGAGCTCGGCGGACGACCTCGCGCGGACGCTGCGCGATCTTCTCGACGGCGTTGCGCGACGCGGAAGCAGGATCGCGTTCTGGTGGCGCGATGACGATGCCGTGGCGCCGTCCGCCGCGCTCGACGATCTGCTCGCCGCTGCCGCCCGCCACGGCGTGCCCCTGGCGCTGGCGGTGATCCCGGAACCGGCGGGGGCCGCTCTCGCCGACCGCCTCGCCGGCGAGCCCCGCCGTGTCGTCGTGCTGCAGCACGGCTTTGCCCACCGCAATCACGCGCCGGCCGGCGCGAAGGCGGCCGAACTCGGCGCCGACCGCCCGGCCGATATCGTGCTGGCGGAGCTCGTCGCCGGTCGCCACCGACTTGCCGGGCTGTTCGGCGGGCGGTTCCTGCCGGTGCTGACGCCGCCCTGGAACCGTGTTTGCGACGTGGTGGCGAGGCGCCGCGCGGAGGCCGGGCTACCTGGCCTCACCACCTTTGCCCGGATGCATGCGGGCGATCCGCATTGTCTGAACACCCATCTGGACATCGTCGACTGGAAGCGCGGACGCGTCTTCGCCGGACAGGCGAAGATGCTGAAGGTGCTTCAGGAGGAGATCGACCGCCGGCTCGCCGGTGACCCGGCGCCGATCGGCCTGCTTACCCATCACCTGGTCCACGACCAGGGCTGCCGGGACTTCCTCGAGGCGTTCCTGTCCGTCGCAGCTACCCATCCGGCGGTCGACTGGCCGCCGGTCGGAGCGCTGTTCGAGATCTGAGGCTGCGGCGGCCGTCTCACCGTGCCCCGGCGATCCGCGCCTCGATCATTGCCCGGGTTTCGTCCGGGAGGGGTTCGGCCCTGCGCGTCGTGAGATTCATGGTCAGCGCAGTGAGCTGTATCACGGCGGCCACCTTGCCGGTGTCGCTGGCCACGAAGCGGTTCTCGAAGCTGACCGTCGAGCGTGCGACCGCAAGCGGCCGGCTCGTGACGTGCATCAGGTCGCCATGGCGCAGATCGCCGAGGCGGGTGAGCTTCATCTCGACCGCGACACGGCCGCGGCCGTGGCGGTCGAGCCATCGCCTGTCGATCCCGACGAGATCCCAGAAATGAGCCGCCGCGTCCGAATTGCGGCCGACGAACGGCCAGTCCTCGATGACGCCATCCGGCCCGCAGTCGCCGGCCCGCACCCGGCTGCGCAGCGTCACCTGCCCTGCGGCGGTGTCCTTGTCGAGGACCGCCGGTCCGGGCGCCAGGCTGCGCGGCAGGGCGCTGTCCGGCATCGCTGCCTCGTGCCGCACCAGTGCGGCGCGAAGCGCCTCGCCGAACCCATCGCAATCCTCGAGGCAGGTCGCCGCCAGCGTCCCGCATCCGGTCGCATACATCATGTGGACGACGCCGGGGCGGCCCGATCCCGCATCGGTGGCGAACAGTGACTCGATGCGGATCGAATCATTCGCACGCAGTTCGCGATGATAGCGTACATGCCGGACGGTCGGTCGCCGGCGCGCGCCGGCCGGTACGCCGCACAGCGACTGGAAGTGCGCCGAGGCATCCTCGAAGAAACGGAAATAGAACTGGACGTTGAGATGGTCGTTCTCGTCGCAGTCCCATGTGTTGACATAGCCGCGCAGGCTCTCGACCGGGGCCATCAGGTCAGACGTCCTTTAGGAAGCTGTCGATGCGTTCGAGGCACGCTTCGGCCAATGCCCCCGGGAAGGCGATGAACACGTGCGCACCGCCGGGATAGACGCCGAGCTCGATATCGTTTCCGGCCGCAGCCCAGCGCGAGGCCATGAACAGCGTATCGTCGAGCAGCGGATCGCGGGTCCCAACCGTCAGCAGAGCCGGGGGAAGTCCCGATAGATCGGCGAACAGCGGCGACAGGTCGGGATCATCGAGGCGATGTCCGGCCGCGAACAGGCCGACATAGGTCCTCAGATCGAGCGTGTTGATCACCAGACGCTGCGCGCCCCAGCGCGCCGCACTCGGCGTCAGGCGCAGGTCGTAGCAGCCGGCGATCAGGTTGGCGGCGCGGAAGGGCCGCAGTCCATGCCTGTCGCGCAGCCGCAGCAGGGTGACGACGGACAGATGCGCGCCCGCCGATTCGCCGCCGATCATCAGCCTGTCGGTGCCGAAGCGCGTCCGTGATTCGCGTGTCAGCCAGAGCGCAGCCGCCTCGCAGTCGTCGGGGCCCTGCGGATAGGGATGTTCGGGGGCCAGCCGGTAGTCGACGCTGACCACCGCCAGCCCGCACCGGTCGGCGATGCGCTCGAGGCGCGGGTCCTGTTCGTCGGCGCCGCCATAGACCCAGCCGCCACCGTGAATATGCAGATAGACGCCCTGCGGCTGTGCCGGCGCGATGATCCTGAGCGGGACGGGGCCGTGCGGCCCCTCGATCTCGATCGTCTGCGCGCGGGGCGAACGGCTCGCGATCGGGAACACCCACAATCCCTTGCGCCGCCGCTCGCGCATCTCGGCCGGCGTGAATGACCACGGGTCGGGCGCCTCGGCGAGGCGGCGGACGATTGCCTCGTTGATCGCCCTGGTTTCCGCCGAGATCGAGGCCTCGGAGAAAACGTCTGGCGGCGGGAAGTCGATCGGTGGCATGGGGTGATTCCGGACGTCGGGCGGGGTATTGCCCGGACATCTGACAGGACATCGGCGGCGGCGTCCAGAGCCGGGCCGGAAAGGGAGCCATGACGATACGGCAGCACTTCGAGACACTCATCCTGCGCACCGCCGGCCCGGGATTCACCGACCTTACCGCTGCCGTGGCGCGCTGCCTCGCCGCGCTCGGCGCCGGCGATGGCCTGCTGACGCTGTTCGTGCGCCATACCTCCGCCTCCCTGACGATCCAGGAGAACGCCGATCCGGCGGTGCTGGCCGATCTTGCCGCCGCCCTCGACCGGCTTGCACCACGCAGCGCCAGCTACCGTCATGCCTCGGAGGGTCCCGACGACATGCCAGCCCATGTCCGCACGATGCTGACCGCAACCTCGCTGTCGATTCCGGTCCGCCAAGGCCGCATGCTGCTCGGAACCTGGCAGGCTGTATATCTCGTCGAACATCGCGACCGGCCTCGCGAACGCGAGGTCGTGGTTCACTTCGTCGGCGAAATGGCTCGCTGCGGTTAGATGATCAGCCGACGGGGGCAGGCCCGCCCGCCAATGACAGGATCAGGGCGAGGGTCCACAGCACGATCGAGACCCCGGCGGCATACTGGGCGAACCACAGATAGGCATCCCGCAGCACCGTCGAACCGACCCACTGCGCATATTCGCGCGCCGGCCGATCGCCGTCTTCCAGCATCAGCCACATCTCGGTACGGCGGATGTTCTGGGTCAGCGCGAGGCGCGCCCTGATGAGCAGCAGGATGGTCATCATCGTCGTGAAGATGCCGCCGACTCGCGTCGCCATCAGCGGATCGTAGCTGAGTCCGATCATCACGCAGAGAATGGCAAAGCCGGCAAAGCCGCAGGCTCTGCCGATCGAGAGAAAGGCGAGACGTCGCAACTGGTCCAAGGCGATCCTCGCGGGGCGGATCGATCGCTGCGCCACGATAGTGTCCGGGAAGTATCGGACGATGGCGGCGGGAATGACAAGCGCGGCGGCTACACAACGTCGCGACCGGGGAGATTGCTGCCGATGGGACGGCGCGATCAGAACCCGCCGACGCCGAAGAAGGTGGTGACCGCCGGCAGCGCCAGGACGGCCGTTCCCGCCAGCCAGATCCAGAGCGACATGGGCGTCGAGTCCTTCGCGCCGGTGAGCCGCTCGTAGAGCGCAGCCGGAATGCCGGCGAGCATGATGGTGAATGTCGCGCCGAGCAGGTAGGCGAGGAACACGACCACCGCCGGGCTGGAGATCAGCAGACCCGGCGAGAGGATGACCACGACCGCGGTCATCTGCTTGAGCAGGATCGGCGAGAACATGCCGCTCAGCAGCCCGAAGCCGAGGATGCCGATCAGATAGCCCTGGTTGCTCATCCCGAATGCCTCAGGCCTGCGCCGCCCCGACGACCGCCACGACCAGCACGATCCTGAGGAACAGCATCCAGATCGCCGCGAAGATCAGCAGGATCAGCGGGGGTACCGCGGCCGGCGTGATCACCCGCACCACGGCGAGCACCGGATCGGTCAGCCGCACGAAGGCGCGGAAGATGTAGTTCGGCGAGTCGGGGGCGAACAGGAACGACAGGACGAACCGCGCCAGCAGCGTGTACATCAGCGCCGCCAGCACGTAGTTCGGAATCTGCACGACCCAGGACAATTGCGGTTCCATGGCGCGGGACTGTAAGCAAAACCCTGTTGTTGGGAAACCGGGTTTGCGCGGGATCGGCGTGCCGACGATCCTCCGGCACTGATCCGGCGATCGGCTTCGGTGATCGGGGGCGGCGATCGGGTCGATGCTGAGGATGGCGATCGTGCGAGGCTGCGGCCCCCATGGAAAGGGCGGGGCCGATGAGCCCCGCCCCCGCGGTTGTCGCAATCGCCTGGATCAGGCGGCCTTGGGCTTCAGGTCGCCGCCTTCCATCAGCGTGCCGCCCCGTGGCTTGCGCAGTTCGTCGACCAGTTCCTGCACTTCCCTCGATGGCGCCGGGGTGAAGTGGCTCACCACGATCATCACGATGAAGCCGACCGGCAGACCGAACAGGGCGGCCGAGATGTTGCGGATGCCGAACCATTCCGCCATTCCGCCATACCGGGTCATCACCAGGTAGTAGAGCGTGATGCCGAAGCCGGCGATGATGCCCGCGATCGCGCCGGCCGTCGTGCAGCGCTTCCACCACACACCGAGAACCAGCGCCGGGAAGTTGCCCGCCGCGGCCAGCGAGAACGCCCAGGCGACCATCGACAGGATGTCGGCAGGCTTGGTCGAGGCGAGCCATGCCGCGGCCACCGCAACCAGCACGAGGAGGACGCGGGCGACGATCAGCCGGCGCTGCGTCGAGGCATGCGGATCGACCATCTTGTAGTAGATGTCGTGGCTGAGCGCATTGGCGATGGCGAGCAGCAGTCCGTCTGCCGTCGACAGCGCGGCGGCAAGGCCGCCCGCTGCCACGAGGCCGGCGATCACATAGGGCAGACCGGCGATCTCCGGCGTCGAGATGACGATGACGTCGGTATTGATCGACAGTTCGCCGAGCGCCAGAACGCCGTCGCCGGTGCCCTTGGCCGTGCACGCCGCGCGGATCGCGTCGACGGTCGCGGCATCGGCCCCGCAGATCTTCACCAGGCCGAGCTGCCCGTACTGGAACACCCAGCCCGGCAGGTCGGCAATCGCCGTGCCGATGACGTTCTGGTAGACTTCAAGCTTGGCGAAGGCCGCATAGGCCGGCGCCGTGAAGTACAGCAGGAAGATGAACAGCAGCGACCACCCGACCGACTTGCGCGCATCACGCACGCTCGGCGTGGTGAAGTAGCGCATCAGGATGTGCGGCAGCGAGGCCGTGCCGACCATCAGGCACAGGATCAGCCCGAAGTAGTTGAGCGGATTGTAGGTGGTGAAGGGCTGCAGATAGGGCTTGAGATCGGCCGGAGCCAGGCCCTGGGACTGCAGTTCGCGCTCGAGCTGGGTGATTTCCTGCAGCGCCTGACCGTACATGAGCTGCGGCAGCGGCACGCCGTAGCGCTGCGCCGAGAGGATCACGACCGGCACCAGATAGGCGATGATCAGCACGATGTACTGGGCAACCTGCGTCCAGGTGACCGCCCGCATGCCGCCGAGCATCGAGCACAGCAGGATGCCGAGCAGACCGACGAACACCGCGATCTCGAACGGCATGCCGAGGAATCGCGAGGCGATGATGCCGGTCGCGTAGATCTGCGCGGTCACGTAGGTGAACGAGCAGGCGAACAGCACGAGGATGCCAAGGAAGCGGGCGAAGTGGCCGCCGAAGCGCGCCGCCAGGAAATCGGGCACCGTGTAGGCGCCGAACTTGCGCAGATAGGGCGCGACGAGCACCGCGACCAGCACGTAGCCGCCGGTCCAGCCCAGCACGAAGGCGAGGCCGTCATAGCCCAGCATGTAGAGCGTGCCGGCCATGCCGACGAAGGAGGCGCCGGACATCCAGTCGGCCGCGGTCGCCATGCCGTTGTAGAAGGCGGGCACCCGCCGGCCGGCGACATAGTACTCGCTGACCTGCATCGTGCGCGACAGGACGCCGATGCCGGCATAGACGAGCAGCGTGAAGAACACGAACAGGTAGCCGATCACCTGATTGGGGACACCCACCTGCTCGAGGATCGCGAGGAGGATGACGAAGGCGGCGAAGCCACCCGTGTAGATCCCGTAGATCTTGCCCAGATTGTTGACGAAATCCATTCCGCCCGAGGATTGCGTTGCCATGTTCCGCTCTCCCCTCAGTAATCGTCTTCGGCGACGCCGAATTCGCGGTCGATCGAATCCTGCCTGCTGGCGAACCAGAAGATCAGGACAACGAACACGATCAGCGATCCCTGGGCGGCCATGTAGTAGCCGAGCGGGAAGCCGAAGATCACGATCGAGTTGAGTGGGTTCACGAAGGCATGGACGAGGAAGCCCGCCAGGAACCAGATCACCAGGCTGGTGATCATCAGTCCCTTGGTCTTCGCCCACCAGGCTTCGTCATTGCCGTTAGCCATGGGTAGTGTCCTCCCGGTAACGGGCCGGACGCCGGATTCGATAGCCGCAACCGGCGGGGCCCCCTGTGCAACGCGCACCGATGAACGTCGTCGCCGTCCCCCGGCGCCAAGACGCGGCGCAAGCCTGCCACTCCGCCACGCTGCCGGCAGGTTACCATTCCGTAACTCTCGTCTACATTCGACTTTCGGCTACGCCGGACCTTCTGGTGTGCGCCGCAATGAGACTTGCTGCATCGCAGTATATCCGCGCGATCACACCCTCGTCCGGCAATGGTTGCGAAATCGGCGCCGGCACGAAACACTTGCCGGCGGGCAGGGAGACAACGGGGAGTGCCGGATGGATCAGATCGGGACATATCGCATCCTGATCGCGGATGACCATCCGCTGTTCAGGGACGCGCTGAAGCAGGCGCTGTCCGGCAGCCTGTCCTCGGTCGAGATTGTCGAGGCCGGAACGCTGGACGAGATGACCGCCAGGCTCGAGCGCGATGCCGAGATCGACCTGGTGCTGCTCGATCTGGCGATGCCGGGCGTGCGCGGGTTCTCCGGCCTGCTGTTCCTGCGCGGGCAGTATCCCAGTGTCCCCGTGGTGGTTGTCTCGGCACATGAGGAGGGAGAGGTCATCCGTCGCTGCCTGGAATTCGGCGCCTCCGGGTTCATTCCGAAGTCGATCGACGTGGACTCGATCCGCCGCGCGGTGGCCGAGGTCCTTGGTGGCGGCGTTTGGACCCCGCCGGAATTCGATCCGGAGGCGGGCGAAGGGGGCGGATCGGACATGACCGATAGGCTGGCTACCCTCACCCCGCAGCAGGTGCGCGTGCTGATGATGCTGAGCGAGGGTCTGCTCAACAAGCAGATCGCCTTCCAGCTCGGCGTCTCCGAGGCGACGGTGAAGGCGCATGTCTCGGCGATCCTGCAGAAGCTCGGCGTCGACAGCCGCACCCAGGCGGTGATTGTCGCCAGCCGCATCGAGGCGGGGCAATGGCCGGGGGCGGAATGATCGCGCCCGGGACTACTCAGCCGCTTCCCTGCGCACCGGGATCTGGGCGAGCACGGCGCGCAGCGCGGCCGCCTTCAGCGGCTTGTAGAGCACCGCGATGTCCTTCGAACGGGCTTCGTCCCGGATCGGTGGCGAGCGGTCGGCGGTGATCAGGATCGCCGGCAGCCGGTTGCCGAGCTTCCATCTGAGGTCGGTGATTGCCTCGATCCCGTTGCCGTGGTCGAGGTGATAGTCGACCAGCAGCACGTCGGGCAGGAGCTTCTCGCGCTTCAGGGTGCGTCGGGCAGCCTTCACCGAGGGCGCTGTCAGCACCCGGCAGCCCCAGCCACTCAGCAGCGCCGCCATGCCGTCGAGGATCTGCGGCTCGTTGTCGATGCACAGCACGACGAGGCCCTCGACGCGCGCGCCGGAGCGCCGCGCCGGCGGCATTCTGACCGGCGGCGAGACGGCGGCGGTGACCGGGATCTCGACCGAGAATACCGAGCCGCGGCCCGGCACCGACATCACCTCGACCGGATGGTCGAGGACCCGGCCGATGCGCTCGACGATGGACAGGCCGAGCCCGAGCCCGCGCGCGCGCCGGGCGCCGTCCTCGAGGCGCTGGAATTCCTGGAAGATGATCTTCTGCTTGGCGGGCGGAATGCCCGGGCCGGTGTCGTGAACCTCGATCCGAAGGCGCCCCGGGCGCCGCCGGCAACCGACCAGCACCCGGCCGCTGATGGTGTATTTCAGTGCGTTCGACAACAGGTTCTGCAGGAGCCGCCGCAGGAGCCGCCGGTCCGTGCGCACGGTCAGCGAGCAGCGCATCACGGTCAGCTCGAGGCCGTGATCCTTGGCGATCGGCGCGAACTCGACCTCGAGCTGGTCGAGCAGCTCGCAGATGCCGAAGCTTGACAGTTCCGGCTTCAGCGCTCCGGTGTCGAGACGCGAGATGTCTAGGATCGCCGACAGGATGTCCTCGACCGCGTCGAGCGAGGCGTCGATGTTCTCCGCGATCTTGCGATCTTCCGGCTTCAGCCGCCGCTCCCTGAGGCTCGCCGCGTAGAGTCTGGCGGCGTTCAGCGGCTGCAGGATGTCGTGGCTTGCCGCCGCCAGGAATCGGGTCTTGCCGATATTGGCCTCCTCGGCCGTGGCACTCGCCCTTTCGAGTTCGCGGTTCAGCCGCTCCAGTTCGTCGGTGCGCTCCCGCACTCGCCGCTCGAGCGTCTCGTTGGCGCGCTCCAGCGCCTCTGCGGTTCGCACGCGTTCGGTGATGTCCGTGAAGGTCATCACCAGGCCGCCATTCGGCATCACCGTGCTGCGCACTTCGAGCACGGTACCGGACGGAAGCAGCCGTTCGTGATAGGTCTCCAGGCGCAGCACCATCCGCCGCAGCCGCTCCTCGACGAGCTGACCCGCATTGCCCGGACCGAAATCGCCGCGGTTGGCGAGCAAGGCAAGCAGCTCCGTCAGCGGCACACCGACCCGACCGAATTCGGGCGGCAGGTCGAGCAGCTCGCGGAAGCGCCGGTTCCAGGTGGTCAGCCGCAGGTCGGCGTCGAGCACGACGATGCCCTGCCCCACATGGTCGAGCGCCGTCTGCAGCAGGTCGCGATTGTAGACGATCGCCTCGGAGGCGTCGTCGAGCAGCTTCAGCGCCTGCTTGGAGCTGACATCCCGCCGCCTGAGCAGCAGTGCCAGCACCAGGCGCGATGACGGTGCGCCGATCGCGCTGGCGAGCAGATGCTCGGCGTAGCGCAGACTGTGCATGTCAATCTCGCCGCGCGGATCGAGCGTCAGGCCGCGTTCGGCCGCGAAATTGGCGAAGGAGCGCTGTGTGCGGTCCTCTCCGAGATAGCGCGACACCGTGTCCATCAGCTCGCCGAGCGAAACGGAACTCTTCCAGAGCCGTCGCGCCGGCGTGATCGGCGTCAGGTCCGTCTGCACGAAGACATTGGCCTGCAGGCGCTCGATCGGTTCCGGCCGGCGCATCAGCGAGACTAGGATGAAGGCCGCGATGTTGACCGACAGGCTCCAGAAGACGCCATGCGCAAGCGGCGCGAATTCGAGATGGAAGAGATGTTCCGGGCGCAGGAATCCGATCCCCCAGGGACCATGCTCGATCAGACTCTCGGGCACGATGCGGGACTTGGCGAAGGCCGGCAGCAGCAGCGTGTAGATCCAGACCCCGAAACCGGCGAGAATGCCGGCGATCGCGCCGCGCGCGGTCGCGCGCCGCCAGATCATGCCGCCGAAGAAGGCCGGCGCCAGCTGGGCGATCGCGGCGAAGGACAGCAGTCCGATCGAGGCGAGTGCCGCCGTGTTGCCGGCGGTCCGGTAGTAGGCGTAGGCCAGCAGCAGGATCACCACGATGGCGACCCGCCGCACCAGCAGCAGCCGGCGCCCGACATCGGGCCGCTGCATCTCGGCGCTGCCGTGGCGCAGCATCGCCGGGACGACGATGTCGTTACAGACCATGATCGACAGCGCCACCGCCTCGACGATAACCATGGCCGTTGCCGCCGACAGGCCGCCGATGAAGGCGAGCAGCGTCACCCAGTTCGAACCTGCCGCCATCGGCAAGGCCAGCACGAACATGTCTGCATCGACGAGATCGTCGCCGAACGTCACCAGGCCCGCGATGGCGATCGGCACCACGAACAGGTTGATGAGGACGAGATAGAGCGGAAACAGCCATGCCGCGCGGCGGATCTCGCTTTCGCTGTGGTTCTCGACGACCGTGACGTGGAACTGCCGCGGCAGCAGGATGATCGCCATCAGGCTGAGCCCGGTGATCGTCACCCAGGTGCCGCCATGCATTTCCTGGCTGAACCGCGGCATGACGTCGCCCGCCGCCGCGGCCCTGGCGAGCAGTTCGGAGGGACCGTCGAACATCACGAAGGTGACGAAGACGCCGACGACGAGGAAGGCACAGAGCTTGACGATGGATTCGGTGGCGATCGCGAGCATCATGCCGTCCTGGTGCTCGGTGGCGTCGATATGGCGGGTGCCGAACAGGATGGCAAAGGCGGCAAGCGCGAGCGCCACGAACAGCGCCGAATCCGTCAGGATCGGCGCGTTGGTGAAGGTGCCGTCGTACTGCAGATAGCCGACCATTGTCGCAACCGAGGTCGAGATCGCCTTCAGCTGCAGTGCGATGTAGGGAAGCGTGCCGATCACCGCGATCAGCGTCACCACGGCGCCGACCTGCTGGCTCTTGCCGTAGCGCGAGGCGATGAAATCGGCGATCGAGGTGATGTTCTGGTCCTTCGCCAGCCGTACGATCCTGAGCACGATCGGGAAGCCCAGCCCGATCATCAGGCCGGCGCCGATATAGACCGGCAGGAAGTCGTAGCCGGTCCGCGCCGAGAGTCCGACCGAGCCGAAGAACGTCCAGGAGGTGCAGTAGACGCTGAGCGACATGGCGTAGATCAGCGGCCGGGCCGCACGCCATCTCCCGCCCATGGCAAGCCGGTCGCCGTAGCTTGCCACGGCGAACAGGAAGGCGATGTAGAGTACGCCGGTGGCGACAACCAGCCAGCCCTGCACGTTCCCCTCCCGCGGGGCGCCTCGGCGCCGCGACCTGGCCCGCCCGCGACCTGGCCCGCCCGTGACCTGGCCCGCCCGTGACCTGGCAAGGCAGCGGCTTGGTCTGACGGCTTCGGCGCGGCCACTGGCGCGGCGCCCGCGCTTGCGACATTCTACACGCAAAACCGGTGAGGACAGGGAGGTCGAATTGGGGATCCTGAATCTCTTCCGCCGTCCCCCGCCGATCACCGATGTCGGTGGGCTCGAGGACTATCTGGACGCCAACGCTGCCTTCCTCGTGCAGAAATGCGTGTTCGAGTACTCGCGCGCCCGCGCCGGCGTGTTCTGGGAGAAGCTGTTCAAGGAGAAGAGCTTCAGGGATGCCGTCGATATTGCCCGCTGGAACGGCTATCCGATCGCGCTCGCCAACGTCGTCGAAATGGTCGAGGGTGTGCTGAGGCCGCTGGCGGCGGGGCGCGAGGCGCAGCTGCTCGACCGGATGATCGAGATCGGCATCAACGTCATCCACCGCTATCCGGTGCCGCCCGACGAGCCCTCGACGTTCTGGGTCGAACACGAGGAAGTGTTCCGCAGGCGCCTCGCCGAGATCCAGCTTGCGCCGCCGAAGAAGGTGAAGGACATCCCGCTTACCACGGCGCGGGCGATGTTCGACCTGATGCCGATCCACCACACGCTGCGCGGCGAGGATTTCGTCGTGGTGCGCAACCACCTGCGCGCCAATCTGTGCCGCATGTACGAGGAATTCGTCGCCCGGGCCCGGCTCGATCCACTGGTCGAGGACGTGCTTGCGCCGCCGAGGCCGATCCGCCTGCCAGCCGTCGGTGCCGACTGACCGACGAGTGCTGACCGACGTTTCGGCCCCGGTCACCGCACCGCCGGCTCGGCCCTGCCGCTGCCGCAAGGCTGGCGAGCCGGCGCGCAGGCGGCTGGCCGCCGGGGCGAAGCGGATCGGCCCTCGCGGGTCCGCGGCCCGTCGAGGTTGCGGTGGATCAACGGCCGGCGCGTCGAAGCGCTGCATCGTGTCATGGACGCGGGCTGTTGCGAGCGGGAGGACTGTGCGATGACGGGCGCAAGCCAGCTTGCACGTGCCACGCCACTCCTCGCGGTGGATGCGGTGGTGCTCGACACCGAGACGACCGGCCTCGATCCGAAGGAGGCACGCATCGTCCAGATCGGCGCCATCGGGCTTCGCGGCGGACTGCTGCAGGAGGCCGAACGGTTCGAGACCCTCGTCGATCCGGGCGTGCCGGTGCCCCCCGGCGCGACGGCGATCCACGGTATCGGGCAGGCGGATCTGGCGGGGGCCCCGCGCTTCGCCGAGATCGCCGGCAAGCTGCAGGCCTTTATCGGGCAGCGGGTGGTGATCGGCCACAACATCGGCTTCGATCTTGCGGTCCTGAAGCGCGAGCACGAGCGCGCCGGCCTAGTCTGGACGCCGCCGCACGTCCTCGACACCCGCATCCTCGGCCAGCTCGCGGCACCGCGGCTGGCGGCCCACTCGCTCGAGACGCTGGCAGCCTGGCTCGATGTCGAGGTCAGCGGCCGGCACACCGCCATGGGCGACGCGCGGGTCACCGCCGACATCTTCGTCCGGCTCGTCCCCCATCTGCGCGAGCGGAACATCCGCACGCTTGCCGAGGCGGAGGCGGCCTGCGCCGGGCTGACGGAGGTGTTCGACGCACAGTACCGGGCCGGCTGGGAGCTGCCGGTACGGCGCGAGGGAGAGGCGATCTCCGAGCAGGCACTGGCGCGGATCGACGCCTATCCCTATCGCCACCGCATCCGAGACGTGATGAGCTCGCCGCCGATCCGCGTACCCGGTTCGATGCCGCTGCGCGAGGCACTCGCGGTGCTGGTCGAGCGCAAGGTGAGCTCGATCTTCGTCGGCGAACCCGACGCCACCGACGTCGCCGAGCACGGCATCCTTACCGAGCGCGACATCCTGAGGGCGCTGGCTGCCCACGGCGCAGCCGCGCTCGACCGGCCGGTGGCCGACTTCGCGACGCCGCGCCTCGAGTCGGTCTTCGACGATGCCTACCTCTACCGGGCGATCGGCCGGATGGCGCGGCTGCGCATCCGCCATCTGGCGGTCTCCGACGAGACCGGCCGCCTCGTCGGCGCGCTCAGCCAGCGCGATCTGCTGCGGCTGCGGGCCGACGACGCCGTGGCGCTCGGCGACGAGATCGACAGTGCCGGCACCGTGAACGAGCTCGCGGCGGCCTGGGCACGGCTGCCGGTGGTGGCGCGCGGCCTGGTCGCCGAAGGCGTCGACGGGCGCGATGTCGCCGGCGTGATCAGCCGTGAACTATGCGCGCTGACTCGCCGCGCCGCAGTGATCGCCGAGATCCGGATGGAGGAGGCAGGGCGCGGCGCACCGCCCGTCGACTATGCGCTGCTGGTGCTCGGTTCCGGCGGTCGCGGCGAAAGCCTGCTGGCGGCCGACCAGGACAATGCGATCGTTTACGCGGACCCCGCTCCGGCCGACGCGGCTGCGGTGGATGACTGGTTCGCGACGTTCGGCGGCCATGTTGCCGACATCCTGCACGCCTCCGGCGTGCCCTACTGCAAGGGTGGAGTGATGGCGCGCAATGCCGAGTGGCGCGCCTCGGCCAGCGACTGGCGACGCCGCATCGCCGGGTGGGTGCGGCGATCGCGGCCGCAGGATCTGCTCAACGTCGACATCTTCTTCGACCTGCGGCCGGTCTACGGAAATGCCCGCATGGCCCGCGATCTGTGGACCTACGCCTATGATCAGGGCCGCCAGTCAGCCGACTTCGCCAAGCTGCTGGCGGAGGCCGCCGGTACCTTCCACCCGCCGCTGACCTTCTTCGGGGGTCTCAGAACCGAGAACGGCCGGATCGACCTGAAGAAGGGCGGCCTGTTCACCATCGTTGCCAACGCCCGGCTGCTGTCGATCCGCCACCATGTGCTCGAACGCTCGACGAAGGCGCGACTGCAGGGGCTCGCCGCGCTCGGCATCGGCTCGGCCCCGGATCTCGAACGTCTGATCGGAACCCATGCACTGCTGCTGCAACTCATGCTCGACCAGCAGATCGCCGACGTCGACGCCGGCGAGCCGCCGAGCAACCGGGTCGATCCGGGCCGGCTGTCGCGCGCCCGCGTCGAGGAACTGAAGCGCGCCCTGTCGTCACTCGGTACCATCGACCACATGGTGCGCGACCTGATGTTCGCCTGAAGCCGGCTGGCGGAGACAGCGGCAAATCGGCTAGCGTTCGCGGGTGCGCCAACCGTCAATGGCCGTATCCGTCCCACCGCGATCCCGGGCGCGCCGCCGGGTGGGCGGCTGCAAGGGGAAGCCCCGATGTCCATTCTCAGTGAATTTCGCGAATTCGCCGTCAAGGGCAACGTGGTCGACATGGCCGTCGGCATCATCATCGGCGGCGCCTTCGGCACGATCGTCAATTCGCTGGTGAACGATATCCTGATGCCGCCGATCGGGCTGATACTGGGCGGCGTGGACTTCTCCTCGATCATGACCGTCCTCAAGGGCGACGGGCCCTATCCGAGCCCGGAGGCGGCCAAGGCCGCCGGCGCCGTGACGATCAACTGGGGTCTGTTCATCAACTCGCTGATCAGTTTTCTGATCGTCGCCTGGGCCCTGTTCCTGGTCATCAAGGTGATCAACCGCATGAAGGCCCAGTTCGAGGCGAAGAAGGAGGAGGTACCGGCCGCGCCGCCGCGTCAGGAGGTTCTGCTGGAGGAGATCCGCGACCTGCTGGCGAAGCGGCAGTCGTAAGCCATCCGGGCCGCGATGCAACGTGCAGGCGGTGCACGGACCGGTTTTCGCGGCCCGATGGATATGTGATAGTCCAGATCAGCCGGCGGGACGCTGCGATTGCCTCCGCCCGGCGGCTGCTACTCTACGGCGCCCTCGATGAATCTTCCCCAGGTCCTCCATCCGCTCATCGGCATGATCCGCCCCGAGGCGCGCGGCGCGCCGGAGAGCGGGATCGTCGAGGTGATGAACTACGGCCGCGGCCGGCCCGGGCTGATCCCGCTGTGGGCTGGCGAGGGCGATCTGCCGACGCCGGATTTCATCTGCGCGGCGGCGGTGCGGTCGCTGCAGGCGGGTGAGACCTTCTACACCTGGCAGCGCGGCATCCCGGAGCTCAGGCAGGCGCTCGCCGACTATCACGCGCGCATCTACGGACGCCGGTTCGACCATGACCGCTTCTTCGTCACCGGTTCGGGCATGCAGGCGATCCAGACCGCCGTGCGGATGGTGGCGGGTGAGGGCGATGCGGTGGTGGTGCCCTCGCCCGGCTGGCCCAACTCCTCGGCCGCGCTCGGCATTGCCGGCGCCCGGACGGTGGACCTGCCGATGTGCTTCACCGCGGATGGCTGGCGGCTCGATCTCGACCGGCTGTTCGATGCGTGCGGGCCGGGCACCCGGGCGATCTTCCTCAATTCCCCCTCCAATCCGGCCGGCTGGACCGCGAGCGCCGAGGAACTGTCGGCCATCCTCGCCTTCGCCCGCGACCGGGGACTCTGGATCATTGCCGACGAGGTCTATGGCCGCTTCTGCTTCGAGGGTGATCGCGCGCCGTCGTTCCATGACGTTGCTGAGCCGGAGGATGCGATCCTCTACGTGAACACGTTCTCCAAGAACTGGGCGATGACCGGCTGGCGCATCGGCTGGTTCGAAGCGCCGCCGGTGCTCGGACAGGTCATCGAGAATCTGGTCCAGTACTCGACCTCCGGCGTCGCCGCCTTCATGCAGCGCGCCGCCGCCACCGCGCTCGCGGACGGCGAGGACTTCGTCGCCTACCAGTTGGAGCGGGCACGCCGCGGTCGGGCCATCCTGTGCGACGCGCTGGCCGCGACCGGCCGTGTCCGCTTTGCGCCTCCGGCGGGAGCGTTCTATCTGTTCTTTGCGATCGACGGGGAACCAGACGTCGCCCGGCTGGGCCTCCGGCTGGTTGACGAGGCGAATGTCGGCCTCGCGCCTGGCACCGCCTTCGGCGCCGCCGGCGCAGGCTTCATGCGAGCCTGCTTCGCGGCGAGCGAAGCAACCGTCGCCGAGGCCGCTCGGCGGCTTGCCGAGTGGCTCGACCGCACGCGCTGATGGCGGAGCCGCGACGCCGTGCCGGACCGCGCCGACCTGCCGCCGACCGTTTCCGAGGCGCGCCTCGCCAGCGTTCTCGACACCGCCGTGTTCGGCATCATCGTGATCGACGAGCGCGGCCGGGTGCTGATGTACAACAAGGCCTGCGAGCGGATGTTCGGCTGGAGCGCCGCGGAGGTCATCGGCAACAACGTCAAGATGATCATGCCGCCCGGCTATGCCCGTGAGCACGACACATACATTCGCAACTACCTGTCCACCGGCGTACCGAAGATCATCGGCATCGGGCGCGAGGTGCACGCCCAGCACAAGGACGGCACCATCATCCCGATCCAGCTGGCGGTCGGGGAGGCCGAGACGCCGGACGGGCGCCAGTTCATCGGCATCCTCCGCGACCTTCGGTTCGAGATCGCCGCCATGGAGCGCGCCGACGCGCTGCAGGCGCAGCTGGTGCGCATGGCGCGGATCAATGCCATGGACGAGATGGGCGCGGCACTGGCGCACGAATTGAACCAGCCGTTGACCGCCGTGATGCACTACCTACAGGCGGTGGCCCGGGCGGTCGCCAAGCGCACCGGAGCGGACGCACTGCCGCCGGAGATCGCCGACATCCTCGGCAAGGCGCTGGTCGAGGCGGATCGGGCCGGCAAGATCATCCATCGCATGCGCCGCTTCGTCGAGAAGCGCGAGGCGATCCGCCAGGTGGTGGATCTCGGGCGCCTGATCGACGAATCGATCGACTTCACGGTCATCGGCAGCCGTGCGCGCGAAATCCGCATCAACCGGGTGATCCCCTCAGAGGCGCTCTATGCCGAGGTCGATCCGGTCCAGATCCAGCAGATCATGGTGAATCTGATCCGCAACGCGATCGACGCCATGAAGGACAGCGAGGTCAAGGAACTGACGGTCCGGCTGGAGCCCCGCGGCGCGATGCATACGGTTTCGGTTCTTGATTCTGGTCCCGGTATCCGGCACGAGGTGCTGCCTGACCTGTTCAAGGCGTTTGCCAGCAGTGGCAAGCAGGGGATGGGACTGGGGCTCGCGATTTCGAAGACGATCGCTCAGAGCCATGGCGGCGACCTGACGGTGGATCCCGGCGGCGGGGGACGCGGTGCCTGCTTCACCCTGCATCTGCCGAAGGCGGACCCCGCCGCCGCGGCTTCGGCGGCGCGGGACGAGGATTGAGACCGGAGCGATGACCCCGCAGAAGACCATCCACATCGTCGACGATGATCCGGCCGTTCGCGACGCGCTCTCCGTGGTCTTCACGCTGGAGGGATACTCGGTGTGCGTCTTCTCCAATGCCGCCGACTTCCTCGGCGCGGTGCGGCAGTCGGTCCCGGACTGCGTGCTGCTGGACGTGCACATGCCCGGCAAGTCGGGGCTCGACGTCCTGCGCGAGCTGGGCGCTTCGGATTTCCGGGCGCCGATCTTCGTGATCAGCGGTCAGGGCGATATTCCGATGGCGGTGAGGGCCATCAAGGACGGCGCGTTCGATTTCATCGAGAAGCCGTTCGATGCCGACACCGTGGTGCAGCGCGTGGCCGAGGCGATCGCGGCGGAGGACCATCGGCCAAGGACCGGTACCCAGCGCCACAGCTTTGCCGGCGCGGAACGGCTGACCTTCCGTGAGATGGACGTCCTGCGCGAGATCACCTCCGGTGCGACGAACAAGGAGGCCGGCCGCCGCCTCGGCATCAGTCCGCGCACCATCGAGGTGCATCGGGCCCGCATCATGGAGAAACTCGGCGCCCGCAACACCGCCGACCTGGTGCGTATCGTCCTGTCGGGCGATTGAGGCAGGTCCCTGCCGATTGATCTGCATCATGGCGACCTGACCTGCGCCGGCCGATATCTTCCCACCTCTAGGGCACGGAGTCCGCGAGGTGTTTCACGTCGTTGAGGATGATGCGGCAGTCGCGGACGCGCTCGTGCTGATGCTGCGCGAGTTCGACCACGAGGTCCGGTCGTATCCCGATGCGGAAGAGTTTCTGCGCGAAGCCCGCCTCGCGGGCAGCGACACCGTGATCGTCGACCTCGCCCTGCCGGGCATGGGCGGCGGGGAACTGGTGCGGTTCCTCGAGACGATCGCCGACCCGCCGCGGGTGGTGGTTATCAGCGGCGAGCCGCAGGGCGAGCTCGACCGTCATCTCGAGGGCCTGCCGAAACTTCCGGTGATCCGCAAGCCGGTCGACGTCGAGGACCTGCGCCGCCTGTTCTAGATGTGAGCGTCCGGGAAATTGTCGATTCGGTCCTCCGCGAATTGCTTCGGTTTGGCGACATCAGCCTTCCCGACAAGGATCGAATGGACGGCCTCCACGAAGTGCACATCTAGCGGATGAACTGGTCGGTGTAGCCGGCGCCGAGGCCGACGGCCTCGTAGTGCCTGCGGCACATGTCGATCTTGGTAAACACGTCCTCATAGCCCATCGCCGCGCCCCACGGATCGACGTAGTACATGATGCCGTTGACCTGGAACATGGTGATCATCTCCTCCACGTCCTCCGGCACGTAGAGGGTATGGGTCTCGCCCGGCGGCTCGAACACGTAGGAACCTGCCTCGGCGACCCAGTCGTGTTCGAGGTAGCGCCACCTGCCGCGCAAAACCAGGCCGTGCACGGCCTGCGGGTGACGATGGCGCGACAGCACGCCCGACCTGCGCACCCGCAACAGGTTCATCCAGTAGCCCTGCGAGCGGTTGAGGCACAGCGGCCGGAACCACACATTGTCGGCCTGCGGCACCCACACACGCTCGTCGTCCGGGATTGCCCTCGGCACGACGATCTCGGCCAGCGCGTCGGCCGGGAACGGCAGCTGATAGGGCATCATCGGATCCTGGTCGGGCTTGTCGATCGGCATCCCTCGGCTCCTCTCACATTGCAGCATAGCCGCCGTCGACCGGCATGATCGAGCCGGTGATGAAGCTCGCCGAGTCCGACAGCAGATAGGCGACCAGATCGCCGACCTCGCGCGGCCGGCCCCACCGGCGCATCGGTGTCCGCGCCATGATCGCCGCCTCGCGCGCAGCGTCCTCACGCAGCCCCTGGGTCATGCCGGTCTCGATCCAGCCCGGCGCGACCGCGTTCACGCGAATGCCGTCGCCGGCCCAGTGCGCGGCAAGCGCCTTGGTCAGCTGCGCCACGCCTCCCTTCGATGCCGAGTAGGCCGGCACCAGAGGCCCGCCGAAGAAGCTCAGCATCGAGGCGGTGTTGACGATCGCGCCGCCGCTGGCCGCGAGCAGCGGCTTGCAGGCCAGACACATCCGCATGGTGCCGGTCAGATTGACGTCGATGACGCGCTGGAAGTTGACGAGGTCGTATTCCTGCCCGCGCATCAGAATGCCGGCGCAGTTGACGAGCCCGTCGAGGCGGTCGAGCCCGGCGACGAGATTGGCGACGGCCGTCTGGTCGGTGACGTCAAGCACGGCGACGTCCATGCCGGACGGAGCGTCGCAGGCCGCGACCTCCTCGCGCGTCGCCCCGGTCGCCAGCACCGTCCAGCCCGCCGCGATCAGCGCCTCCGCGACGCCGAAGCCGATGCCGCGCGTGCCCCCGGTCACCAGTGCGTGCTTGCCGCTCATCCCGCCTCTCCCGAGCGCCCGCCACCCCCGCCATCGCCGGCCAGGAAGGCCTGCACGGCCTCGCGGCGCGGCATCGGCGCCACTGCGCCGTAACCCTGCGTCGACAGCGCCGCCGCCGCATTGGCGTATTCCGCAGCGGCGAAGGGGTCGCGTCCGGCGACGAGCTCGGCCAGGAAGGCTCCGTCGAAGGTATCTCCGGCCGCGGTCGCATCGACCGGCTGCACGCGTCGCGCCGGCACCCGGCGCCGTTCGGCCGGTGTCGCGACCAGCGTACCGTCCGCGCCGAGCGTCAGCGCGACGATCGCGGCACCCAGTTCGAGATAGAAGTCGGCGATCCGGTCCGGATCGCTGTAGCCGGTCAGCTGCTCGGCGTCGTCCCGGCCGGGCAGGGCGATGTCGCAGTCGCGCATCGCCGCGTGGATGATCGCCCGCGCCCGCGGCAGCGGCCAGAGCTTCAGCCGCAGATTGGTGTCGTAGGAGACCTTCGTGCCTGCGGCTCGGGCGATTTCGATGGCGCGGAACACCGCGTCCGCTGCGCTGTCGCTGATCGCCTGGCTGATGCCCGACACATGCAGGATCCTGGCGCCGGCGATGTAATCTGCCGGGATGTCGGCCGCCGTCATCCGGCTCGCCGCCGATCCGGCGCGCAGATAGCTGAAGACGTGGCCCTCGGGGCCGTGGGTGACGAAGTAGATGCCGGTATGGGCGTCGCGCCGGCGGACCACGTGCGAGGCATCGACGCCTTCGGCCGCCCACAGCGCCATGAAGCTGTCGCCGAAGGCATCGGCGCCGAGATGGGTGAGATAGCCGACCCGTGCGCCCTGGCGGGCCGCGGCGATCGCCGTGTTCGACGTATCGCCGCCGTGACCGGCCAGATAGCGGCCGTCCGGCTGCTGGTTGAACTCGAGCATCGGCTCGCCGAGGCAGATGATATCGGGTTGCATGGCGCCGTCCGGCCCCTCTGGCTCACAGGGTGCTGTTGATGGCGCCACCGTCGAGCAGGATGTTCTGGCCGACGATGTAGCCGGCATAGGCGCTGCACAGGAATGCGCACATCGCCCCGAATTCCTCCGTCGTGCCGAAGCGGCCGGTGGGATTCTTCGCGTAGGCCTCGGCGCGCGCTTCCTCGACGCTGATGCCACGCGTCCGGGCGACATTGGCCATCAGCGACTCGATGCGCGCGGTCTCGTGCTGGCCGGGCAGCAGATTGTTGATGGTGACGCCGAAGCGGGCGACCTGGCGGGAGGTGCCGGCGACGAAACCGGTCAGTCCGCTGCGCGCCGCGCCCGAAAGGCCCAGTTCCGGGATGGGCGCCTTCACCGATCCGGAGGTGATGTTGACGATGCGGCCCCAGCGGCGTTCGATCATGCCCGGCAGCACCGCGGTGATCAGATGGATGGGCGTCAGCATGTTGGCGCGGATCGCGGCCTGCCACTCCGCCTCGCCCCAGTCGTGCCACATGCCCGGAGGCGGGCCGCCCGCGTTAGTGATGAGGATGTCGGGCGCGGGGGCGGCCTCGAGGAGCCGCGCCCGCCCCTCGGGCGTGGTCACGTCGGCGGCGACAGGCGTCACCTGAACGCCATAGCGCTCGGCGATCTCGCCGGCGGCCTGCTCGAGGGGGCCGTGCGAGCGGGCGTTGAGGACGATGGCGACTCCGGCCTCGGCGAGTTTCTCCGCCGATCCCCGGCCAAGTCCCTTCGAGCCGCCGCAGACGATCGCGGTCCTGCCTCTGATTCCCAGATCCATCGTGAAGTCTCTTCCGGTGCGTGTCGCGTGAGGGGGAAGACGGCCCGCCATCGGACGACGGCGGGCCGCGCCTGACTGTCCGCCGTCAGGGCTTGTAGACGAAGCCCTCGCTGATCATCGCCTCCGCCGGGATCGGCGGCAGGTCGGAGAACAGCTCGGGATGGTTCTGCATCACGGCGAGGATCGGCCGCGGGTCGATGTGTGCGTTGACGTCGAAGACCCGATCGACGAAGCCGAGCCGGTTGAGCGTCGAGACCGCTGCGTGCAGCGCCGCATAATTGTTGGCAGAGAGCCGCCGGTCGGCCTGCTGGATGTTGTACTCCATCGCCTTCTCCGCGACGGCCGGATCGAGACCCGGGATCCACCGGGTCGCCACCTGCGCGGCATCCTTCGGGTTCTGCCGCATCCACTGGTCGGCCTCGGACAAGGCGGCCAGGAACTTCTCCAGCGTCTCTCGGTTCTCCTCGGCCCAGTTGCGCAGGGCGACGTTGAAGCCGAGATAGGAGATGTGGTTGCCGCCGCGCACCACCTCATAGGCGCCGGGTACGTCGCGCTGGGCAACGATCGGCCAGGGATCCCAGCCGACGAAGGCGTCGATGCCACCCGACAGCAGCGCCACCGTCATGTCCGGCGGCGGCGTGTTGACCAGCGTGACCTCGTCGAGTCCGAGCCCGGCCGCCTCGATCAGCGCGAGCACGTAGAGGTGATTGATCGTGCCGAACGAGGCGGCGATGCGCTTGCCCTTCAGCGTCGAGAGATCATCCGCAGAAATTCCCGACCCCTCCCGCGCCACCAACGCCATCGTGGTGTCGGAGCCGAGCTGCGCGGCATTGCCGCTGTAGTTGCCGAGCGCGACGAGATCCATGCCGCGGATGACCGCGCCGATCATCGGTACACCGACCTGCACCACGTCCACCTCGCCCGCCTGCAGCGCATTCAGGGAGTCGACCCCGGTCGCGTAGGGGTTGGCGATCGTCACATCGAGTCCGTGCTTCTCGAAGAAGCCCTGCTCGAGCGCAATCGGCAATCCGAGCTGATCGATGCTCGACACCATCCCGGGGTTGAGCTTGATCAGGTCGTCGTCCTGGGCGACGGCGGCGAGTGGTACCGCGAGCGCCAGTCCGAGGGCCAGTGCCAGTCGTGCAATCATGACGTCCTCCTCATTGTAGCGGCTCGATCCGCTCGACCCAGAAGGGCCTTGCGAGTGCGGTCAGATCCGCCTTGTTGACTCCGCGCACCTGCACGGAGTTTCCGCTGGTGCCCGAGACGCGCCCGAGCTTCTGGAACTTCTGGATGTGAAACCGTTCAGGCGGAAAGCGCAGGGTGACCAGCACGTCGACCCGGCGCCGGTCCTGGTCGATGCCTTCGGCGATCTTGGCGGAGGCGGTGGCCGACAGCCAGGCCTGCCAGCCGACCAGGGCCACGACGACGCCGATCGCGACCTTTCCCCGGGACGAACGGATGGCATCGCGCACGAGACTCATGCCGAACGCACCAGTTGCAGCACCTTGTTGGAGAGCGTCTTGAAGGCTTCGTCCTCGACGAGCCTGTCCCACGAGCGCGGCCGCTCCAGCGGGATGTCCACCTCGGCGAGAACCTGCCCCTTCGACAGGACCACCACCGTGTTGGCGAGAAACACGGCCTCGGGCACATCGTGGGTGATGAACACGATCGTCGGCCGGCGCTGCTCCCAGATCCGCGTCAGCTCCTCCTGAAGGGTCATGCGGGTCTGCGCATCGACACTGGCGAACGGTTCGTCCATCAGCAGCACGTCGGGATTGTTGGCGAGCGCGCGCACGACACCGACCCGCTGCTGCATGCCTCCCGACAGTTCGTTCGGGTAGCGGTCCGCGGCATGCGACAGGCCGGCAAGCGCCAGATACTCCTCGGCGATCCTCTGGCGCTCCGCCTTGCCGACGCCGCGCATCTTGGGGCCGAAGGTGACGTTCTCGGCCACCGTCTTCCAGGGGAACAGGGCAAACGACTGGAACACCACGCCGCGATCGGCGCCGGGGCCCTTGACCTCGCGCCCGCCGACCAGGATCCGGCCCGAGGTGATCGGAATGAAGCCGGCGATCATGTTGAGGATGGTCGACTTGCCGCAGCCGGACGGTCCGACCACGGCGACGAAGTCGCCTTCCTCGACATTGAGCGAGACGTCCCGGACGGCCGTCACCTGCGTGCCGCGATAGGGATCGAAGTAGGTTTTCGAGAGGTTCTCGAGCGTCAGGCTCTTCATTTCGTCACCAGTCCCCAGCGCTGACCAGTGGCCCGTTCGATCGGAGCGAGGAACCAGCTGTCGACGATGTACCAGAGGATGCCGAGCACGATCATGCCGACCACGATCTCCTCGACCGATCCGGCGCGACGTGCATCGAACATCAGGAAGCCGATGCCGCTGGTGCCGACGATGATCTCGGCCGCGATCAGCGCGCGCCAGCCGTAGCCCAGTCCGTTGCGCAGGCCGGTGATGATGTTGGGAAGCGCACCCGGCAGCGTCACCTCGAACAGGATGCGAAGCGGCGATGCGCCGAGACTCTGGGCGGCGCGGTGCAGTTCCGGCTTCACCGAGCGGATGCCGAGAATCGTGTTCAGCACCACCGGGAACAGCACGGTGTAGACGATGACGAAGGTCATCGTCGTCAGCCCGAAGCCGAACCAGACGAGCAGGATCGGCAGCCAGGCGATGTCGCCGACGGCCTGGAAGAACAGCAGGATCGGCCAGCTGAACGCGTGCGCCCGACGGTTGAGGCCGATGAACACGCCAAGCGGAATGGCGATCGCCATGCCGACCGCGGCGCCGACCGCCAGCCGCTCGATGCTGTCGGCGAGATACTCCGGGAGGATGCCCTTGTAGGTCAGCTCCCACGCCTTTGTCACGACGTCGCCGGGGCCGGGCAGGAATACCCGCGGAAAGATTTCGAGCCATACGACAACCGCCCAGACCGCGATGATCGGCACGAACGGGATGAAGGCGGCGAGCGCCGGCCATCGTGCCGTCAGGCGGGCATACCAGCCCCAGATCGCATGGATCGCGCTCATGACCGCTGCACCAGTCCCCAGCGTTCGATCGTGGCGCGCTCAAGCGGCGCCAGCAGCAGCCGGTCGAGCACCAGCCAGATCAGCCCGATGACGATCATCGCGAAGACGATCACCTCGGTACGGTAGAAGTCGCGGGCCAGGAACAGCATGTAGCCGAGGCCGACATTTGTCGCGATCATCTCGGCCGCGATCAGGCCGCGCCAGGCGAAGCCCATGCCGGTACGGATGCCGGTGACGATGTTGGGAAGCGCGCCCGGCAGCAGCACCTGCGTCAGCATCTGCCAGGGACTGGCACCCAGCGAGGCGGCCGCGTGGCGCAGCGGCATCGGGATCGTCGAGACGCCGAGCAGCGTGTTGTAGGCGACGACGAAGAACACCGCGTTGAAGATGACGAAGGTGATCGCACCGAACCCGTAGCCGAACCACAGCGTCGCGATCGGGATCCAGGCGATGCCGGCCAGCACCGAGAAGAACCGTAGCGGCGGTGTGAGGAAATCCGAGACGGCCTTGCTCACGCCCATCGCGATACCAAGTGGCACCGCCGTCAGGATGGCGAGCACGGTGCCGACCGAGACGCGCAGCATGCTGGCGCCGACATGGGCGAGCAGCGAGCCGTCGGCAATAGTGCCCCAGCCCGCGCGCAGCACCGTCGGCACGTCGGGAAAGATCCGCGGATTGACGTCGAACAGGCTGACAATCAGCTGCCAGAGCACGACGAGAAACACCAGCGGCGCGACGAACCTGACCGCTTCGCGGAGACGTCCGAAGCGGACCGGCCGCAACGCGACCGTCTCCCCGCTCATCGACGCTGGCCCGCCTGCTCGGAGCCCGGACGACACGACCTTCTGTCCACTTTCTCCTCCCTCGGAACGGCGCCATCCTCGCCGCAGGCGCCCGTTCCCGACGTGTCGGCAGGCCCGCGGGCTGCTGTCGATGGTCCGAATGTCTGGTCTACGCCGCCCGCAACCCGGCTGCGGTCCGCGTCTCCGCCGGGCCTGCGACCGGGCCGCGATCCGGCATCCGGCGCAGGCGGCTGCCGGCGGACGATACCTGCGGCGGATGCGCGCCCATGACGTCTCCTCTCACCGTGGCACCTCGGTCAGGACGATTGAGACCGCAGGGCATCGCGCCGCCTGCGGCTTGCGTTCAACATCCAGTTGACCGGGTGTCCATATTATGGACAATATGTCCAAATTATCGGAATGGGGCCGACCGGTTGTCAAGAGGGCCGGCGCCAGGGAGCGATCGTCGATGGATGCCGCGCGCAAACCCGTCAACCGGCCTGACCGCTCCGCTGCGGCCGTGCCGGGTGCTGCCTCGTTCTCCAAGTTCATCACCGTCCTGCAGGCGATCGCCGACGATCCCGGCAAGCTCGACATGGCCCGGCTCGCGCGCCGCGTGCCGTATCCGCGTGGCACGCTCTATCGCATTGTCATGGCGCTGACCGCCGAGGACCTGATCTCCCAGAACCGCGAGACCGGTGCCTTTCAGCTTGGTCACAGGCTCATTCATTTGGCCTCGAAGAGCTGGGAGAGCTCGGATCTGCGCTCGGCGGCACGCGATCACATCGAGGCCCTGCGCGACGCCACCGGCGAGACCGTTCACCTCGCCGTGCCCAGCGGCACCGGCATGGTCTACATCGACAAGCTGGAGAGCCCGCGCGCGGTGCGGATGATGTCGCGGATCGGAACCCGCGTGGAGATGCACTCGACCTCGGTGGGCAAGGCCTACCTGGCCGCGCTGCCCGAGGCGCTCTGCCGCGAACTGGTTGCCTCCCTCGATCTGCGGCCGCGCACGCCCAACACCATCACCGATAGGCGCGCGTTGCTCGCCGAGATCGAGCGGACCCGGGCGCGCGGCTATTCCTTCGACGACGAGGAGAACGAGCCCGACATCCGCTGCATCGGTGGGGCGATCCTGGACCGTCTGGGGCAGGCCGTCGGCGCGGTGAGCCTCAGCATTCCGCTCTACCGCTATGACGAGGCCCGGGCCGACTTCTACGTCGCCAGGGTCCGGGAGACGGTTCGGAGCATCTCGGACGAGCTTGCGACGCTGGTCTGAGCACCCGCCCCGCCGCGCAGCGGCTCAGGCCGTGCCGGGTCTTTTCCCAGTGGTGCGGCGTTCGCCACAGCTGCCACAGCGCACGGTATGCCGCCAGCGACATCAGCAGCCAGTAGACCGGCAGCGCCGCAAGGTCGGCAGCGAGCCGGGCCATTGCCGGTCGTTTGGCTAGCCCGGCCAGTCCGAGCGCGAAGCCGCTGAGATAGCCCGCCGCAAGGCCTGCCGCGCACAGTCCGCCGATCGTGCTGCCGGCCAGGTCGGTGGCATCGAACACGTTGCCGGCGGCTACATGGCACAGCAGCAGGGCGGTGGCGAGCGGATGGACGAGCGCGGAAGCGACCACCCCGCCGAAGATCGCCTGGATGGCGAGGAACCGCCACGTGCCGAGCTCCCGCCACAACCGGTCCGGCCGACGCATGCTGACCAGATAGGTCTGCATCCACCCCTTCATCCAGCGGGTTCTCTGCCGCAGCCATACGCCGAAGTCGATCGGCGCCTCCTCCCGGGTCGAGGATGCGAGGACGCCGCAGCTGTAGCCGCAGCGCGCCAGTCGCAGGCCGAGATCGGCATCCTCGGTGACGTTGTAGGCATCCCACGCGCCAGCCTCGCGCAATGCTGCGATGCGGAAATGGTTGGATGTCCCGCCGAGCGGCATCGGCAGGCGCAGCCGCACCAGGGCGGGCAGCAGCACATCGAACAGCGCCGCGTACTCGATGCCGAACTGGCGCGACAGCCAGGACTCGTGCCAGTTGTAGACGGTGAGCGAGGCCTGCAGGCAGGCGAGCTCGGGCGGCGCGGCGGCGAAGCGTGCCGCCGCCCGCCGCAGCTGATCGCGATCCGGCAGATCCTCCGCGTCGAAGATGGCGACCAGCGAGCCGCGCGCCAGCGCCAGCCCGACATTCAGCGCCTTCGGCTTGGTCTTCGGCCGCCGATCGGGCAGGGTCACGATTTCGACATGGGTGGGCAGACGCAGGGTCCTGAGCCGGGCCTGGGTGCCGGGATCATCGGCCTCGACCAGGAGCTTGATGTCGAGACGTTCCGGTGGATAGTCGAGATCCAGCAGTGCCGCGATCAGCCCCTCGACGACCTCTTCCTCGCGATAGAGCGGCACGAGCAGCGTGTAGACCGGCAGCTTTCCGTCGGGAAGGGGCTGCTCACGGGCCGACGGCACAGGCACTCCAGCGAGCGCCACCGCGGTCAGGCGAATCCCGATGACCCCGAGAAAGAGTGCGGCTGCCAGCGCGGCAAGCGGGGGAAATATGGCGGGTGCCAGCATGGCAACGAGTAGCAACAGCACCACCGCCAGCATGACGGCAGGTCCGACGAGCGCCGGCAGCCGGACGGCGGACCGGTCGGCGGGCAGCCGACCGTTGCCGCGGCGGGCCGCCTCGACCAGCTCGCTGGCCCCGCAGGCAAGCACCGCATCGAGGAGAGCCTGCGGCGTCGTGACGACGATCCGGTCCGCCGCTCCCGGCCGGTCCTGCAGCGTCGCGACCAAGGTGCCCACCTGGCGCCCGCGCGGCGCGGTGGCGATCACCAGCCGGTCCGGCGCGGCGACGACCATCAGACCGAGCCGGGCGGCTTCTGCCGGTGATCGCCCGACGAATGGCTGCACCGGCCATGCAATCGGGAGCAGCGGCATGAAGTCTGCGCCGACCGCCTTGGCAAGCGCCGCATAATAGGCCTGCTGCGAGATGCAGCCGCGTGCCAGCAGCACCTCGTGGGCGCAGACGCCGAGCCGGTCGGACACGGCCGTTGCCCGGTCGAGAACCTCCGGTCGGAGCCGACCGGAAAGAAAGGCGATATCGTTCGGATAGCTGCGCCCGGGGAACGCCCGCGCGGCCATTGACGTCCGCACCCTCGCCCCCCGGCCAGACTGCTGACAAGACTGACCCGGCCGACTATACAGCTTTTCTCCGCGCCCGGCAGGAAATTCTCGCGATGGTTGATCGAGGCAGGGAATGCACCAGGACCGGCCGACTGGCGGCGGGCTTGCTGATGGCAGCCTTCTGTGCCGCGCCTGCAGCCGGTCAGCCTGCGCAGGAGGTCGCCGTCCCGAGTTTCTGGGATACGGCGCACCGGTTGGAGAAGCCCAATCTCGATGACGTTCGGGCGATCCGTTTCCTCGTCGAGGCCGAGGATCCGCCGTTCGCCTTCATCGGCGCCGACGGCCTTCCGACCGGATTCAGCGTCGAGCTTGCGCGGGCGATCTGCATCGAGCTCGCCGTGCCGTGCACCGTGCAGCCGTTGCGCTGGGACATCCTGGCCGATGCGATTGCGGGCGACATCGGCGATGCGGTGGTCGGCTCGTTCTCTATTGATGGCGAATCGCGCGCCCGCTTCGATTTCTCCACCCGGTTCCTGACCCGTCCGGCACGCTTCGCCGTCGCGCGCAACTCGCCGATCACCGACACGATTCCCGAGACGCTCGGCGGGCGCCGGATCGCCGTGGCCGAGGGCACGGCGCATGAGGCCTTCCTGCGGGCATTCTTCCCCGGATCGGCGATCGCCACCTATCGCACCGAGAGCGAGGCACGGCAGGCGCTGAAGAGCGGGACGGTCGAGCTTCTGTTTGCCGACGGGCTGAACACCAGCCTCTGGCTCAACGGAACCGCCTCGCAGGCCTGTTGCCGCTTCGCCGGAGGCCCTTTCACCGAGTCCCGCTATTTCGGAGAGGGACTGGCGATCGCCGTCAAGCCCGGCAACGATCGCCTGATCGCCGCATTCGACTTCGCGCTGGCGCGTATCCAAGGGAACGGCACCTACCGCGAAATCTATCTGCGCTACTTCCCGGTCAGCTTCTATTGAGCGGGCTGACCACCGGACCCGGTCGAACGGCGCCTTCGGTCAAGTGGCGCAATCGGCAGCGCAAGGGACCAGCCGAGCCGGGTCGGATCCTCCGACTGATACTCCTCGAGCCCGATCCGCATCCCCTCGTGGCCGAGCGCGGGCTGCGGCACGTAGGTGCGGAACAGCCGGTCCCATATCGACAGATTGAATCCGTAGTTGGAATCGGTCTCGCGCATCTCCGTCGAGTGATGCACCCGGTGCATGTCCGGCGTCACGATGACGAGCCGCAGCATCCGGTCGAGACGCGCCGGCAGGCGCACATTGGCATGGTTGAACATCGCCATGCCGTTGAGCACCACCTCGAACACGAAGACGGCGAGTGGCGGCGCGCCGAGCGCGGCGATCACCACCATCTTCCACAGCATCGACAGCACGATCTCGATCGGATGGAAGCGGATGCCGGTGGTCAGGTCGATATCGACATCGGCGTGGTGCACACGGTGCACGCGCCACAGCACCGGTACCTTGTGCACAGCGACATGCTGCGCCCAGATCGCCAGGTCCAGGACGGCGAACGAGATGATGCCGGCGACGATCCCGGGGGTGCCCAGGATCTGGAACAAGCCGATTTCCCGGGTCTCCGCCCAGATCGCGAAGCCGACCGCCGCCAACGGAAAGATCAGCCGCACCGCCAGCGTGTCGATCGCGACGATGGCGATGTTGGTCACCCAGCGCCGGCCGCGGCCATGACCGAGCGGGCGGCGCGGCGCCACCCATTCGGCGAGTGCCATGACCATGAACACCGCCGTGAACACTGACAGGCGGAGAATGGCCTCGCCGCTCGCGTGAATGCCGTCCATGGTGCAAGGTGCCGTTGCCGGTTCTGACTGCCGGCAATATCGTGCGCCTGCTGCGCGCGACAAGTCGCTGCGCCGCGAACGAACGGGAGCCGATGTCGCAGTCCTTCGACGAAATGGTGTGGACCCGTCCGGCATCGCCGCGTGCGGCGCTGCTGTTGGCGCATGGCGCCGGTGCGGCGATGACCAGCCCCTTCATGGATGCGATGGCCGAACGGCTCGCGGCGCGGGCCATCGCCGTCGCCCGATTCGAATTCGCCTACATGGCTGCACGTCGGCGCGGAGGCGCGAAAACGCCACCGCCGCGTGCCGATCGACTGGTGGGGGAATTTCTCAGAAGGATCGCGTCGGCTGCCGCCGAGGCCGGAGGGCTGCCGCTTCTGATCGGTGGCAAGTCGCTCGGGGGGCGGGTCGCCGCGATGGCCGCGGCCGATTCGCAGGTGGCGCAGCGGGCGGTTGCCGTCGTCTGTCTCGGCTACCCGTTCCATGCACCCGGCAACGCCAGCGACCTGCGCCTTGATCCCCTGCGCGCGGCCCGGCTACCGGTTCTCATCTGCCAGGGCGACCGCGATCCCTTCGGCAGCGCCGCCGAGATCGCCGGATGGCAGCTTCCGGCCACGATCGCCGTCACCTATCTCGCGGATGGCGACCATGACTTCAAGCCGCGCGGACGCTCGCCGGCCACCTGGAAGGGCAACCTCGATGCCGCCGCGGATGCCGTCGCGGCGTTTGCCGTACAGGTGGCAGGCCGATGATCGCAGGACGCCTGACCCGGGGCAGCGCCTGCCCGCCAAAGACGGGTAGCGCCAAAGACGGGTAGAATGTCTCGCAAATCACGTCGCGATGGAGGTCTCCATGATCCGCCCGGACGTTCCCCTGTTCCGCCCGGGGCCGCTCGTCGGTCGCCCGATCGGAGAGCCCCGTCATCGGAGCGATGTCGGCGTGCGCATGCGCGCGGTGCGGTGAGCGGCTGCCATGCGGGCGATGGTGCTTGAGGCTGCGCGCGCCCCGCTCGTCCTGCGCGAGCGGGCGGTTCCCGCTCCGGGCGAGGGGCAGGTCCTGGTGCGGATCGCCGCCTGCGGCGTTTGCCGCACCGACCTGCACCTGGTCGACGGGGAACTTCCCGATACCCGGTTTCCGATCGTTCCTGGCCACGAGATCGTCGGCCATGTCGCCGCGACCGGCCCCGGCATCGCCGGCCTGAAGGAAGGCGATCGCGTCGGCATCCCCTGGCTCGGCGCGACCTGCGGCGCCTGCCGCTACTGCCGGTCCGGGCGGGAGAACCTGTGCGATACCGCCCGCTTCACCGGCTGGCAGATCGACGGAGGCTATGCGGAGTATACTGTCGCGCAGGCGCGCTACTGCTTTGCGCTGCCGCCGTCCTTTGACGACCTGCATGCTGCGCCGCTGCTCTGCGCCGGCCTGATCGGCCACCGGGCCCACCGCATGGTCGGCGAAGCGGAGACGATCGGCATCTACGGCTTCGGCGCCGCCGCCCACATCATGGCGCAGGTCGCCCGCCATCAGGGCCAGACGGTCTTCGCCTTCACGCGGCCGGGAGACACCGCGGCGCAGGATTTCGCGCGCAGCCTCGGTGCCGGATGGGCAGGGGGGTCGGACGAGACCCCGCCCGAACCGCTCGATGCGGCGATCATCTTCGCGCCGGCGGGGCCGCTGGTTCCCGCCGCGCTTCGGTCGGTGCGAAAGGGCGGCACGGTCGTCTGCGCCGGCATTCACATGAGCGACATCCCTTCCTTTCCCTACGCGATCCTGTGGGGCGAGCGCGTCGTGCGCTCGGTTGCCAACCTGACGCGCGCCGACGGCGAGAGCTTCCTGCGCGTCGCCGCCGAGATGCCCATCGAAACCAGCATCGAGGTCGTCCCCCTCGAACGGGCGAACGAGGCCCTGGCACGGCTTCGCGACGGGGCCTTGACCGGCGCGGCCGTGCTCGTGCCGTGAGATGCCGTGGCGTCGAGCGCGCGTGGCTCCGGGGAGCGGCATCTCCAGGACCCAGGTGTCTCTGCTGTGCGAAGAGATCGACGGCAAGGTGAAGACTGTCCTCGAGCGGCCGATCGAGGGCGACTGGCCCGATATCTGGATCTCCGCCACCTACTCCGCCACCTACCTGAAGATATGCCGCGGCGGCTGCCTCGTCTCGGCCTTCTTCGCCTCCGCCTGGGCCCGGGAGACGCCAGAAGCTGCCGCTGCCGAACGACGATGCCCGCGAATGATGATGTCATCGTCCGCCGCGTCGCGGCTCGGCTGCTCCGACGGAATGACGCATGGGCCGTCCAGCGCACCCGCTCCATGAAGCTCGAATGCGTCGCCAGCGTCAGCGATGATCCCGTCGCCAGCCTGCCCGCCGTGGCGCGCTGATTAACCCGGCAATGCCGCACAGCGCCGCGACCATCCTCGCCACCGACACCATTCGGTGGGACATTCGCCACCCGAGGCGGATGCGACAGGATTCGAGCCTGAAACCTCGTCCGAGGCGCCGCGTGCCGTGTCCCTCATCGCTTCTGCCCGATTGCCCGCCCCGCGCCGATCCGCTATGGTCCGCGCGATTTCAGGCGAAGCACCCGTAGCTCAGCTGGATAGAGCGCTGCCCTCCGAAGGCAGAGGTCGTGAGTTCGAATCTCGCCGGGTGCGCCATCTTCTCTCGCTCCTGATCTCGGGCACGCGACCTGATCGGGTGGACGGTCGTCACTCCCGGCATCGAGGTGCCCCGATGCGGCTGTCGCAAGCCACCGGCGGGCGCGCCGCACACCCCATCCGGTCAGGATCGCTCTACCCGTGCCGCGACAGGATGGCGCGCACCGTCGCCACGAGATCGCCGCGCGCGACCTCGACCTGTGCGGGCCTTGCCGCGCGCCATTCCTCGCGGCTTTCGATCGCCTCAGACAGGCGGGCGCCCTCGATCAGATCCTTGACCTGCACGACGCCGCGCGCCCGCTCGTCCTCGCCCTGGATGACGACACAGGGACTGTTGCGGCGGTCGGCATATTTCATCTGCGGGCCGAAACTGCGCGAGCCTCCGAGATACATCTCGGAGCGGATGCCGGCGCCGCGCAGCTCGGCGACCATCTTCTGGGCGTTGGCGATACTCGCCTCGTCCCTGTCGACCAGCACCACGACCGGGCCGAGATCGCCGCCGGTCTCGATCCGCCCGAGCGCATTGAGCGCCGCGAACAGACGGCTCACCCCGATCGAGAAGCCGGTCGCCGGCACTTTCTCGCCCCGGAACCGCTCGACCAGCCCGTCATAGCGCCCGCCGCCGGCGACCGAGCCGAAGCGGGCCTTCTCGCCCTTCTCGTTGACGGTCTCGAAGGTGAGTTCGACCTCGTAGACCGGCCCGGTGTAGTATTCCAGGCCGCGCACGACGGAGGGGTCGATCTTGACACGATCGGCGTAACCGGCAGCTTCGATGAATGCGCTGATCTCTTGCAGTTCACGCGCGCCCTCCAGTCCGGTCGCAGAGCCGCCGAGCTGCGCCATCATGTTGTGAATGGTGACGATGTCGGAATCGCCTTGGACGCTGGAACGCGGCGTTGCGGGATCGCCGATGATGTTGATCACGGTCGTGATCTGGTCGTCGTTGAGCCCGGCACCCTTGGTGAAGTCACCGCTCTCGTCCTTCCGCCCCGGACCAAGCAGCAGGGTGACGCCGTCCTGCCCCAGTCGATCCAGCTTGTCGATCGCCCGCAGCACCATCAGTCGCCGGCCGGCATTCTGCTCTCCGCCAAGCCCGATCGCTTCCATCACCCCGTCGAGGACCTTGCGGTTGTTGACCCGCACCAAATAGTCGCCGCGCTTGATGCCCAGGGCTTCCATCACGTCCGCCGCCATCATGCAGGCTTCGGCATCGGCCGCGACACCGGGACTTCCCACCGTGTCGGCGTCGAACTGCATGAACTGGCGGAACCGTCCCGGCCCGGGCTTCTCGTTGCGGAACACGTAGCCGGCGCGGTAGGTACGGTAGGGCTTGGGCAGGCGGTCATAGTTTTCCGCCACATGCCGCGCGAGCGGCGCGGTGAGGTCGTAGCGCAGGCTCAGCCACTCTTCGTCGTCGTCCTGGAACGAGAACACGCCCTCGTTCGGCCGGTCCTGGTCGGGCAGGAATTTCCCCAATGCGTCGGTGTATTCGATCGCCGGCGTCTCGAGCGGATCAAAGCCGTAGCGCTCGAACACCTCGCGGATCGTCGCGAGCATGCGGCGCTGGGCGCGCAGGGTGGCTGCGTCGAGATCCTGGAAGCCGCGCGGCAGCCGCGCCTTCAGCCTGTCGGTCCTGGCCATGTCGGAACGCTCTGATGTGGTACGGGAAACGCCATCCGGGGCGCGGCCCTACCTAGAGCATAGCGGCAGGAGCAGCAAGGCTGGGCGCGCGTGGACGCGTCCCGATCCCGGCTCGCCGCACCGAGGCGCCTGGCCTTGATGATGCGGGCGTGGAGCCGCGGGGCGGCGTGGCCGCACCGGTTCGTCGGGCCACGGAATCTACAGCCCGCTCCGCCCGCCTGTTGTCGCGCTTCGCCCGACGGAGCATCGGCTCCGGATCTCCGGGACCGGCTCTATGCGTCTGCCGGCCGGATCAGCCTGAGGCGCCAGCGCACATCCTTGGCCTGGCTGACGAGTTCGAGCGCATCGAGCACCGTCCACTCCCGACCTACACAGGCCGCCTCCATGGCGGTCACCTTGGCGTAGCCGCCGCCGGTCTCCTTCCACGGCGCATACATCGACACCGCGATCACGCCGCCGGGCGCGAGCCATCGCGCGGCGCGGGAAAGCTCGGCGCCGGGATCGTCGGCAAAATGCAGCACCTCGTTGAAGACCACGGCGGTGAAGGTCTCGCCCGGATCAGGTTCGAAGCCCTGCAGGTCGGCCTCGACCAGCCGCGCCACGGACCGATCGACCCTGGCGCGCGCCAGCGCCTCTGCGGAAATGTCGACGCCGACATAGCTGGCAAGTGCGCCGCGGTCGAGATGGCCGAACAGCACGCCCTCGCCGCAGCCGATGTCGAGCACGCGCTCACCCGTGCCTGTCGCCTTCAGCCAACCCGCGATCGCGCCGGTGCGGGCCACTTCCTTCACGTCGAGCAGGAAGCCCCAGCGGCCGCCGCGATACTCCTCGTCCCACTCCCTGCCCGTGGCGGCGTTCGGCATATCAATCATCCTCGTCGCAAGCGCCGGGGCGGCGCCTTCGCTCACGTCTTGTACGGATCTGCCGCGTCGCGCAAGCCGTCCCCGAGGAAGTTGAAGGCGAGCACCACGATGATCACCGGGACCACAGGCGCCATCAGCCAGGGATAGACGGTGACGACGGTAATGCTCTGCGCCTCGTTGAGCAGCACGCCCCAGCTGACCGCCGGCCGGCGCAGACCGAGATCGAGGAAGGACAACGCCGTCTCGCCGAGGATCATGTTCGGGATGGCCAGCGTCGCGCTCGCCACCAGATGGCTGGTGAAGCCCGGCAGCAGATGTTTGCCGATGATCCGCTTCGGCCCCGCCCCCATCAGCACCGCCGCGCGCGCGTAATCCTCCTCCCTGAGCGACAGGAGCTTGGCACGCACCGCGCGTGCGAGACCCGGCCAGTCGAGCAGCCCGAGGATGATGGTGATGCCGAAATAGATCCACACCGGGCTCCACGTCACCGGCAGTGCCGCCGACAACGCCATCCACAGCGGCAGTTCCGGCAGACAGCGCAGTACCTCGATCAGCCGGTTGACGGCGGCATCGACGATGCCGCCGAAATAGCCGGCGATGCCGCCGAAGAACATACCGAGCGTGATCGAGATGGCGACCCCGACGATGCCGATGGTGAGCGACAGCCGCGCCCCGTAGACGAGGCCGGAGAACAGGTCGCGGCCGAGACGGTCGGTGCCGAGCAGGAACAGCGTGCCGCCTTCGGCCGGGCAGAACAGATGGAAGCGGCCGGGGATCAGCCCCCAGAAACTGTAGGACTCGCCGAGGCAGAGGAAGCGGATCGGCTGCACGTCATCGGTGTCGGCGACATATTCCCAGGCCATCGTTTCGAGATTGATCTCGGCGTTGAGACCGTAGACGAACGGGCCGACGAAACGCCCCTCGTGGAACAGCCGGACCGCCTGCGGCGGGGCGTAGAGATGGTCGTTGCTGCGCGCGTTGGCGGCATAGGGCGCGATGATCTCGGCGAAGGGCACGGCGAGGTAGAACACGATCAGCACGACGCCGGCCCAGACCGCCAGCCTGTGCCGGCGGAACTTCCACCAGACGATCCGCCACTGCGAGGCCTGATAGTAGCGCTCGCGGTCGGCATCGACGATCTCGGGGCCGGAGGGATCGAACGGGGCGCGGTCGACGCGATGATTCGGACCCACGGTTTCCATCGTCATGTGCGACCGGCCTCCGCCCCGAGCCGGATGCGCGGATCGACGACGGCCAGCAGCAGGTCGGAGATCAGCATGCCGACCAGCGTCAGGATCGCCACGAACAGGATGATGAAGCCGGCCAGGAACTGGTCCTGGCTCTGCAGCGCGGTCAGGAGGATTGGCCCGACCGTCGGCAGGTTCAGGACCACCGAGACGATCACCGATCCCGACACCAGCGAGGGGATGATGTTGCCGATGTCGGCGATGAACGGATTGAGCGCCATCCTGAGCGGATACTTCACCAGAAGCCGGGTCTCGCCGAGCCCCTTGGCGCGGGCCGTGGTGACGTACTGCTTGTGCAGTTCGTCGAGCAGGTTGGCCCTCAGCCGGCGGATCATGCCGGCAGTGCCGGAGGTGCCGATGACGATGACCGGGATGACAAGATGCGCCATCACCGACCGGACCTTGTCGAGCGTCCAGGGCTTGTCGACATATTCGGGCGCCATCAGTCCGCCGACGGTGAGGCCGAACCAGGCATTGGCCAGGTACATCAAGATCAGCGCCAGCAGGAAGTTCGGCGTCGCGAGCCCGAGATAGCCGAGCAAGGTGAAGCCGTAGTCGCCCCAGCTGTACTGCCGCGTCGCCGAATAGATACCGATCGGAAAGGAAACCACGTAGACGAACAGCACTGTGGCGAAGTTCAGGATGACGGTCAGCAGCAGGGTCGGCCCGACCACCTGCTCGACCGGCTTGTTGAACTCGAATGACCAGCCCCAGTTGCCCTGCAAGAGGCCGGAGAAGCCGTGCGGGCCCTGCCACAGACCGATCCAGATCAGATACCGCTTCCAGAACGGTTCATCGAGCGCGAACTCGGTTCGCAGGAATTCGAGACGCGCGACGCTCGACGCCTCGCCCTGCGCCCGCAACTGGGCGATCTGGTTCGACAGGTAGTCGCCCGGCGGCAGCTCGATCACGAAGAACACGATCAGGCTGATCACCAGCAGCGTAGGTACCATGCCGGCCAGGCGGCGCAGGGTATACAGCAGCATCTGCGGTCCCGGTCAGCCGTCGATCCAGAATTCGTCCATCCGCCAGATCCCGAACTGCGCCCCGGGGTCCCAGCCGTAGAAGGCCTTGGCAGGAACGTTCTTCAGCTTGGTCTTGGCGACGACCGGCTGGCGGACGCCGGAGACGATGCCGATGATCAGCGTCTCGTCGGCATGGATCGCCAGCATCCGGTCCCAGATCCGCGCGCGCTCCTGCGACGAGGCGGAGCCGAGCCAGGCGATATAGAGGTCGAGCAGTTCCTGCGCCGGCGCGTAGTCGACCGGCTCGCCGGAGGCCTGGTGGCTCTCCCAGTAGTCGCCCCAGGCCGGCCACAGCAGCGAGGAGTCGCCGTGGACCGGCGCGAGTTCGTCGGGGGGCATGTCGGCCGTGGCGATGCCATTGTCCCAGCCCGACCACACGCCCATCACCAGATCGCCCGACAGGGCACGGTTGAACAGCACGTCGCGCTGCGAGGCCTTGGCGAACAGCGCGACGCCGATCTCCTTCCAGGTTTCCGCCACCAGTGCCAGCACGTCGAGCTGCTCGGCGCTTTCGCCGGCCGTCTCGACGATGATCTCGAGCGGCCGACCGTCCGGGAGCAGCCGGATCCCATCCGCGCGCCGCTCGGTCAGACCGATCTCGTCGAGCAGACGGTTCGCCTCGGCCGTGTCGAAGCCCGCCCATTGGGTGCGATAGGCTTCCTTGAACAGGGGGCTTTGCGGCTGGACCGTATTGTTGCCGGGCTTGCCGAGTCCGAGATAGATCGCCCGGTTGATCATCTCGCGGTCGATGCCAAGCGACAGTGCGTGGCGGAACCGGGTGTCGCGCAACAGCTGCCGCCACACCGGATCCCTGGTGGTCAGGTTGGGGTAGAGCGCGACCTGCGCGGCGTTGCCATTCGCCCACAGCAGGGTGCGGTAGTTCTGGGTCGCCTCGCCGCGCTTGAGCACGGTGACGTCGGCCAGCGAGAGACCGCGCGCCTGCAGGTCGGCCTCGCCGGCCTGCGTCTTGGTCGGGATCAGGCGTCCGTCGGCGAGCGACATGATCACGCGGTCTACATAGGGAAGCTGCCGCCCGTCGGGGTCGACCCGATGGTAATAGGGGTTGCGGACCATCTCGAAGCGCTGGCCGCCGCCGGTCGAGCGGATCACCCAGGGCTGCAGGCTGGGCAGGTCGAGGTTCTCGGCATTGTACATGTCGTCCTTGGCGTTGTGCAGCGACGCCCAGCTCGAGGCGCGCGCCTCCTTCACCTGCCGCTCGATCGCATCCTTGTCGCCGTACTTGATGTGGAACTGCTTCAGGTAGTGCGCCGGACGGTAGATGAACGGATCGCGGGCCGCCGCGAGGCTTGGCAGGAACAGCGGATTCGGGCTGTCCCAGGTGAACCGGACGGTCGTCTCGTCGATCACCTCGAACACCGGCGGCCGGCCGTCCGCGAGCATGAACGGCGCCGGTCCGGATGGCGTCAGCGACGGCTCGCCGACGACATCCTCCCACCAGTAGCGGATGTCCTCGGAGGTGAAGGGATGGCCGTCGGACCATTTGTGGCCCTCGCGCAGGTGCAGCGTGAACACCCGGTCTCCCTCGACCTCGATTGCGCGCAGGATGTCGGGGACGAGGTTGAGGTTCTCGTCGTAGCCGACGAGCCGCGCATAGCCCCACACATTGATCAGCCGGGCGTCGCGGGCCCTGCCGATCAGCGTATTGATGTCGCCGCCGTGCCGACCTGCCGTTCGTCCCCGCGACTCGAGGTCCACCACCAGCGGTTCCTTCGGCAGCCTTTCGGCGACCGGCGGCAGGCTGGCCGCATCGTGGGTGCGCGACAGCGTTTCGGTTTCCTGGAATTCGAGGGACTGGGCGGGTCCCGCCGCCAGGCTTACCGCCAGAACGACGGCCAGTGCGGCCGGTCGGCCGATCATCGACATTTGACGGCTCTCCTGTTCATGCAGCCTCGGCGCCGACCAGTCCGGGGGCGAGGACGAAATGGCCCGGCGACACCTCGGTCAGTGCCGGCGCGGGGCCCGGCCGCGGGCGGAAGGGTTCCGGCCAGGCCATCGGATCTGAGGCGCGACCCGCCGACAATGCCTCGAAGTCGAGCAGGGCATCGAGGCGCGGTTCCGGAACCGCCGCCAGCAGCGCCCGGGTATAGGGGTGGCGCGGATCGCGGATCAGGTCGGTCTTGTCGGCCAGTTCCACCACGAGCCCCCGGCACATCACCGCGATGCGATCGGCGATGTAGTCGACCACCGCGAGGTTGTGGCTGACGAAGATATAGGTCAGTCCGAGCTTGTCCTTGAGATCGCGCAACAGGTTGAGGATCTGCGCCTGGACCGAGACATCGAGTGCCGAGACGGGCTCGTCGCACAGGACGATCTCAGGGCCGAGCGCCAACGCCCTGGCGATGCCGATGCGCTGGCGCTGTCCGCCGGAGAAGGAATGCGGATAGCGCCGCAGATGCCGCTCGTCGAGGCCGACCAGGCGCATCAGCTCGCCGATCCGCTCGTTGCGTTCGGCAATGTCGCAGGTCTTGTGGATGATGAACGGCTCCGAGAGGATATCGTAGACCGTCATGCGCGGGTTGAGCGAGGAGAACGGATCCTGGAACACCACCTGGAGCTTGCGCCGGAACGTCATCAGGTCCGGACCCTCCAGCGTGGCGATGTCGCGCATCGTTCCGTCCAGCGCGACGCGGATCTGGCCGGAGTCCGGGGTGATCGCCCGCAGGATCGCCATCGCGGTGGTGGTCTTGCCGGAGCCTGATTCGCCGACGAGACCGAGACACTCGCCGCGCCGGACCACGAACGACACCGCATCGAGCGCCCTGACCATGCGCGGCGCCGAGAAGAAGCCGCCGCTGCGCAGCGGAAAGCTCTTGCAGATGCGGTCGACCTCGAGGATCGGCTGGCCGCGCGCGCCGGCCTCCTCGCGCGGCTTCATCAGGTGGCCCCCGGTCTGCGGCTTGATCTCGCGCAGCGGCACCAGCCGTTCGTTGGGCGCCATGTTGAAGCGCGGCACCGCGTTGAGCAGCGCCTTGAGGTAGGGATGCTGGGGGTTGCCGAAGATGTCGGCGACCGGACCGGATTCCATGATGCGGCCGCGATAGATCACGACCACGTCGTCGGCCATGTTGGCGACCACACCGAAATCGTGGGTGATCAGCAGGATCGACATGCCGAGTTCGGCCTGGAGCGACCGCATCAGCTTGAGGATCTCGGCCTGGATGGTGACGTCGAGCGCCGTGGTCGGCTCGTCGGCGATCAGCAGCGCCGGGCGGCAGATCAGTGCCATGGCGATCATCGCACGCTGTCTCAGGCCGCCCGACAGCTCGAACGTGTAGGTGTCGAGCGCGCGCTCGGGGTCGGGAAACTGGACTAGCTTCAACATGTCGCGCGTCGCCGCCCGCGCCTGGGCGGCGGTGAGGCCGAGATGCAGTTCGGCGGACTCGCCGATCTGGTCGCCGATCGTGTGCAGCGGCGACAGCGAGGTCATCGGCTCCTGGAAGACGATGCCGATCCGGTTGCCGCGCAGGGCGCGCATCCTGTTGCCGGCAGGGTCGAGAGCGGCGATGTCGGTCCGGCTGCCGGTGGCTGGATCATCGAACAGCAGCCGGCCGCCGGTGATCCGCGCGGCCTGCGGCAGGATCCCCATGATCGCCTGCGAGATCACGGTCTTTCCCGATCCCGATTCGCCGACCAGCGCAGTGGTGCGACCGGCCGCCACCTCGAACGTGGCACCGTCGACCGCCCGCAGACCGCCTTCCATCGACCGGAAGTCGATCGTCAGATCCTCGACCGCAAGGATGGTCAATTTCGCTCGGGCCCCGTTCCCCTTAAGGCCTCAGTCTTTGGCGTGAATGTTAAGGTGGATTGACAGCGAAAGGAAAGCCTCGTTCCGCCGTCGCGGATCTGTTCGCCGACAGCGAAAGACGTTAGTTGATGCCGGCCGGTTCGCGAGCCGGCAGGACTGGGCGGCGGAAGCGGAAAGGTTCAGGATGCAGGAGAGGGTCGCGGTCGTCGGCCTCGGCTATGTCGGTCTGCCGGTGCTGCTCGCCTTCGCACGGGCATTCGGCACGGCAACCGGTTTCGACCGGGATCGCGACCGCGTCGCAGATCTCGCCGCCGGGCGCGATCGCAACGGCGATGTCGAGCCGGCCGAGCTGGCCGCTACCACCGCGCGCTTCAGCGCCGATGCGGCGGCGCTCGCCGGCGCCAGCTTCATCGTCGTGGCGGTGCCGACCCCGATCGACGATCACCGCCGGCCGGACTTCGGGCCGCTGCGCGAGGCCTGCATCGCCGTCGGCCCGCATCTGTCGCCCGGAGCGGTCGTCGTGTTCGAATCGACCGTCTATCCAGGCGCGACCGAGGAAATCTGCGGGCCGCTGCTCGAGGCGACGTCGGGGTTGGTACGCGGTCGGGACTTCACGCTCGGCTATTCGCCGGAGCGCATCAATCCCGGCGACCGGGAGCATGGGCTCGCCCAGATCGTCAAGGTTGTCGCGGGCGAGGATGCAGACACCCTGGAGCGTGTCGCCCGTGCCTATGCGGCGATCGTTCCGGCCGGGATCCACCGCGCACCGTCGATTGCCGTGGCGGAGGCGGCAAAGGTACTGGAGAATACCCAGCGCGACATCAACATCGCGCTGATGAACGAGCTCGCCATGATCTGCAACCGGCTGTCGATCCGCACCGCCGACGTGATCGCTGCAGCCCGCACCAAGTGGAATTTCCTGCCGTTCCGGCCGGGGTTGGTCGGCGGCCACTGCGTCGGCGTCGATCCGTACTGGCTGGCCGCGAAGGCGGAGATGGCCGGCCATCACCCGCAGATGATCCTTGCCGGGCGCCGCATCAACGACGGCATGGGCGGATATGTCGGTGCAGAGGTCGCACGCCGGCTCGCCCGCGACGGCCGTCCGCTCGCCGGCGCCCGGGTCGGCATCCTCGGCGTGACCTTCAAGGCCGACGTCACCGACACCCGCAACAGCCGGGTCCCAGACATCGCCCGCGAACTGTCCGACTTCGGCATCACGGTTCTGCTCGCCGATCCGCTTGCCGACGCCGCCAGGTTTGCAGCCGACACCGGGCTCGCGCTGATGCCCGCCGACAGCCTCGCGGGGCTCGACGCGCTGGTGCTGGCGGTGCCGCACCGCATCTATCTCGAGGCCGGCGCGGCGAGCCTGGCGGCGATGCTGCGGCCTGGCGGTCTGTTCGTCGATGTGACCTCGGCCTTTGCGGCTCCGCAGATGCCGCCAGGCATTGCCTACTGGAGCCTGTGACAATGGCAGCCCAGGGGATCGCGGCCGCCTATGCCGACCGGCCAATCCTGGTGACCGGGGCTGCGGGCTTCATCGGCTACCACACTGCGCGGCGCTATCTGGAGGCCGGCCGTGCCGTCGTCGGCATCGACAATCTCAATGCCTACTACGACCCCGCACTGAAGACGGCGCGCCTCGAGCGGCTGGCGGCCTTCGACCGGTTCGTGTTCCGCCGCACCGACATCGCCGACCAGAAGCAGATGGCGACGGTATTCGAGGCGCACGAACCCAACCTTGTCATCCATCTGGCCGCGCAGGCGGGGGTGCGGCATTCGCTGCATTCGCCGCACGATTACGTGTCGGCCAATCTCGCCGGATTCATCAACGTGCTGGAGGGCTGTCGCCACCACGGCGTGCGCCACCTGGTCTATGCCTCGTCCAGTTCTGTCTACGGGGCGGTGACCGCCAGTCCCTTCCGCGAGCGCGTCCCGGCTGACCATCCGGTCAGCCTCTATGGCGCGACGAAGCGCGCCAACGAACTGATGGCGCACGCCTACAGCCATCTGTTCGAGCTGCCGACGACGGGCCTGCGGTTCTTCACGGTCTACGGCCCGTGGGGCCGGCCGGACATGGCGCTGTTCCTGTTCACTCGCGCGATCCTCGCCGGCGAGCCGATCGCCGTGTTTGGCGAGGGGCAGATGCAGCGCAGCTTCACCTATGTCGACGACATCGTCGAAGGCGTGGTGCGGATTGCCGACCGGCCGGCGGTCGCCGACGCTGCCTGGAACGGCCGCGAGCCGGCCGCCGCCACCGCCGCCGCACCATGGCGCATCTACAATATCGGCACCGACCGGTCCGTCGGGCTCGAGCGGCTGATCGAGCTGCTCGAGGAGGTTCTCGGGCGCAAGGCGGTGCGCGACTACCAGCCTATGCAACCCGGCGACGTCCGCGCCACGGCCGCCGATGTCGAGGATCTCGCGGCCGCCATCGGTTACCGTCCCGACACCCCGATCGAGATCGGCGTCCGCCGCTTCGTGGACTGGTATCGCGACTACTACGGCACCTGACACGCCCCGCCGCGCCCCGCGCCGCTCCCGCTCGCGGCGGTGATCCGCCCCTGGCTGCACATCGTATCCGTCGCGAGCGTCCGGGACGGCCGGACATGCCGTCCGGAAGGGGGCCTGCATGAAAATCGCCGTGATCGGCAGCGGAATTTCCGGCTTGTCGGCCGCCTGGCTGCTGTCGCGAACCCATGACGTGACGCTCTACGAACAGGGAGCGCATGTCGGAGGCCACAGCAACACCGTCGACGTCGCAATGCCAGAGGGGCAGGTTCCGGTCGACACCGGTTTCATCGTCTACAACGAGCGCAACTATCCGAACCTGACTGCGCTGTTCCGCCACCTCGCGGTACCCACCGCATCCACCCGGATGAGTTTCGCGCTGTCGGCAGGGGACGGACGCTACGAATATTCCGGCTCGCTCGCCGGTTTCTTCGGCCAGCCCGGCAATCTGTTCGACCGCGACCACTGGCGCCTGCTTGCCGAGATCCTCCGGTTCTTTCGCGAGGCCTCGCGCGATGATGCGCTGTGCGAGTCCCCGCTCGGTCTCGGCGCGGCGATGGCTGCCGCCGGATATTCGCGACGCTTCATCGAGGAGCACCTGCTGCCGATGGGCGCGGCGATCTGGTCGACACCGGCCGACAGGATGCTACATTATCCGGTGGCCGCCTTCCTCAGGTTCTACCGCAATCACGGCCTCACCCGCCTGGTCGGCCGGCCGCGCTGGCGCACCGTGATCGGCGGCAGCCGCGAATATGTCCGGCGATTGCTAGCGGATTCGCGCATCGTGCTGCGTCTCGAGACGCCGGTCCGGGAGGTGGCGCGGCGTGGCGCCGCGGTGGAGGTGCTGGACGGGCACGGAGGTCGCCAGCGCTACGACCAGGTGGTCGTCGCCGCCCATGCCGACCAGGCCCTGTCGATTCTCGCCGACGCCGACGACGTCGAGCGCGAGCTGCTGTCGGCCTTCCCCTATCAGCGCAACCATGCCGTCCTGCATACCGATGTCCGGCTGATGCCGAGGCGGCGGCGGCTGTGGGCGAGCTGGAACTACATCAAGACAGGCGCCGGCGCCGAGACCGGACTATGTGTCAGCTACTGGATGAACAGCTTGCAACCGCTGGCGACGCGGACCGACATCTTCGTGACACTCAATCCGCCCGCCATGCCGGACGCAGCGCACGTGCTGGGCAGCTTCGTCTACCATCATCCGGTGTTCGATGCCCGGTCGATGGCCGCCAGGGCGCGGCTGTGGCAGCTGCAGGGACGCCGCCGCACCTGGTTCTGCGGGGCCTATTTCGGCGACGGCTTCCACGAGGACGGCATACAGTCCGGGCTAGCCGTGGCCGAACAGCTCGGCGGACTGCGCCGGCCGTGGACTGTTGCCGCGGAATCAGGTCGAATCGCGGTCACCCCGCCGCTGACCGGCGGGCCCGTACCGGAGCCTGCCGAGTGAGCGACGCGCCCGCAGCCCTCTACGACGTGATCGTCGTCCACCGCAGGCTGCATCCGGTCGACCATGAACTGCGATACGCGCTGACCTATGCGCTGGTCGACATCGCCCGGCTCGACGAGCTCGACCGCCGATCGCGGCTGTTCTCCCACAACCGCTTCAACCTGTTCTCGATCCGCGATCGGGATCACGGACCGGGCGACGGCACCCCGCTGGCCGAGCACGCGGCACGGCTCGCCGCGGCGGCCGGGCTGGCGGGGGAGATCGCGCGTGTCGAGCTCCTGTGCCTGCCGCGCATGCTGGGTTATGTCTTCAATCCGCTCTCCGTCTACTTCTGCTATGCCCGCTCGGGCGAGGTGCGGCTGATCCTGTACGAGGTTTCCAACACCTTCGGGGAGCGCAAGACCTATGTCGTTCCGGCTGGGCCGGCACCGACGGGCCCGATCCGGCAGGTGGCCGACAAGCGACTCTACGTGTCGCCCTTCAATCATGCCGACGGCCGCTACGATTTCACCATAGCACCGCCCGGCGACCGGGTCAGGGTCGGCGTCGCCCTGTCGCGCCGGCGCCAGCCGATCCTCACGGCCCATCTGGTCGGTCGACGGCGGCCGTTCGACGATCGCGGTTTGGTCCGAACCCTGGCGCGTCATCCGGCATTGACGTGGAAAGTTACGGCCGGCATCCATTGGGAGGCCTTGAAGCTGTGGCGGAAGGGCCTTCGCATGGTGCCGCGGCCGCGCGACACCGGCCATTCCGCCATCTTCTCCTCCCCGGAACCTGACGGACCGTTGCAGTGAGTTGCAAGCATCGATGAGCCTGTCGCCCCTGCCCCGATTGACCTACCGTCCGCGCGGGCCGGTCGCCGGTCTGCTCGATCGTGCCGCGCTTGCCGCCCTCCAGCATGCCTTGCGGAACTTCCGGCCGGTCGGCAGTCTGACGTTGACGGTGCCGGACGGGGGCCGCTTCCGGCTGGAGTCCGGGTGCGACGGCATCGACGCCGAGATCGATTTCCGGAATCTCGCAATCATTCCGAAGGCAATCCGCCGCGGCACCATCGGCTTTGCCCAGGCCTATATGGACGGCGATCTGACCACGCCCGATCTGGTGGCGGTGCTGCGGTTCTTCCTGCATAACGAGGCCGCGCTCGGGGCGGCCGGCGGGCGGCTGTTCCGCGTGCGCCTCCCCGACCGGCTCTACCATCTGGTCAGGCCCAACACCCGCGCCGGAGCCAGGCGGAACATCGCGGCGCATTACGACCTGTCGAACGATTTCTACCGGCTCTGGCTCGACGACAGCATGACCTATTCCAGCGCCTATTTTGCCGATGGCGCCAACGACCTCGCCTCTGCCCAGCATGCCAAGTACCGCAAGGTGATCGAGGCGCTGTCGCCGCAGGCCGGCGACCATGTGTTGGAAATCGGCTGCGGCTGGGGCGGCTTCGCCGAGGTGGCGGCGGGCGAGCGCGATCTGACCGTGACCGGCATCACCCTGTCGCGCGAGCAGCTCGTCTATGCCAGGCGCCGCATTGCCGAGGCCGGTCTGGCGGCCCGGTGCGATCTGCGCTTTGAGGACTACCGCGATACCGAGGGCAGCTACGATCGGATCGCCTCGATCGAAATGATCGAGGCCGTCGGCGAGGCCAACTGGCCGCACTACTTCGCGACGCTGGCGGCGCGGCTCAGATCGTCCGGCACGGCGGCCATCCAGGCGATCACCATTGCCGAACCGCTGTTCGAGCGCTACCGGCGCGGCGTCGATTTCATCCAGCGATACATCTTTCCCGGCGGCATGCTGCCGACGCGCACGGTGATCGCACGCGAGGCGGAGCGGGCCGGTCTCGCGCTCGACGGCGTCGAGACCTTCGCCGATTGCTACGCGCGAACGCTCCGCGAATGGCGGTCGCGGTTCAACGCGGCCTGGCCGCAGATCGCCGCGCTCGGATTCGACGAGCGCTTCCGCCGGCGCTGGGACTACTACCTCGCCTATTGCGAGGCGGGTTTCACCGAACGCACGATCGACGTCGGCATCTACCGGCTGGTGAAGACCGGCTGAGCGCGTGGCGGGTGCCCGGCCCTGCCGGCCTTTTCCGCACACCGGCAGACCGGCTCGCGGCGGCCGGGCAGGTGCTGGTCGTCGCCACGATGTTGATGTTTGAAACATCAATATACATTGCGCAAGCAGTCATAAACATATACAAGGCCGCAATCATGATGACCGGCATGCAGCTTCGCGCCGCGCGGGCGCTGCTCGGACTCGACCAGCGCAGGCTGGCCGAGTTGGCGGGCGTCTCGGTTCCGACCATCCAGCGGATGGAGGCGAGCCCCGGTACCGTGCGGGGTGTCGTCGACAGCCTGACCCGGGTGATCGAGGCCCTCGACCGCGCCGGCGTCGAGCTGATCGGCGACAATGCCCAGAGCCTTGCCGGCGGGCGCGGCGTCCGCCTCAAGGAGCCGGCCCCACCCCAGAGCTGAGACACCATCTGCGACGGGAACACCGACCCCGGCCGGACAATTCCCGCCGCGCCTGTTGAGGGCGCAGCACGCATGAGACCATCGAGGACCACAGCGGTTGAGGCCGCACCGAGCTTCGTCGAACTGTTCACCCCGAAGCTGGTCACCGTCCTCCGCGAAGGCTACAGCGTCGCGAACCTGCGATCTGACGCCCTGGCCGGGCTGACCGTCGCCATCGTCGCGCTGCCGCTTTCGATGGCCATTGCCATCGCTTCCGGTGCGACACCGGCGCAGGGGCTCTACACGGCGATCGTCGGCGGATTTCTCGTTTCCGCACTCGGCGGCAGCCGGTTCCAGATCGGCGGGCCGGCTGGCGCCTTCATCGTGCTGGTCGCCACCACGGCCGCTGCCCACGGCATGGACGGGGTGATCCTGGCCACCCTCATGTCAGGGGTGATGCTCGTCGCCGTCGGGCTGCTCAGGCTCGGCACCTACGTGAAGTTCATCCCCTATCCGGTGACGGTCGGCTTCACGGCCGGCATCGCGGTGATCATCGCCGCGAGCCAGATCAAGAGCCTGTTCGGTCTTGCACTCGCCGGTCCGGAGCCTGGTCCGCTCATCGAGAAGCTGCCGGCGCTGTGGAAAGCCGCCGCCACCGTCGATCCCGTCACGGTGGCGCTGTCGGCGACCACGGTGGCCGCCATCGCCGGGCTCAAGGCGGTGCGCCCGCACTGGCCCGGCATGCTCATGGCGGTGGCCATCGCAACGCTCGCCACCGCGCTGCTCGATCTGCCGGTCGCCACCATCGGCTCCGCCTTCGGCGGCATCCCGGCCAGCCTGCCGATGCCGGCGCTGCCGCAGATGAGCCTCGCCAAGGTGGTGGCCGTCCTGCCCAGCGCGGTGAGCTTCACCCTGCTCGGGGCGATCGAATCGCTGCTCTCGGCCGTGGTTGCGGACGGCATGACCGGGCGCCGGCACCGTTCGAACTGTGAGCTGGTCGCCCAGGGCATCGCCAATATCGGCTCCGCGCTGTTCGGCGGCATCTGCGTGACCGGCACGATCGCGCGCACCGCGACTAACGTGCGGGCCGGCGCGCACGGCCCGATCGCGGGCATGCTGCATGCGGTCTTCCTGCTCGGCTTCGTGCTGGTGGCGGCGCCGCTGGCGCGCTTCATTCCGCTGGCGAGCCTTGCCGCTGTCCTGATCGTGGTCGCCTGGAACATGGCCGAGAAGCAGGCCTTCGCCGCCTTGCTGAAGGCCTCGTGGGGCGATGCCGCCGTCCTGCTGGCGACCTTCCTGCTGACGATCTTCCGCGATCTGACAGAAGGTATCGTCGTCGGCGTCGCGCTCGGTTCGTTGCTGTTCATCCAGCGCATGTCGCGGATGACCGCGATCGAGACGGCTGTGCCGTTCGTGCCGGAGGACCGCGCCGACACCGCCAATGGCGGCCGTACGCCCTACGACGAGACCGTCGCCGCCGATCCCGACGTCGTCGTCTACCGGATCTCCGGCGTGTTCTTCTTCGGGGCCGCCGCCTCGATTGGCTCGGTACTGGACCGCATCGCCGATCGCCACCGGGCCCTGGTGATCGACCTGTCGGCGGTTCCCTTCCTCGATTCAACCGCAGCCAACACGCTGGAGACCCTGGCGCACAAGGCCCACCGGCGCGGTGTCCGGCTGGTGTTCACCGGCACCACCCACGAGATGCGACAGACGCTGTTCGCCAACGGCATCAAGCCGCCGCTGGCGCGGTTCGACCGGCGCATCGAGGACGCAGTCGGCAAGTTGCGCCGTCGGCTGTCCGCCCGGGACTGAGCCGCGGACGGTCGCCAGCAGCCTCAGCCGGCGCGGGCAGAGATGCGCCGCCGGATCGCGGCGAGGATGGCTCCGAGCAGCGGCAGGCGCGCGTAGAGGCGGGCGGCGTCCCAGTAGTCGATATGGGCCCGCACCAGCCCGTCGCCGTCGAGCGTGAGGTGACTCATTCCCTCGACCGCATTGTGGCCGAGCCGGCCCATGCGGCCCTCGAACCGCCAGCGGGTCAGATACACCGGACCGGCGCCATGACAGTCGAGCACGGTGAACTTCAGGTCGCGGACCTTCCCGAACATGTCTTCGTAGACGCGTCCGACCGCGGCGCGACCGACCACGTCGTTGAACGGATCGGCAAAACGGATGTCCGCGGTGCACAGCGCCAGCAGATCGTCGATCGTGTCGGGGCGCAGCGTCTCGAGCGTTCGGTTGTAGCGGTCCACGGCCGCACGGGCCTCAGACTGGCTGTTCATCGGCGCGACACCAGCTTGCGGATGATCGGGAAGTAGAGGGAATAGGGCAACAGCCGCATCAGCTTGAGGACGGCCACGAACCGGCGGGGATAGGCCGTCTCGAAACCGCGTCCGGCCAGCCCGTCGATCGTGCGCCGTGCCGCCTCGTCGGGCTGCATCAGGAATGGCATCGGGAAGTCGTTCCGCGCGGTCATCGGTGTTGCGATGAAGCCGGGATTGACGATCCTGACCGACACCCCGCTGCCGTCCAGCTCGGTGTGCAGACATTCGGCCAGGCTGATCAGGGCGGCCTTGGTCGGGGCATAGATCGCCGCCTTCGGCAGGCCGCGATAACCGGCGACCGAGGCAATCAGCGCGATGGTCCCGCGGTCGGCCTGCCGCATCCGGGGCAGCACCGCCGCGACGACGTTGACGCTGCCAAGATAGTTGACCTGCATCGACCGCTCGAAGCTGTCCGCCGAGACGTCGTCGAGGCGAAACGGATGCCAGACGGCCGCTGCCTGCACCACCAGGTCCGGCGTTCCGAGGTCCTGCTCGATCCGGTCCGCCACCGCACGAACTGCACTTGTGTCGACGATGTCGAGCGGATAGGGCCGGATCGCGCCGCCACTGTCGCGAGTGAGGACTTCGAGCGCGTCGGCCCGCCGCGCCGAAGCGGCGACGCTGACGCCGCGGGCCGCAAGCTGACGCGCGATCTCACGGCCGAGCCCGGAGCTGGCGCCGATCACCCAGGCGGTCGTCCAGGCCGCTCCGGTTGCCGCGGCCATGGCCTCAGAGTCGCAGGTAGGGCTGCAGCAACCGCCCGATCAGCGACTTGAACCGGGTCGGCGCCTCTGTCGCCACGAGGCAGATGCAATCCTCCTCGGAATCGACCACCGGAGTGTGCTCGAGATCCTCGTCAAGGTCGGCGAGATCACCGGGGCCATAGCGGCCTGTCGCATCGCTGTAGGAGCCGGCCAGCACCAGCGTCAGTTCGCTGCCGCGATGGCCGTGCTCGGGCATCGCCTTGCCCGACGCAATCCGCAGCAGCACCAGCCGTCCGCCGCTCGGCGACACGGAAATCTCGTGGCTGCGCACACCCGGCGCAATCCAGCGCCAGCGGATCTCGTCGAGACCGCCGTCGATACGGCGGGCGAGCGGCATCGGAACACGCGGATCGGTGACGCGGGGCTTCGGCCGGGGCTCCGGCCTCAGCGCCGCCGGGGTCTCGATCCGCGCCATCATGTGGGCGAGCGAATCGGCCGCCAGCGGAGCGATTTCGGCGTTCTCCAGCGAGGCGCCGCCGATCGCCTCGGCGGTGCGCACTGCGGCGCGGCAGTGTGCGCACATTGCCAGATGCGCGGCGACTGTCACGGACAGGGCCTCGGTCAGGCTGCCGGCCGCGTAGGCCAACAGGGTCGCTTCGTCGGGATGGTGGCGAATGTTCACGACCGTTCCTCCAGGGCCAGGCGAAGCCGGCGATAGGCGAGCCGCATGCGCGACTTGACCGTGCCCAGCGGCAGGGACAGCCGCTGCGCGATATCGCTCTGCGACAGCTCGTCGACGAAGGACAGCCTGAGAATATCGGCTTGCTCGCCGGGCAAGGTGCCGAGCGCTTCGGCCACGCGGCGCTGCTCCTGCCGGGCGATCGCCGCCTCGTCCTGGGCAAGCACCTCGCGGCCGCCGGGCAGATCGCCCTCGGCGATCTCGAGCTCGTGCACATCCTCGAAATGCTGGACGTTCTCGCGCCTGAGCCGGTCGATGCGCAGGTTGCGGGCGATGGTGAAGATCCACGTCGCCACAGAGCCGCGACCGGGATGGAAGAGCGACGCCTTGGTCCATACCGCCAGCATCGTTTCCTGCATCAGTTCCTCGGCCAGCTCCGGGCTCGCTCCCTTGCGCAGCATCAGGCCCTTCACCCGCGGCGCATAATGGCAATAGAGCTGCCGAAACGCCTCGCGGTCGCGGCTCAAGGCGACGCGCGCCACGAGCAGCGCCATCGGCTCGGCGGATGCCGACATTGCTGTGGCAGCGGGATCGGGTGTCATGGCGAATGCCGCGTGCATGCCTCAAGATCCCTCGTTGATACCGCGGCTGATACGCCGAGGGAACGGATCCGGATCACCGGGTGGCCGACAGAGCCGCGATCCATGGCGGCAGGCGTTGCGTATGTTCGAGGTCTCAGCAAGCCTGGTGGTCGCTGTGCAGTCCGCGCCTCCGGCTTGTTACGCGCCGGCGATTGTTACGAGAAGTTGACTTAAGGGAGTTCCCGAATTCGATTATTCGAATGTGCCTATGAAAGATCCGGATCGAGCATTCGGCGCGGCCCGCGTGGCCGCAGCCTGAACCGGGTGCCCTCACGGCCGACATCCGAGCCCCCAACCGGATGCCGGCCGACTGCCCCGCCGGCCTTGCCGGCGGGGCAGGCTTCCGTGGGCCGGAACATTCCTCAGGCCGAGATCTTTCTCAGGTCGAAATCGGCATTTCCCTACGTCACCTGCTTATGTAGGCTTGCGGCCCCAATGCGGAGTACCTGCCATGGTCGTTGCCTACGTGCTCATCGCGCTGGCCGTTGCGGCCGGCATCTATGTCGTCGTCACCTACAACGGTCTCGTTTCGCTGAGGACGCGCGCCGAGGAGGCCTGGAGCGACATCCAGGTACAGATGAAGCGGCGCTACGACCTCATCCCCAATCTGGTCGAGACGGTTAAGGGCTACATGACGCACGAGGCGAACACGCTCGAGGCCGTCGTCAGGGCGCGCAATCTTGCGATGGCCGATACCGGCAGCCCGGCGCATCAGGCGCAGAGCGAGAACGTCCTGCAGCACGCGCTGAGGAATCTGTTCGCGCTGGCCGAATCCTATCCCGATCTCAAGGCCAACCAGAACTTCCTGCAGCTGCAGGCCGACCTCACCGACACGGAGAACCGCATCAACATGTCGCGGCGGTTCTACAACGGGTCGGTCCGCGACCTGAACATCAAGATCGATCAGTTCCCGTCCAACCTCGTCGCCCGGCAGTTCGGCTTCACCAGGGGCGAATTCTTCGAGCTGGACGCCACCGAGGCCACCGCCGCCTCGCAGCCGGTGCCGGTATCGTTCAGCCGGACCTGAACGGAATGCCGTCGAGCCTCCAGCTGCTTGGCGCCTGCCTGGCGCTGGTCATCCTCATCTGCGGTTCAGGCCCGTCCGCGGCGCAGTCCGTTGGCGGCATGACGCGCGAGGAGATCCGCAGCTTTGATGCGCGCATCGCAGTCCAGACCGATGGCGGGGTGCTGGTCACCGAGGACATCGAGGTCGTCGCGCTCGGCCGGGAGATCCGGCGGGGCATCTATCGTGACGTCGCTCTTGGTGGCGTCGGTGTACTCGGTATCGGGCGCGCCACCCTCGACATCGTGCAGACCCTGCGCGACGGCGCTCCGGAGCAGCATCGCACCGAGCAGGACGGGGCGAATGTCCGCATCTATCTCGGCAATCCGGATCAGTTCCTGTCGCCCGGCATCTACCGATACCGGATCGTCTACCGGATGAGCGACCAGGCGCGGCGATTCGACGGATTCGACGAGATCTACTGGAACGTAACCGGCAACGCGTGGAGCTTCCTCATTCTGGAGGCGACCGCGGTCGTGGTGCCGCCGGTCGGCGCGCCGGTGTCGCAGGTGGCGGCCTATTCCGGTTACTGGGGCGACACCGGCAGCGATGTGCTGATCGACGAGACCCAGAACGGCTATCCGCGCTTCCGCATGACCCGTCCGCTGCAGCCGGGCGAGGGGCTGACGGTGGCGGTGGGCTGGCCGTCAGGATTCCTTGCGCCTGCCACGACCGGCCAGCGCATCGTCCAGTGGCTGGAGCGCTGGGGGTCGCTGGCGGCGTCCGTCCTGACCCTGGCAATCGTGCTCGGCTACTATCTGGTCGTCTGGCATCGGATCGGCCGCGACCCGCGCGGTGGATCGATCATCCCGATCTATCGTCCCACCCTGCCGCCGGCGGCGATGCGCTACATCGAGCGGATGGGCTACGACACCACCGCTTTCGCCGCAGCGCTCGTCAGCCTCGCCGTCAAGGGGCATGTCATCATCGACGGCACCCAGGCGACACGCTCGGTGTCCGTGGCTCCCGGAACTGCCGCTGCGAAGCCGATGTCGGACGGTGAGCGGGTCCTGTTCGATGCCCTTTTCACCGGCGCCGACAAGGTGACGCTAACGGAGACGAGCCGTCAGCGGCTGACCGCGGCCAGCAAGGCGCTGGAGAAGCACTTCGAGCGGACCTTCAACCGGATCTACTTCAACCGCAACGGCAAGTGGTTCGCGCTGGGACTGGCGATCACGGTGATCGGATGGCTGGCGGCCGCGCTGCTGTCTCTGGACCATCTTGATGTGGCGCTTGTCGCCGCCGTTCCGGCGGCGATGGCGATCGTCGCCGGCAACTCGGCGGTCGCGACGTGGAAGCAGGTTGCGCTGTTCCGCCGCTCAGGCGAGTACGCAGCCCTGTTCGGCGCGCTGATCCCGGCCATACTGCTGACGATGATGTGCTTCGTCGTTGGCGTGTTCTTCCTGTTCGTCGGCGCCCAGATCGGCGCCGTGCCGTTCGTGGCCTTGCTGCTGGCGGCGCTGGTCAACGTCGTCTTCTACCACCTGCTCAAGGCGCCGACGGCGCTCGGCCGCCAGGCGCTCGATGAGATCGAGGGCACCCGGCTCTACATGACGGTGGCCGAAAAGGACCGGCTGAAGTTCGAAAGCCCCCCGGACAAGACCCCGGAGCACTTCCACGAGATGCTGCCCTATGCGGTCGCGCTCGATCTGGAAACGGCCTGGAGTGCGCAGTTCAAGGCCGAGATCGAGGCGGCGCGCGGCAGGGGCGAGGCGGAGGCCTATCTGAAGCCCTCGTGGTACCGCATCGGCAGCCGGGGGCGCGGCTTCAGCGACGCCGGGCAGCTTCGCAACCTCGGATCCTCGCTAAGCGCGGCATTGGGAAGCGCGACGACCACCAGGTCCTCTGGCTCGTCGGGAGGCGGAGGCTCGGGTGGGGGCGGTGGCGGCCGTGGCGGGGGCGGCTGGTAGGGAACCTGACCAGAGCAGTGTCCCGTGCGGTCGAACGCGGTTCGCCGTCGAGACGTGCGACGCAACGGGGCATGGGAGCCGAGCAGCGGTTGCGTGTAGCGATGATCCGGCCCGCCCGGATCAGGCACTCATCGAAGCGCATCTGGCATTTGCGGGGCGGGTGCGGCCGTCGATCGGGCGGTCGACCCGGACGCCCGCACCGAACCGTTCACGCAGATCATTCGCGAGAGCGCGGACCGTCCGATGCTGGTCCCCGCGCGACCGGCCACGTCAATCAAATGCGCCCTACTCCGGACGGGATCTAGCGGACGGCGGCGCGGCGCAACCGGTCATTGATCGCCTCGCCGAGTCCGTCGTCGGGAATGGGGGCGACGGCGATGGTCGATGCTCCCGACGCGTCCAGCCGTCGCAGCCAGGTGAACAGATTGGCGGCAGCCTCGGTCGGATCGCCGGCCGCGGACAGGTTGAGGATCATCACCGCCCGCTCGGTGCCAGCCGGCAATCGCGGACCGAAGGCGAGCAATGCCTCGCCCGGTTCCACCGTGCAGGCGTCGAGGCGCACCCGGGCATTCGGCGCGTAGTGGGCGGCGAGCATGCCGGGCGCTTGCGGCCGCTCCGGATCGGCGAAGTCGGGCAGAGCCAGCGGGCGGCCCAGCACCGCCTCGATTGACGCGCGTGCGATGCCGCCCGGCCTGAGCAGCACGGGATCGGGGCCGACGCAGGCGACGATTGTCGATTCGAGGCCGACCCGGCACGGCCCGGCATCGATGACCAGCGCAACCGCCATGCCGAGTTCCTCGATCGCGGCGTCGGCCGTGGTCGGGCTGATCCGGCCGGAGCGGTTGGCACTTGGCGCGGCGAAGGGGCGGTCGAGCAGACGGGCGACGTCGCGGGCAACCGCCGAGTCTGGCAGTCGCAGCCCCACCGTATCGAGCCCGGCGGTGACGAGTTCGCTGATTGCCGAGCCGGGCCGCCTCGGCACGACCAGCGTCAGCGGACCCGGCCAGAAGGCGTCGGCGAGCCGCGCGGCGGTCGCATCGAAGAGGCCATGCGCCTCCGCCATTGCCCGGTCGGCGACATGCGAGATCAGCGGATTGAAGGTTGGTCGGCCCTTCGCCGCGTAGAGCCGCGCCACGGCCGCGCTGTCGGTCGCGTCGGCGGCGAGCCCGTAGACGGTCTCGGTCGGCAGCACGACCAGCTCACCCGCTGCCAGATGCCGGGCTGCCGTCGCGGCGACCGTCCCGCGCAGATCGGCACCGGCGGCGGGGTCGAGGCGGATCAGGTCCGACACGGGTACTTTCCCTTTACGTAAGGTAGATCATGCGGCGGGATTTGCCGTTGACGTCATGCGAGCAGGGCATAAAGTCCCCACAGCATGGCCCTGCCTATTGGCCGGGTCGCTGGCCGAGCGTCAAGCATACCCAGCCGTCTCGTCCGATCTGGAGGTTCAGGTGAGCTATCGCGCCCCGGTGTCCGACATCGTCTTCACCCTGCGTCATGTCGTCGGTCTCGACCGCGAACTGGAGCGTGGCACCTTCGGGGATCTCGGCGCCGATCTCGTCGAGGCGATCCTGACCGAAGCCGGCCGCTTCGCCACGGAGGAGATCGCCCCGCTCAACCGGATCGGCGACGAGGTCGGCGCGATCCTGGCCGATGGCAAGGTAACGATGCCGCCCGGCTGGAAGGAGGCGTATGCCCGCTGGACCAAGGCCGGCTGGGCGAGCCTGACGGGGCCGGCCGCGTTCGGCGGCCAGGACCTGCCGACCAGCCTGTCGGTGGCAACGCTGGAGATGTGGAACTCCGGATCGATGGCCTATGGCATCGGCCCGACCCTGACCCTTGGCGCGGTCGAGGCGATTCATGCCCATGCGAGCCCGCAACTGAAGGACATCTTCCTCGGGAAGCTCGTGTCCGGCGAATGGATGGGCACGATGAACCTTACCGAACCGCAGGCGGGCTCGGACCTCGCCCTGCTGCGGACCCGGGCCGAGCCGCGCGGCGACGGCAGCTATCTCATTCGCGGCACCAAGATCTTCATTACCTATGGTGAACACGACTTCACCGACAATATCGTGCACCTCGTGCTGGCCAGACTTACCGATGCACCGCCCGGAACGCGCGGCCTGTCGCTGTTCCTCGTGCCGAAATTCCTAGTGCAGCCCGACGGCAGTCTCGGGCCGCGCAACGACGTGTGGTGCCGCAGCCTCGAGCACAAGCTCGGCATCCACGCCAGCCCGACCTGCGTCATGGCCTTCGGCGACAACGAGGGCGCGGTCGGCTGGTTGGTCGGAGAGCCCAACCGCGGCCTGAACTGCATGTTCACGATGATGAACAACGCCCGGCTGTGTGTCGGGATCCAGGGGGTCGCGATCGCCGAGCGCGCCTATCAGACCGCGCTCGCCTATGCCCGCGAACGTCGCCAGGGTCGCCTGCCGGGCATGCCGGCGGAGGACGCCGTCGCCATCATCGCCCATCCCGATATACGGCGCAGCCTGATGACCATGAAGGCGCTGACCCAGGCCGCGCGGGCGATCTGTTACGAGACCGCGCTGGCGGCCGATCTGGCCCGCCATGCGCGCGAGGCCGGCGAACGGGAGGCGGCGCAGGCGCGTGCCAACCTGCTCACCCCTGTCGCCAAGGCCTTCTCCACGGACATCGGGGTGGAGGTCGCCTCCATCGGCATCCAGGTCCATGGCGGCATGGGCTATGTCGAGGAGACCGGTGCCGCCCAGCATCTGCGCGATGCTCGCATCGCGCCGATCTACGAGGGCACCAACGGCATCCAGGCGATCGACCTCGTCGTCCGCAAGCTGCCCCTGGAGGGCGGGCGGGCGATCGGCGCCTACATCGCCGACATGCGTCGGATCGTCGAGGCGGTGGCGCGGATCGACGATCCGGCCTTCGGTGCGACGGGCGGGCGGCTTGCCGCCGCCGTCGATGCGCTGGAGCGGGCAGGGATCTGGCTCGCCGCAACGATGCCAACCGATCCGGATGCCGCGCTGGCGGGTGCGACGCCGTATCTCAGGCTGTTCGGCATCGCTGCGGGCGGCATCGCGCTCGCGCGCGGTGCGCTGGCCGCCAGGGCACTGGCGAGCGAGGCGCCGGCCGGGTCGGTGGCGCTTGCCCGATTCTTCGCCGAGAACATCGCGCCGGAGGCGCCCGCGCTCGCCGAGATCGTGATCGGCGGCGCACCGTCCGTGCAGGCGGCCGAGATGGCGCTCGCCTCGTGAGCCGGACGGAGCAAGCCGGCGACGGCCTCTGCCCTGAACAAACCTCTCGCCATCACCTGAGGGCGCCGCTAGGCTTCCAGCCGACGATCCGAACCGGTTTGCCGCGTTGTCCACTCTCTACCTCACCCATTCCGCCTGCCTCGAACACGACAATGGCTACGGACATCCGGAGCGCGCCGATCGCCTCCGGGCGATCGAGCGGGCGCTTGAGGACGAGGCCTTCGCGCTGCTGGTGCGCGAGCAGGCGCCGCGCGGCACGCTCGAGCAGGCGGCGCTGGCCCATCCGATGTCCCATGTCGAGCGGATCGCGGCGATGTCGCCGGCCGAGGGCATCGTCCATATCGACGCCGACACCGCGATGTCGCCGGGCAGTCTCGATGCCGCACTGCATGCGATCGGCGCGGCGCTCGCGGCGGTCGACGAGGTGATGACCGGCAAGGTTGCCAACGCGTTCTGCGCCGTCCGCCCGCCCGGACATCACGCCGAAACCGCCCGGGCGATGGGATTCTGCCTGTTCAACACAGCCGCGATCGCCGCAAGGTACGCCCAGGTGGCGCACGGGGCGGCGCGCGTCGCAGTTGTCGATTTCGACGTCCATCACGGCAACGGCACCCAGGACATTTTCTGGGAGGATGCCAGCCTGTTCTATGGTTCGACGCACCAGATGCCCCTCTATCCGGGCACCGGCGCGATCTCTGAGCGCGGCGTGGGCAACATCTTCAACGCCCCGCTCGCACCGGGTGCCGGCGGCGCGGAGTTCCGCGAGGCGATGGAGGCGATCGTGCTGCCCGGCCTCGAACGATTCGCACCCGATCTTGTCCTGATTTCCGCCGGTTTTGACGCCCACACCCGCGATCCACTCGCCAACATCAATCTCGTCGAGGAGGATTTTTCCTGGATTACCAGACGGTTGATGGACATTGCGGACACGTCCTGCAACGGCAGGGTCGTATCGGTGCTGGAAGGCGGCTACGATCTGATGGGGCTCGCCCTCTCGGCGGCGGCGCACGTGCGGACACTGATGCAGGGATGATGGGGCGGAGGCCACGAGGGACCTGATGACGGCAAGCAATGCCCCGACGGCGCCAGGGGACATCTCGGCGCTGACATTCGAGCAGGCGCTGGCGGCGCTGGAGAAGATCGTCGAGCGTCTCGAAAGCGGCAATGTGCCGCTCGAGGAATCGATCGCGATGTATGAGCGCGGCAACGCGCTGCGCGAATACTGCGAGGCGCTCCTGAGGACGGCCGAGACGAAGGTCGAGAAGATCGTCGTCGGCCGCAACGGCGCGGCTGCGGGGACCGCGCCGCTGGACATGGACTGACCGGTCCGCGCGAAGCATGCGCCCCGGCCTGCCGGGCCGGGGCGCGGGATCCGATCGCAGGCGAGGGGCTGAGGGTGGTCCTGACGCCTCGGCCCTACATCCAGTAGGGAGGCACGCCGTAGTGGTCGTGGACCCGGCGCTCCCAGGCACGGTCGACCGGATCCCATTCGTCCTTGCGGGCCACGCGCGGCGCGCCTTCCAGCTCGGCCTCGCTGACATTCACGACATAGCCGCCATAGCGGGTGTCGTAGTCGAGCTTGCTCCAGGGCAGCGGATAGTGGTCCTCGCCGATGCCGAGGAAGCCGCCGAAGCTCATCACCGCATAGGCCGCCCGGCCGCTGCGCTTGTCGATCATGATGCGGTCGATCGTGCCGATCTTCTCGCCGTCCGGCCGGTAGACCGCGGTGCCCTCGACCTTGTCCGATCCGATCAGCTCGACGGTCTCACGCTTCTCGAGCGTCTGCTTGTCCATGTGCATGTGCTGGCTCCTTTGGGGGGAAGTCCGACGCGGCGACAACGCCGCCGGACACCACCGGGTTCCGGATCCGGGGAGATCGGTTGCGGCGTTCGATCTCCAGGCGGTCCGGCAACGGCCGGGCTGCCGTGGGTGGCGGCCGCGCCTTGCGATCCCGCCGAGGCCGTGCCATACGGACCCAACTCCGGTTGTGAAGGTGTCGAGGGTCTGGAATGAGCGAGCCGCGCGGTTTGATGGCGGGAAAACGCGGCCTCATCATGGGGATCGCCAACAACCGGTCGATCGCCTGGGGGATCGCCCGAGCCTGCGCTGCGGAAGGTGCCGCGCTGGCGCTCACCTATCAGGGCGATGCGCTGCGCAAGCGTGTCGAACCCCTTGCCGCCGAGCTCGGCGCGACGGTTGTCGGCCATTGCGACGTCACCGACGAGGCCTCGCTGGACGCGGTGTTCGCCAGATGCGGCGACCTTTATGGCGGCCTCGACTTCCTGGTCCATGCCATCGCCTTCTCCGACAAGGACCAGCTCGACGGCCGCTACATCGACACCACGGCGGACAATTTCACCCGGACGATGTTCATTTCCTGCTACTCGTTCACCGCGATCGCGCAGCGCGCCGAGAAGCTGATGCAGAACGGCGGATCGATGCTGACGCTCACCTATTACGGTGCCGAGAAGGTGATGCCCCACTACAACGTGATGGGGGTCGCCAAGGCGGCGCTGGAGGCAAGCGTGCGCTACCTTGCCGTCGATCTGGGTGGCAAGGGCATCCGCGTCAACGCCATATCGGCCGGGCCGATCAAGACGCTCGCTGCCTCCGGCATCGGCGATTTCCGCTACATCCTGAAGTGGAACGAATACAACGCGCCGCTGAAGCGGACCGTGACCATCGACGAGGTCGGCCAGTCGGCGGTCTACCTCCTCTCCGACATGGGCCGTGCGGTCACCGGCGAGGTCCACCACGTCGATTGCGGCTACCACGTCGTCGGCATGAAGGCCGTCGATGCCCCCGACATCAGCGTTGTCAGGGACGAGGCATGAGCCGGCAGAACCGCGTCGTCCGACTGAAGCGCCGTCCGGTGGGGATGGCGAGCCGGGACGATTTCGAGATCGCCGACGAGCCGGTGCCGCAGCCCGGCGAGGGCGAGTTCCTGGTCCGGATCGACTATGTCTCGCTCGATCCGGCCATGCGCGGCTGGATCTCGCCAGGCAGGTCCTATGTCCCGCCGGTGGAGATCGGGGCGCCGATGCGCGCTTTTGCGGCCGGCTATGTGGAAGCCTCCAATCATCCCGACTTTACCGTCGGCGATGCGGTCGCGGGTCTCCTCGGCGTGCAGCGCTACGCCGTCTCGAAGGGCACGCGGGTCGCCAAGGTCGATCCCGCGCAGGCGCCGCTGCCGCGCTGGATCGGCGGCCTCGGCATGCCCGGCCAGACCGCCTATTTCGGCCTCCTCGAGATCGGCCGGCCGAAGCCGGGCGACACGGTGGTGGTCTCGGCCGCCTCCGGAGCCGTCGGCTCGCTGGTCGGCCAGATCGCCCGGAACATGGGGTGCCGCGCTGTCGGAATCGCCGGCGGACCGCAGAAGTGCCGGTATGTCGTCGAGGAACTCGGATTCGACGCCGCGGTCGACTACAAGGCTGGCCATCTCGATGCCGATCTGGCGGCCGCCTGCCCGGACGGCATCGACGTCTACTTCGAGAATGTCGGCGGTGAGATCTTCGACACGGTTCTGGGGCGGATGAACCTGTTCGGCCGCATTCCTGTCTGCGGCATGATCTCGATGTACAACGCGACCGAGCCGCCGGCGCCGATCCGCAACATCCGCTCGATCCTGGTCAACCGGCTCACCGTGCGCGGCTTCATCGTCTTCGACTTCCAGGACCGGATCGCCGAGGCGAACGAGGCGCTCGGGCGGTGGCATGCCGAGGGCCGGCTGAAGATGCGCGAGGACGTCCGTCAAGGCGGCATCGACGCCTTTCCCGACGTGCTCAACGAGCTCTATACCGGCGGAAATCTCGGCAAGCTGGTGCTTGCGCTGTGAGGCCGGGGGCGACCCGCTGCGGGGCGGCCTTGCCGACGGGCGGCCGGCCACAGTCGGGCGGGGTCTGCAGATGGGCCACATGATTGCCCCGGGGCGGCGGCTCTGGCTGATCCGGCATGGCGAGACCGACTGGAACGTCGAGGGACGCCTGCAGGGCCAGCGCGACATCCCGATCAACGCCATCGGCCGGGTTCAGGCCCGCCGCAATGGCACCGTGCTAGCAGGTCTGCTGGCAGCGGCCGGACGCGATCCGGCCGAGCTCGACTGGGTGGCAAGCCCGCTTTCTCGCGCGCGAGAGACGATGGAAATCCTGCGCGCGGTGATGGGTCTCGACCCGGCGGGATACCGGCTGGACCCGAGGCTCCTCGAGATCTCCTTCGGGGCCTGGGAAGGATCGACGCTGTCCGAGCTGAAGCGCAGCGATCCGGCCGGACATGCTGCCCGCAAGGCGGACAAGTGGGGGTTCGTACCGCCGGGCGGCGAAAGCTACGAGATGCTGTCGCGTCGTATCGCACCGTGGCTTGCCGGTCTCGCGACTGATACCGTCTGTGTCGCCCATGGCGGTATCACGCGCGTGACGCGCGGACTGCTCGAGGCTATCCCGTCCGCCGAGATTCCCGCCCTGCCAATCCGCCAGGATCGCATCTATGTCTGGACCGGCGACCGCGCTGAATGGGCCTGATCCGCTCCGGACTTGACCGCGGATCGGCCGAATCCTGCGGCCCCGCCCGGCCCGCATTCGGCAGTTGCCGCTGTCTGGCCGATTCGACGGCGCTTGCCATGTTGACGCCGTTCATTGTGATGCCGGTCACCTTCACCCTGTCGCCGGCAGGCCGCGGGCCGGGCGCGATGGTCTTGGCGAGCGCGAAATCCTTGCCGTCGGATCGCGTGATGCGGTGCAGGGTCGGATCGACCGTCTTGAGTGCTGCATGGCCGCAGCGGCGCGGCTGCGGCGCGACGGCGGGACTCGACAAACCGGGCGCTGCGCGTCCATATCGCCGCCATGTCGCACAACACCTTCGGACATCTGTTTCGTGTCACCACCTGGGGCGAGAGCCACGGGCCGGCGATCGGCTGCGTGGTGGACGGCTGCCCCCCGCTGATTCCCCTCACCGAGGCGGACATCCAGCCGTGGCTCGATCGGCGGCGGCCCGGCCAGTCGCGATACACCACCCAGCGCCGCGAACCCGACGCGGTGCGCATCCTGTCAGGCGTCCACACCGACCAGAATGGCCGCCAGGTGACCACCGGCACGCCGATCGCGCTGATGATCGAGAACGTCGATCAGCGATCGAAGGATTACTCGGATATCTCCACCAGCTACCGTCCTGGCCATGCCGATTACACCTATGAGGTGAAGTACGGCATCCGCGATCCGCGTGGCGGCGGCCGCTCCTCGGCACGGGAGACGGCGATGCGCGTGGCGGCCGGGGCGATCGCCCGCAAGGTGGTGCCGGGACTGCGGGTGCGCGGCGCGCTGGTGCAGGTCGGCCCGCACCGCATCGACCCGCAGCGCTGGGACTGGGACGAGGTCGACCGCAATCCGTTCTTCTGTCCGGACGCGACGACGGCGGAACTCTGGGCCGACTTCCTCGACGGCGTGCGCAAGGCGGGATCGTCGACCGGCGCGGTGGTGGAGGTGGTCGCCGACGGTGTGCCGGCTGGCCTCGGCGCGCCGGTCTACGGCAAGCTCGATCAGGACATCGCCGCGGGGCTGATGTCGATCAACGCGGTCAAGGGGGTCGAGATCGGCGCCGGATTCGCCGCCGCCGCGCTGTCGGGTGAAGACAATGCCGACGAGATGCGCATGGGCAATGACGGTACGGTCCGCTTCCTGTCCAACAATGCCGGCGGCATCCTCGGCGGACTCTCCACCGGCCAGCCGGTCGTCGCCCGATTCGCGGTGAAGCCGACCTCGTCGATCCTGACGCCGCGTCGTACGGTGACGCGTGAGGGTACCGACGCCGAGATCTCGACCAAAGGGCGGCACGACCCCTGTGTCGGCATCCGGGCGGTTCCGGTCGGCGAGGCGATGCTCGCCATCGTCATCGCCGACCACTATCTGCGCCACCGGGCGCAGATTGGGCGCTGACTGCGCCGACGTCGGGAGAAGGGGGACAGGCCGCCAGGGGTGTCATGCCCACGAGCGTCGGGTCCGGACCCGATCCGTCTGTCCGTGCCGCGGACGAGGTGACATGGCGCGGGCGGCTGCGCGCAAGGTGCCGTCGAAGCAAGGCAAGGATGTGACATGACAGAGGACATGCGGCGGGTTGCCGAGGCGATCCGGGCGATCGAACGGGGCGAGATCGTCGTCGTCACCGACGATGATGACCGGGAGAACGAGGGCGATTTGGTGATGGCAGCAGTCCATGCCACGCCGGAGAAGATGGCCTTCATCGTCCGCCATACCGCCGGCATCGTCTGCACGCCGATGACGCGCGAGAATGCAAGACGGCTCCGTCTCGACCCGATGGTGGCCGAAAACGATGCCCCGCACGGCACCGCCTTCACCGTCTCGGTCGACTTCCGGCACGGCACCACGACCGGCATCTCGGCCGACGATCGCTGCGCGACGGTCCGGGGGCTCGCCAATCCCAACGCAGGGCCGTCAGATTTCGTCCGGCCGGGCCATATCTTCCCGCTGGTCGCCAAGGAGGGCGGCGTGCTGATGCGCTCCGGCCATACCGAGGCGGCCGTCGATCTGTGTCGGCTGGCCGGCCTGCCACCGGTGGGCGTGATCTGCGAACTGGTGAACGATGACGGTACCGTCAAGCGTGGGGCCGAGGTGGCGGCCTTCGCCGCGGAGCACGGCTTCAGGATGGTCTCGGTCGCCGACCTGATCGCCTACCGCCAGCGTCAGGAGCGGCTGGTCGAGCGCGTCGACGAGGCCCGGGTCGAGACGTTCGCCGGGCCCGCCACAGCGATCAGCTATCGCACGCCCTGGGATCCGATGCAGCATCTCGCGCTCGTGTTCGGCGACATCCGAGACGGCCGCAGCGTGCCGGTCCGCCTGCATCTGGAAACGGTCTTCGACGACGTGTTCGGCGCGAACCGCCCGCTCGACCATATCGTCGAGCGGATCGCCCGGGGTGGGCGCGGCGTGGTCGTCTATCTGCGCGAAGGCGCCGTCGGCGTCGCCCGTGGCCACAGCCGCCGTAGCCGCGGGGTGTCTGGCGATGATCACGGCACGGCGCAAAGTCGCGAGGAACAGTGGCTGGAGATCGGCTTGGGAGCCCAGATCCTGCGCGACCTCGGCGTTTCAACGATCCGCCTCATCACCACCCGGGCGCGCCACTATGTGGGCCTGAGCGGCTTCGGCATCGAGATCGAGGCGACCGAATTCATCGACGGCTAGATCGGTCCGGCCTCTCGTCGAGTCGGGGGATCGCCGTTGGGGAGGGATTGCAGGTCGGATGCCGGCCGGGCGGAGGCCGGCATCGGACCGTCCAGGTGCGCGCGACTGATCTGCGTGAACGGGCCGGTGGGCCGTCCGCTTCGACCACCCGATCGGCGGCCGATGCCGCCGCACCCGTGTCGGGCAGGTGCCCGTTCACGTCCCGCAGGCCGGCGACAACTGCCGCGGGGAAACTCCCGGCTCCCGCAGATCAACAGCCGTCGGCACGCTCATCATGCCCGCCGGCGCCGGGCTGCGGCTCGCGCCCGGTTCGACCGATCGCGATCCGATGGGCAGGCCCTCGCAGCCATCAGGCCCGGTGCACAAGGTTCGCGGAAGCGGCGGAGACCCATTCGGTTGTGAAGGTGTTGGCAAAGGTTGCTGGAATGCAACCGGTTTTGCAGACCGCCGGCAATAGCCCGACAGCATGTTCGACGAGCGCGACGATGCCCAAGTTGGGCCACAGTCGATGTCCATATCCCCGCTCCGAGCGGCCATCGTGCACAGCGAGTGAGCAAAATGATGATGAATTCGGCAGCAAAGCGCGTTGAAGAGAAGACCACCGAGCGCCGCCAGGAGACGCGCTGGGCCGGCATCGGCATCAACGCTGTCGCCGCGGCATCGATCTGTCGTGACAAGGAGAAGGTGGCGCACAGGGAGGTGAAGCCGGTGCGCCGTGCATTTCCCTTCAGCGATCACGATTTCGCGACCGACTGATAGGTCGGCGGCACGGACAAAGGGGGCCGACCGCCGCCCGCAACGCCGGCATGGCATGCGCATGGCGCGATCAGGACCCGACCCCCGAGCCGGCGTCTCCGAGGATCAGGGTTGCCGCTCCCGCGAGGGCGGCGAGCCCGCCGATCAGCCGGGCGGTCTGGCAGGCCCAGACGCCGCTGCGCCGGGACGGCCGTGCAGTAAGCAGCGCGGTGAGGCCGAGCATGAGGGCACTGCCCGCAACCGCGAGGCCGGCGTCGGCGAGTTCGCGCGGACCGAGCACCATTCCGCCGATCAGCCCTGCCGCGATGACAACCGGCATGCCCGCCCGCGCCGCCAGCGGCACTCCGGCATAGACGATCACGCCGAGTCCCAGCGCCCACACAGGGCCGGTCCACCAGGGCAGTTCCACGCCGCTCAGCGCGAAGCCCGCTCCGCCCGCCATTCCCGCAGTCGCCAGCAGCGCGAACCGGCGCGGCGCCGGCGCGGCGCCGGCCAGCGCCCCGAGCGCGACGATCAACGCGAGAGCATCGATCGGCGGCGGCGCCATGCCGGTCATCGGCCAAGCCATGGCGACGCGTGCCAGCGCGGCCCGCGGCTCATACGTGCTGGCCGCCGTTGATGTGGATCTCGGCGCCGTTCACGTAGGATGAGGTGTCGGTGCACAGCACGTAGATGATCTTGGCGACCTCCTCGGGCGTGCCGAGACGGCGCATGGGGATCTGCTCGACGATCTTCTCGGTACCGGGCGACAGGATCGAGGTGTCGATCTCGCCGGGCGCGATGGCATTGACGCGCACGCCGAGCGGCCCGAAATCGTGTGCCATCTCGCGCGTCAACCCCGCCAGCGCCGCCTTTGATGTGGCATAGGCGGCACCGGCAAAGGGATGCACCCTGCTGCCGGCGATGGAGGTGACGTTCAGAACCGCGCCCTTGCCCGCGACCAGCTCGTCGAGAAGACCGCGGGCGAGCAGGATCGGGGCGAAGAAATTGACGTTGAATACCCGCTTCCAGTCCTCGATCGCGGTGTCGAGCGTGCCCATGCGGGCGCCGCCGGGATTCTTGGGCGAGATCGCGGCGTTGTTGACCAGCGCATTGAGGCGCGATCCATCCGCCTTGAGCCGCTCCTTCATCTCGGCGATCGCGGCGCGGGTATTGTCGAGATCGGCGAGGTCGACCTGGATGTGATCCTCCGGTCCCGCCTCCCATGGGCAGTTCTCCGGGAAGGGCTGGCGCGAGCAGGTGATCACCCGCCAGCCGGCGCTCGAGAACCGCTTCACGGTGGCATGGCCGATGCCCCGGCTCGCGCCGGTCAGGATCAGTGTCTTGCGCGGCTCGTTCGACAGCGACATGCTCTCCTCCTCGATCGCGCCTCAGGGATAGAGACGGATGGTGTGCCAGGCGGCCTCCGGCGTCTCCCGCCGGAACACCAGCCGCTCGTGCAGACGGAACGGGCGGTCCTTCCAGAACTCGATCTCGATGGGGCGGATGCGGAAGCCGGACCAGTATGGCGGCCGTGGAATCTCGCCGACGGGATACTTCGCCGTCACCCGCGCCACCGCCTTCTCTAGTGCCAGGCGACTTTCCAGGGGCCGCGACTGCTGCGAGGCCCAGGCGCCGATGCGGCTGCCCCGCGGTCGCGAGGCGAAGTATTCGTCGGCCTCGGCGTCGTCAACGATGTCGACGGGCCCGCGCAACCGAACCTGGCGGCGCAGGCTCTTCCAGTGAAAGCACATCGCCGCCTTGCGAGTGGCGAGGATCTCGCGACCCTTGGCGCTCTCGAAGTTGGTGTAGAAGACGAAGCCGCGCGCGTCGAAGCCCTTCAGCAGCACCATCCGGACGTTCGGCAGACCGTCCGTATCGACGGTGGCCAGCGCCACCGCCGTCGGGTCGTTCGGCTCGCTCGCCTCCGCGTCTGCGAGCCAGTCGGCGAACAGCCTCAGCGGATCCTCGCCGAGGATTGTGTCACCGGAAATTAACTCTTCGGAGGCTGAATCACTCACGATCGCAGATCTCCCGGGCGAACTGGCCGTCGGCGGGGGACTCCGCGAAGGATGCCGCCGGGCAATGGCTACAGCGTTGATATACCGTTCCCGCCTGCCGTTGACGAGCCGTCGCCGTGCCGCCTGCCTGCTGCTGGCGGCGATCGCTCTGGCCGGCGGTGGCTGCTCCATTCCGATCTCGATCCCGCTCGGCCCGCTGATGGTCGCTCCCGACGAAACCGTCGATACGGCGAGCCTTCAGACGGCGGCGATCGTCGACGAGGGGGTGGCCGCGCGGCTTGGCGAGGAGGCATGGGAAGCGTTGCGTCCGGCCGTTGCCGCCGCGATCGCCGCGCCGGGCCCCGGCCATGCCTTGGCCTGGCGCAGCGCGACCGCGCCCGTTTCGGGGACGGTGACGGTGATCGAGATGGTGTTCCGCACTGCCGGCTCCCCCTGCCGCGGCCTCGCCATAACCGCCAGGGCCGACCACCGGACCGACAGCTTCGACGCGCGTGTCTGCCGCTCCGGTCAGGCCTGGACCGTGACACCGCTCGACGTGGCTGGCTAGAGCCGGATCGCTTCAGACCGACGCGATCCGGCTCTGGCCTCTCGTCTGGCCGCCTGATCGAACCGGCGAGCCCCTTTCAACCTCACCTCATCACGTCCAGCCGCCTGTCGGGGGGCCGGCTCGGTATCAGCGCCTGAGCGCAGCCCGGCACGCCGGCACCGCCGTCACGTCAGACTGCGACGGGAGGTCGCGCCCGCACGGTGACAAGGGTGATCTCCGGCGGCCGGCCGAAGCGTACCGGCATCACCGAGCAGCCGAGGCCAGCCGAGACGACCATGTGGCGGTCGTCCTCGACGATGTGGCCGTAGACGAAGCGCTGGCCGTAGGCTGACGGAACCATGGGGCTGCCGATCAGCGGCAAGTTGACCTGGCCGCCATGAGTATGACCGGCAAGCGTCAGCGTCACCCTGGCGGGCACATCCACGAAGATGTCCGGCTCGTGGGCCATCAGGATCACCGGCGCCCGGTTGATGACCTGGGCGAGTGTACCGGGCAGATCATCGAGCCCCCGGAAGCCGCCGCCCCCGGACGGATAGGCGATCTGATCGCCCAGTCCTGCCAGCCAGAACGGCCGGCCCCGGTGGCGCAGCCGCACCGCGGTGTTCTCGTAGACGGGGATGGCGGCGACATCGAAGCCGTGCAGCACCGCATCGACGTCGCTCCACCAGTCGTGATTGCCGAGCACCGCGTGGACGCCGAGCGGCGCCTTCAGTCCGGCGAGCGCCCGGCCCCAGGTGGCCGGCGGCACGGGTTGCGTTCCGAAACGCGCCATGCTCGCCACCATGTCGCCGAGGATCAGCACGATGTCCGGGTTGAGGCGCATGGTGCGGGCGACGATCCGCTCGATCCGCCGCGCCGGCATCCACGGCTCGCAGGCGTGAATGTCGGTCAATACCGCGATGCGCAGCGGCGGATAGTTCGCGGGCCAGCCTGGCAGCGACAGGTCCCAGCGCTGCACGATCAGCCGGAAATGCGGCTCGACCGCGAAGGCATATCCGCCGAGGCCGAATGATCCGGTCGCAGCGGCGATGCCGCCCCGCAGGAAGGTGCGCCGGCTGATCCTCACGCAATCGCTCACGCCGCCCGCAGCGACTGGCCGGACACCCAGGCCTCGGCACGGTCGAGCGCGCGGGTGAGCCGGTCGAACATCTCGCCGATCTCGTCCTCGCTGATGATCAGCGGCGGACACAGCGCGACGATGTCGCCGAAGGCGGCGCGGACGATCAGCCCCTCCTCTTCGGCCAGGGCGGCGATCTTCGCGGCGACGGCCGATTTCGGATCGAAGCTGCGCCGCGTCGCCTTGTCGGCGACGATCTCAAGCGCGCCGATCAGTCCCATACCGCGCGCCTCGCCGACCAGCGGGTGATCGCCGAGTGCGGTCAGCCGCTTCAGGAAGGTCGGCGAGACCCTGTTGACCTGACCCAGAATGTTGTCGCGTTCGTAGATGTCGAGCGTCTTGCAGGCGACCGCGGCGGCCACCGGGTGGCCCGAATAGGTGTAGCCGTGACCGAAGGTGCCGATCTTGCGGCTCTCCTCGACCATGGCCTGATACATGCCCTCGTCGACGATCACCGCGCCGATCGGCTGGTAGGCAGACGACAGCGCCTTGGCGACCGACACCGAGTTCGGCCGGATGCCGAACGCTTCGGCGCCGAACATCGTCCCCAGCCGGCCGAAGCCGCAGATCACCTCGTCGTCGATGTAGAGGATGTCGTATCTGGCCAGCACAGCCTGGACCTTCTCGTAATAGGTCGCAGGCGGGATGATGACGCCGCCGGCACCCATCACCGGCTCGGCGATGAAGGCGGCGACCGTCTCCGGCCCCTCGCGCAGGATCATTGCCTCGAGCGAGTCGGCAAGCCGCGTGGCGAGGTCCGCGTCGCTTTCGCCATCCTGCCGCGACCGGTAGGGATGCGGCGCGTCGGTGTGCAGGATGCCCGGCAGCGGCAGATCGAAATCGGCATGGTTGGCGGGAAGCCCGGTCAGGCTGGCCGAGGCGATGGTGACACCGTGATAGCCTCTGTGGCGCGAGATAATCTTCTTCTTGTTCGGCCGGCCGAGTGCGTTGTTGATGTACCAGATCATCTTGACCTGGGTGTCGTTGGCCTCGGAGCCCGACGACACGAAGAACACCTTGGAGGCGTCATTCGGCGCAATCGCCTTCAGCTTCTCGGCCAGCTCGATGGCGGGATCGTGGCTCTTGCCGGCGAACAGATGGGTGAAGGAGATGCGCCGCATCTGCTCGGCAGCGGCCTCGACCAGTTCCTCGTTGCCGTAGCCGAGCGACGTGCACCACAGCCCGGCCATGCCCTCGATATATTGCTTGCCGGTCGAATCGTAGACGTAGATGCCCTTGCCGCGCTCCAGCACCAGCGGCCCCGTCTGACGGTGCTTGTCGAGATTGGTATAGGGGTGCAGCACCGTCTCGATGTCGCGGACGGCGAGGTTCGACAGGGGCGACATGGGGAAGGACTCCGTTCGCAGCAGGCAGGGCCGGCGCGTGCCGACCGACGCCAAGAGAGGCGATCTTTGCGGCAAAGTAAAGCCGGGCCGGTCGGGCAATGCTGGCGCCACCCCGGCCTGACCGGGCCGAGGGCCTGATGACAGGGGCGGGAAAATAGCGGAAAGCTCCTGCCGGAAACAATCTGCCGAGGAACCCCCCGATGTCTGCCGATCCCGCCCTGATCCGCCTCACCGCCGTCGCCGTCCGCGACAAGCTGCTGTCCGGGGAGGTTTCACCGCTCGATCTGATCGACACGCTCGAGGCCCGCATCGGCGCGGTGGACGGGGCGGTGAACGCGCTGCCCACCCTGTGTCTCGATCGCGCCCGCGACCATGCTCGCCGACTGATGGAAAGGCCCGTCGCCGAGCGCGGGCTGCTCGCCGGCATGCCGGTGCCGATCAAGGACCTGGTCGATGTCGCCGGCGTTCGCAACACCAGGGGGTCGCCGATCTTTGCGGACAATGTGCCCGCCACCTCCGACCTGCTGGTCGAGCGGCTGGAGGCGGAGGGGGGTATCGTCTACGCCAAGTCGAATACGCCGGAGTTCGGCGCCGGCGCCAATACCTTCAACGAGGTGTTCGGGCGCACCCTCAATCCCTGGAACACCTCGCGCTCGGCCGCCGGCTCCTCGGGTGGGGCGGCGGTGGCGCTCGCCACCGGCATGGCCTGGCTCGCGCATGGCTCCGATCTCGGCGGCTCGCTGAGGAATCCGGCGAGCTTCTGCGGCATCGTCGGCCTGCGTCCCTCGCCCGGACGGGTGGCGGCGACCCCGACCCCGCCGATCGACCAGACCTTGGCGGTCGAGGGACCGATGGCCCGCAATGTCGAGGATCTGGCGCTCTTGCTCGATGCCATGTCGGGCGAGGATCCGCGCGACCCGATCTCGCTGCCGAGGCCGGCGACCCCGTTCCTGGAGGCGGCGCGATCCGGCTGGAAGCCTCGGCGCGTCGCCTTCTCGGCGGATCTCGGCATCACGCCGGTCGATCCGGAGGTCGCCGACATCTGTCGCGCAGCGGCCGCCCGCTTCGCCGAGGCCGGGGTCGAGGTGGTTGAGGCGCATCCGGACTTCTCCGGCCTGCACGAGTGCTTCAACGTGCTGCGCGCGGCCAGCTATGTGGCCGCGCACCGCACGCTCTACGCCGAGAAGCGCGATCTCCTCAAGCCCGAGGTGGTCTGGAACATCGAGCAGGGCATGAAGCTTACCGGCGAGGACATCGCGCGGGCGCAAGGCGAACGCGCCCGGCTGTTCGAGCGGGCGCTCGCCTTCTTCGGGCAGTACGACCTGATCCTGACGCCCGCCACCATCGTCGCCCCGTTCCCGGTCGAGATCCGCTTCGTCGAGGAATGCGGCGGCAAGCGCTTTACGAACTATGTCGAGTGGCTGGCGATCGCCTATGCCTTCACCATGGTGGCGAGCCCGGCGATCTCGATTCCTGCGGGCTTCACCGGAGATGGCCTGCCGGTCGGCCTGCAGATCGCCGCGCCGCCGCGCGGCGAGGCGCGGCTGCTGGCGGCCGCACGGGTGCTGGAATCGATCCTGTGGCCACGGCCGATCACGCCGATCGACCCGCGCATCGGGCTCTGAGAGCCTGTTCGGGACGGGCGCTCAGCGCCGCAACTGTCATGCGGCTGGCATGATTTGCGCGTTTCCTGTCGCCTCCGCGGACTGGTGGAGCGCGACGGACATGCTGGCATGGCTGGTGCTGAGGCCTGCGGGGATCGTGACGCTGATTCTCGGCGCCATCACGCTGCCGACGCCGCTGCCGACCGGAATCCTGCTGATCGGACTCGGCACCGCGCTGCTGATCGCGACGAGCGCGACGGTTCGGATCCAGGTGCGGCGGCTGCGTGCCCGCTTCCCCCGGCTCGACCGCGCGCTCGAGGGGATCGAACCGCGGCTCGTCCGCTGGCTGGCAGTGCCGCTGCGCCGGACCCGGCCGATCCGGCGCCGTGCCACCCGCGCCACCGAGTAGCCGGCCGGTGGATCGTCGACGAGCCACCCCGGAAAGTCGACGCGGAACACGCCCTTCTGGCCGAACCGCGAACGGTACTCGGTCTTGATCTCGGCGCGTTTCGTCTGCGCGTCGTTGGTGTTCTCGAGGACGATGATCAGCCGCCTGGCGGTCTCAGCCTCGACGCCGGTCGCCGGCGGAGCGCGCGCCCTGACCGTCGGCGTTGACCACGGTCAGGCCGTCGGGGAAACGTGGCGTCACCACCTCGCGCACGAAGGCCCCCATTCCTGTTCGCTGACACCGTTGCCGTCGGCGCTGAACATGCCGGAGAACAGCTGCGACTGCAGCGTGTCGAACTCGGGCCAGTGCGGCGACCGAGCAAGGCGGGCGTGGCGACGAGCGCCGAGGCGACAAGCGCTGCGGCAAGGAGCCTGATCGGCATGGGGAGCCTCCCGGGGATTGGACGCGCCCGGGAGGGTGACACGGGCCGCGCGGCCTCGTCACGCGCGCAGCACAAATGCTTGGCGCCTGAATACCCGTCACCTGTGCCGCGGTCGGGGGCCGTTACAGCTTCAGCGCGGCTTCCGGCTTCACATAGGCAAGGCCCTGCGCCTCGGCGACCGGTTTGCAGGTCACCTGCCCGTCGATGACGTTGAGGCCTGCGCGCAGATGCGGATCCTCGGCGAGAGCGGCCCGATAGCCCTTGTCGGCGAGCGCCAGCGCGAATGGCAACGTCACGTTGTTGAGGGCGAAGGTCGAGGTCCGCGCCACCGCGCCGGGCATGTTGGTGACGCAGTAATGCACCACGTCGTCGACCACATAGGTCGGTTCGGAATGCGTGGTCGGCCGGCTGGTCTCGCAGCAGCCGCCCTGGTCGATCGCCACGTCGACGATGACGCTGCCGGTCTTCATGCGAGACACCATCTGCCGGGTGACCAGCTTCGGCGCCGCGGCGCCCGGCACCAGCACCGTGCCGATCACGAGATCGGCACCGAGCACCAGCCGCTCGATCGAATCGCGGGTGGAGAACACCGTGCGGATCGACGTGCCGAACTCGGCGACCAGCCGCCGCAGAACGTCGGCCGAACGGTCGACGACGGTGACGCTCGCACCCATGCCGAGCGCCATCAGCGCGGCATTGGTGCCGGCGACGCCGCCGCCCAGGATGACCACGTCCGCCGGCGGCACGCCGGGCACACCGCCGAGCAGCACGCCGCGGCCGCCGGCCTCCTTCTCCAGGCAGCGCGCGCCGACCTGCACCGACATGCGGCCGGCAACCTCCGACATCGGGGTCAGCAGCGGCAGCGTGCCGGCGCGGCTCGTCACCGTCTCGTAGGCGATGCAGACCGCGCCGGATTCGATCAGGTCCCTGGTCTGCTCGGGATCGGGGGCAAGATGCAGGTAGGTGAACAGGATCTGACCCGGCCGCAGCTTGCGCCGCTCGACGCGCAGCGGCTCCTTCACCTTGACGATCATGTCTGCGCGGCCGTACACAGCGTCGGCGTCAGGCACGATCTCGGCGCCGGCTGCCTCGTAATCGGCGTCGGTCTGGCCGGCGCCCAGTCCGGCCCCTGTCTCGACGATCACCTTGTGCCCGTGCAGCACCAGCTCGCGGACCGAGGACGGCACGAGGCCGACCCGGTACTCGTGGTTCTTGATCTCCTTCGGCACACCGACCAGCATCGCGGATCCTCCCGATGAACGGCGCCGGCGGCCGCGACACCGACGCGGCCGTCCGGCCTGTTGACATCGGCGAAGTGTGCCACGACCGGCGCGCAAGAGTGTTGGAATCTTCGGAGCGATCTGCTTGAGTGGCGCAACTTCCTGCGAAGAAACCGGAGGAAATCGGCACAGGATGCGACTCGACGATCTGGACGCCCGCGATCGTGCCATCCTGCGCGTGATGCAGCAGGACGGCCGGCTGACCAATGCCGAGCTCGCCGACCGGGTCGGGCTGTCGCCGTCGGCCTGTCTCAGGCGGCTCAGACTGCTCGAGGAGTCGGGGCTGGTGGCGGGCTATGCGATGATCCTCGACCAGAAGGCCTGCGGGCTGCCCGGCACCGCCTTCGTGTTCATCACGCTCGACCAGCAGGGCCGGCAGGCACTCGATGCCTTCGAGGCCGCGGTGAAGGGCGTGCCCGAGATCCTCGAATGCCACCTGCTCGCCGGTGCCTCGGACTATCTGGTGCGCGTCGTCTACCGCGACGCCGCCGATCTCGAGCGCATCCACACCGAGATCCTCACCCGCCTGCCCGGCGTGGTTCGAGTCAACTCGACACTGACGCTGCGAGAGGTGAAGAAGACGACCCGGCTGCCAGTGTGACGGGATCGCCATGCCAGTGCCGACCGGCAGTGCGCTTGCCAACGTGCATCGCGCGCCCGGCCGCAGCATGGCGCCCGCATGCCGAAGCCCTTCGGGACGGGGCCGGATAGTGGTCGGAGTGGCAGGATTTGAACCTGCGACCCCCTCGTCCCGAACGAGGTGCGCTACCAGACTGCGCTACACTCCGCCATCGATGCGGGCGTATATAGCCGCAGGCTCCGATGGCCGCAAGTCGGTGTCGGCAGCAGACACGGGCCTGCGCGGCGCCGCTGGCGCGACCGCCGCGGCGCTTCCGGAGATCCCGCGCCCGGCTATATAGTCGCGCGTCGCCCGGCCAGGCTGGCGGGGTTCCGGGCGGTCGGTCTGATGCGGTCGGGCCGGCGCACCCAGGGGGCTCGAGGAGGCGTGAATGACGGGCGGCGGTTGCAGGGTCGGGCATTGGCCGTTGCGGGCGAGCCGGATGGTGATCGCTCTCGCCGTCATCGTTTCGGTCATGCTGGCCTGTGCGGACGTCCGGGCGCAGAGTCATACCGGCGCGGTCGGGGAAGCCGGCGCCGGGTCCGACGTGGCGGCGCTGGCCGAGCAGATGGGGCCGCTGTCGGCCGAGGAGCGGGCCGCGCTGCTGGCAAGAGTGACCGACGCCCAGGCCCGCGAGCTGCTGATCCACTATCTGACGCGCGACGCGCCCGCCGCCGCGCAGGCCCCCGTCTCCACGTCTGCTTCGGTGATCGCACGGGTCAAGGCGATGGCCGGCCAGGTCGGCGAGAGCCTGCGCCGGGTCGCGGCCGCCGCTCCCGACGCCATGGTGGCCTACGGCCGGGTCCTGCAGGAGCGTCTGGACGTGACGTTCGGTGCCGGTGGCGGCCTGCTGATTGTCGGTTCGCTGCTGCTGCTCTGCGTGGCCGGAGCCCTGACCGAATGGCTGGCGCGGCGCGCCCTGGAGCCGATCCTGCGGGCCAATCGGCAGGGACCCTGCGCGACCGCGCGCGACCAGTTCCTGCGCACCGTCATCTGGCTCGTCGCCGAGCTGGTGGCGCTGCTGGCCTTTGCCGGCGGCTATGTCGCTGCGTTCGTCGCGGCCTGGCACGGCAATCCGGCGCGGCGGGATTTCGTGCTCGCCGTGCTGGTGGCGATCCTGATCACCCGCGTCGCCGTGGCGCTGACGCGGTTCGTCTTCGCGCCCAAATCCCCGGACTGGCGGCTGATGCCGGTCGACGACGAGGCGGCGGCCCATTTCGTGCGCGGAGCACGGCAGCTCGCCGTGTTCGGGTCGTTGCTGCTGCTTGGCTCGATGTTCGGACATGCCTGGGGCATGGGACATGACGAATGGCGCTTCGTTGCCCTGGTGTCCGGACTGCTGTTCGCGGCGGCGGCTCTGGCCTTCCTCCTGAGCTTCCAGCGCCATGCGCGCCGCGCCGTCGAGGCCGCCCTCGGCAGCGAGACCGTGCCGCGCTGGGCGGGTGGGGTGGCCGGCTGGTTCTGGCATCTGCTGGCGGTGCTCTATGTGATCGCCGCCTTCCTGATCGGCTCGGTCAGCGTCCTGCTCGACCAGCCGTTCGATCCGGTAGCGGCGGTGCTCGGCTTCGTCGTGCTGTTCGTGCTCTATCCCTATCTCAACACGCTGTTCGGCCGCATGATCGCACCGCTCGGCCCGGCCGGGGAGGTCGCAGCGCCGGGACCGACCTATGATGCGCAGTTCATGGCCGAAATCGGCGAGAGCGAGGACGAGGGCGCCATCAATGCCGCCATCTCCTCCGCCGCGCTGCGCGCCGCCGACCGCCGCAGCCTGCAGGCCGACCGGCGGGTGCTCCGGCGCATCGTCGCCATCGCCACCTTCGTCGCCTGCGTGCTGCTGTTCGGTGTGGTGATCGGGGTCGACCTGTTCGGCGATACCAGCGCCCATCCGGTCGCGAGCTTCCTGATCCGCGTCCTCGTCGATGTCGGCCTCGTCGGGCTGGTGGCCTATGCCGTGTGGTCGTTCGCCTCTGCCTGGATCGACCGCAAGCTCGCCGAGGAGCACGCCAAGATGCCGCCCGAGGAGCACGACGACATCGGCCCCGCGATGCAGGGCGGTACCCGGCTGCAGACGGTTCTGCCGCTGATCCGCAAGACGCTGGCGGTCACGATCCTGCTGCTGGCGCTGCTCGTCTCGCTCGACGCGCTGGGCGTCAACATCGTGCCCCTGATCGCCGGTGCCGGGGTGATCGGTCTGGCCATCGGCTTCGGCTCGCAGACCCTGGTGAAGGACATCATTTCCGGCTTGTTCTTCCTGATGGACGATGCCTTCCGCATCGGCGAGTACATCGAATCGGGCAACGTCTCCGGGACCGTCGAGCGGTTCAACCTGCGCTCCCTGTCGCTGCGCGGGTATCTCGGTGCGGTCTACACCGTGCCCTACGGCGCGATCGGCGCTGTTACCAACTACAGCCGCGACTGGGTGATCATGAAGCTGCGCTTCCGCGTCCCCTATGACACCGACCTCGACAAGGTCCGCAAGATCTTCAAGAAGATCGGCCAGGAGATGCTGGAAGATCCCGAGCTCGGCCCCAACTTCCTGCAGCCCTTCAAGTCGCAGGGCGTGGTGAAGATGGACGATTCCGCCTTCATTGTGTCCGGCAAGTTCATGACCAAGCCGAACAAGCAGTGGGCGGTGCGGAAGGCCGTCTATGAAAAGGTCCAGCGCGCCTTCCGGGAGAACGGGATCGCCTTCGCGCCGAAGCGTGTGATCGTCGAGGTGCCGGCCGAGAACCACTTCGAGGAGGACGACGACCTCCCCCGCAAACCGGCGCTGACAGGCGGCGCCGCGACCGCTGTCGTGGCCGAGGGCGGCTGATCGGGCGCGACCTCGGGCGCCTGCAACAATTGAAACAAACATCGCTTCCGACGACGCCAAGCTGAAATGGAGCGTCCCTAAGACCGCCGCTCGGGGTGGTGTCTCCGGGAATGTGCCGGCGCGCCCTCGCGCCAGAAGGATCGGTGACGGGATGCGCGGCAGGGAACTGAGCAGTGTCACGCCGGGCAACGGTCCATCGGTCTTCCGGACCGCGGGCGAGCCGGACGCAGATCCGATCCGGCGCGGCCCGCCGGCGGCTGCGGGCCCGATCGACCGGGACCGCATGCTGCTCGACTTCGCGATGTCGCAATCTCCCGCCGTCCTGTACCTCGGCACGCTCGAGGAGCCGGGCCTCGTGCACTTCGTTTCCTCGAACGCGCAGCAGGTGATCGGCCATCCCGCCGCGCGCCTGCTCGGCTGCGTTTCCGTCTGGCGCGACCTCGTACACCCGGAGGACCGCGCAGCCTGCGCTGCCGCGACACAGCGGCTCGTGGCCGAGGGGCAGTCCGTGCAGGAGTACCGGCTGCGCCGTCCCGACGGACGCTATGTATGGGTGCGCGACCAGCTGCGGCTCACGTCGCTTCCGGGTGACCCGGCGCGCGAGTATGTCGGCTGCTTGATCGACGTCAGCCGCGAGAAGGACGCGCAAGCGGAACTCAGGCGGGTCAACGCGTTGCGGCGCGCGATTATCGAAACGTCGATGGTCGCCGTCGTGACCATGGATGCCGACGGTCTGGTCATCGACGTCAATCCGGTCGCGCAGCAGATGTTCGGCTGCTCTGGCGAGGAGGCGGAGGGCACGAACCTGTGCGATCTGATCGTCGCCGAGCCCGAGCGCGAGCACTACAGGCAGGTCTTCGCCCGCTACCGCGCGCGCGGCGTGTCGTCGGTGCTCGACGAGCGCATGGAAATTTCGGCGGCGCGGCGCGACGGCGGGCGTTTCCCGGCCGAGATCGTCATCAAGCGTGTCTGTGTCGACGACGCGCCGATGTATGTGGCGGAGATCCGGGACCTGTCCGAGCGGATGGCGGCGGAAGCAACCCAGCGGCGGCTGATGCAGATGCTTCGCGATGCGGTCGACAGCATGCCGGCGGGCTTTGCCCTGTCCGATCCGCAGGGGCGTGTCGTGCTGTGCAACCGCGCCCTTTCGGAAGAGTGTGGCTGTCCGCCGGAAGATCTGGTCGGCTGGTCGCACGAGGATCTGATGCGGCGGTTGCAGTCGCAGATCCGACGGCTGGACGGCCACACCGTCGAGGCGCCGGAGGCCTTTCAGGCGCAGGTGACCGGGTGGCTCCTGTCGAGCAACCCGGCCCCAGTCGAGGCGGAGCTCAACTCCGGCGAATGGCGGCTGATCGCTGTCTCGCCCACCAGCGACGGCGGCCGCGTGACGATCCGCCACGACATCACCAAGCTCAAGAGGGCGGAACTGGCCTTGCGCGACGGCGAGGCGCTGATCCGCCAGGTCCTGGAGGCGTGTCCCGCCCCGGTCAGCATGACCCACGCCGCCGACGGTCTCATCATCTACGAGAGCCCGGCCGCCCAGGCGCTGTTCGAGCGTGGCCAGGTCGGCGGGCCGGTCTACGCCACCGACTTCTTCGTCGATCGCCGCGACCGCGACCGCTATGTCGCTCGGCTCCGCCAGACCGGCAGCGTCGACGGCTTCGAGGTCGAGCTGAAGCGCTCCAGCGGAGAACCGTTCCGGGCGGCCATTTCGGCGCGGATGATCGAATGGCACGGCACGCAGGCGATCGTCTCGGCCGTCTACGACCTCACCGAGCGGCACAGCGTCGAGGCGGAGATGGCCCGCCAGCGTGAAGCGCTGCACCAGAGCGAGAAGCTCGCCGCGCTCGGCGAGCTGCTGGCCAGCGTCGCCCATGAACTGAACAACCCGCTGTCGGTCGTCGTCGGCCAGGCGCTGCTTCTGCAGGAGACGGCGCGCGACGGTGCGATCGCCGACCGGGCGGCAAGGATCGGCAACGCCGCAGACCGCTGCGCCCGGATCATCCGCACCTTCCTCGCCATGGCCCGGCAACAGCCGGCCGAGCGGCGACCTCTCGACGTCAACGCGTTGGCGACGAGCGCGGTCGAGATGACGGCCTATTCGCTGCAGGCCAGCAACATCGATGTCAAGCTGTCGCTTGCGCCCGGCCTGCCGCAGGTGGAAGGCGACTCCGATCAGCTCAAGCAGGTCGTCACCAATCTGATCCTGAACGCGCAGAAGGCTCTCGAGGAGACCGACGGGTGGCGCCGGATCAAGATCACCACCAGGCTGCGCGAGAAGAGCCGCGAGATCGTGCTGAAGGTGAAGGACAACGGCCCCGGCATCCCGGAAGGGATACGCTCGCGCATCTTCGAGCCGTTCTTCACGACCCGGCAGGTTGCCTACGGAACCGGCATCGGCCTTGCATTCTGCCACAGGATCATCACCACGCACGGCGGCACGATCGAGGCGGAGAGCTCTCGCGGTGAGGGCGCGACCATGGTCGTCCGACTGCCGGCCGTCCGCGCCCGGCCGCTGCCCGCCACCGATGTTGCAGAACCCCTTGCCGCGTCAACCGGCCCGGCCCGCATCCTGGTGGCTGATGACGACGTCGCCGTGGCGGAGCTGCTTGCCGACATATTGAGGGAGGACGGTCACGGTGTCGTCATCGCCCGCTCGGGCAGCGACGCCCTCGAGCGGGTCAGCACTGCCGACTTCGACCTGATCCTCAGCGACCTGAGGATGCCGGATCTCGACGGCCCGGCCATGTTCGCCGCACTGGTGCAACGGCGGCCCGAGCTTGCCGAGCGGGTCGCCTTCGTCACCGGCGACACGCTGTCGCCCCGCATCAGGGAATTCCTGGCCGCCGCCGGGCGGCCCTGCATCGAAAAGCCGCTGACCCCTCGCGAGGTGCGCGCGACGGTGCGCCGCCTCATCGACCTGGTCGGCCCGATTGGGAAGGAGTAGACGAATGGCCCAGGCTTCCACCGCCCTGCGGCGGGTCGCGGACTCCGCTGAGGAACGGCCGGTTGCCGCGCCGACGCCGCATGTCGTGGTCGTTGATGACGAGGCGGACCTGCGCGAGACGGTCGCAGACTATCTGCAGATGAAGGGGCTGCGCGTCAGCACGGCCGCCGGTGGTGCCGCCCTGCGCCAGATCCTGCGGCAGTCGCGCGTCGATCTCGTCGTGCTCGACATCTCGATGCCGGAGGAGGACGGATTGTCGATCACCCGCTTCCTCAAGGCCGATACCGACGTCGCCATCGTCATGCTGACCGCATCCGGCGAGGTCGTCGATCGGATCGTCGGCCTCGAGATGGGCGCCGACGACTATCTCGGCAAGCCGGTGGACATGCGCGAGCTGCTGGCGCGGATCAAGGCCGTGCTCCGGCGCGGTGCGCCGCGCGAGGTCGCCGGGACGGCCGCCGCGCCGGCCGGCCGCACCGTGCGCTTCGGCGCGTGCACGCTGGACATGGAGGCGCACCGGCTGTTCGACCGCAACGGCGACGACATCGCCATCACAGCGATGGAATTCGACCTCTTGAAGGCGTTCGCCGACCACCCGAACCGGGTGCTGACCCGCGACCAGCTGCTCGATCTCGCCCACAATCGCGGCTGGGAACCGTTCGATCGGTCGATCGACATCCGTATCGCCAGGCTGAGGCGGAAGATCGAGCCGGACTGCTCGAAGCCTCAGATAATCCGGACGGTGCGCGGCTCGGGCTACCTGTTCGCCGGCGAGCGCAATTAGGCCTGCATGGTCATTGCGGCGCGCGCTCAGTCGGGCAGGGCCGCCGCGTTCGCCACCACCACCGCGAACCGGTCGGCGAGCGCGGCCAGCGTGGCCTCGTGCAGGGTGCTGGCCGGTACCACCGATCCGCCGGTCGCCGACGGCAGGTCGCGGGTCGCACAGGCCGAAGCGACCACCGTCGAGAACAGCCGGTGGTCGATGGCCGAGCGCACGCTGGCGCTGACACACAGGTGCGTCATGAAACCGGCGACGACGAGCTGTCTGGTGCCGGTCTGTGCGAGGCGCGGCATCAGTTCCGTCCCGGCGAAGGCATTGGGCAGCGATTTGTCGACCACCGTCTCGCCGTCGCGTGGAGCCACCGCGTCGATGATCTGGCCGCCATGCGCCTCGGGATCGAAGGTCCCGCCCGGCTGGCCGCGGTGGCGGACATGCACGACCGGGCGGCCCAGCTTCCGCGCCCGGGCGATCAGCCTTGCGATCTCGTCGACCGCGGCATCGATGCCGTGAAGCCTGAGCCGGCCATCGAGATACTCGTTCTGCGCATCGATCACCAGCAGCGCGGCCTGCGACAGCGGCGTCGGTCCGGGATTTGCGCCGGACATCGCCAGAAGAGTTTGCGGAGCAGCCATGGGGTTTCCTCCCGCTGCGATCGGAACCCGGCCTGAGCCGGTCGCCGAGCTCTACTCGAAGTCGAGCCCGAGATCGAGCACAGGGGCCGAATGGGTCAGCGCCCCGACCGATACGAGATCGACGCCGGTCGCCGCGATCGACCGCACGGTGTCGAGCGTGACGCCGCCCGAGGCCTCGGTCACGGCGCGGCCGCGGCAGCGGCCGACCGCCTCGGCCAGCATTGCCAGATCCATGTTGTCGAGCAGAACAACGTCGGCGCCTGCGCCGAGCGCGGCGTCGAGCTCGTCCAGATCCGTCACCTCGACCTCGATCCTGACCATGTGGCCGACATGGCGCTTCGCCGCGCCGACCGCCGCCGCCACGCCGCCGGCTGCGGCGATGTGGTTGTCCTTGATGAGCACGGCGTCGTAAAGACCGAAGCGGTGATTGTGGCCGCCGCCTGCGCGCACGGCGTATTTCTGCAGCGCCCTCAGGCCCGGCACGGTCTTGCGGGTGCATACGATGCGCGCGCCGGTGCCCTCGACGGCATCGACGAAGCGGCGGGTCAGCGTGGCGACACCCGACAGCAGGCCGAGGAAGTTGAGCGCCACCCTCTCGGCGCCGAGCATTCCGCGTGCCGGCCCCTCGAGGCGCGCGACGACGGTGCCGGCCTCGATCAGCGTGCCGTCCGCGTGCACCGGCTCGAACAGGATCGCCGGGTCGACCTGCGCGAAGGCCTCCGCAGCGACCGCGAGACCCGCCACGACGCCGGGCTGGCGTGCTGCGATCACGCCGCGCGCCATCGCCCCCGCCGGGATCGTCGCGGCCGTCGTGATGTCGCCGGCGAGTCCGAAGTCCTCGGCGAGTGCGGCCGCGACGGCGTCGGCGACGAGGCCGGCGGGCAGCGGCGCCAGATCCTGGGTATCAGGCATGGGCGGGCTCATTGCAGGTCAGACGGCGCACCGCCCGCTCGGCGGTGGCGAGGGTGAAGATGTTGCGACGCGCCAGTGCCGGGTCGGTGTCCGGAAAGTCGGAGCGGAAATGCGCGCCGCGACTTTCCTGGCGCACCAGCGCCGCATAGGCGACGAGTCGCGCCGCGGTGATCATGTTGCGGAATCCGTGCGATGGGCCGCCGCTGCGCTCCAGGTCGGCGATCTCGGCCAGGGCTGCCGCGAGCCCGGCACCGTCGCGCACGACGCCGACCAGCTGCGACATGGTCTGCCGCAGCCGGGCGACCGCTGCCGCCTCGCCGAACAGGTCGGGCTGCGCGGCCTGCGACAGGATCGCGGGCGCAGGCATCGGCATCGGGGACGGAAACACGGTGCGTACATCCTCGGCGATGCGGTGGGCGAACACGACCGCCTCGAGCAGCGAGTTCGAGGCAAGCCGGTTGGCCCCGTGCGCGCCGGTCGAGGCGACCTCGCCGCAGGCCCACAGCCCATCGATGCTGGTGCGGCCACGCGCGTCTGTCAGGACGCCGCCCATGTGATAATGCGCCGCCGGCGCCACCGGGATCGGTTGCTGGACCGGGTCGATGCCGGCCTCTCTGCAGGTCTCGTAGACCTTGGGGAACTCGACGGGAAAGCGTGCGCCGACCGCCGTACGGCAATCGAGGAAGGCGCCACGTCCGGCCGCGATCTCGGCGAATACGGCGCGGGCGACGATATCGCGCGGGGCAAGCTCCGCTGCCGGATGGACCGTGCGCATGAAGCGCTCTCCGGCGCCGTTGAGGAGGATCGCCCCCTCGCCGCGCAGGGCCTCGGTGGCGAGCGGGGCGGGGTCGCGGCCGATGGCGATCGCGGTCGGATGGAACTGCACGAACTCCGTGTCGGCGACGAGCGCGCCGGCCCGCGCAGCTATGGCGAGGCCCTGGCCGCGCGCCTCGCGTGGATTGGTGGTGATCGCGTAGAGCGCGCCGATGCCGCCCGAGGCGAGCACCACCGCGCGCGCAGCGAGGCGGATCTCGCCCGGTCCATCGACATCGTCGCCGGCGATCGCGACCAACCCGGCGACGCGGCCGCCCTCCAGGATCAGTTCCTCGGCCGTGTAGCCCTCGACCAGCCGGATCGTGGGGGTCCGCCGGACGGCAGCGACGAGCGCCGCCATGATCTCCTTGCCGGCAAGATCGCCGCGCACCCGCACCACACGTCGCGCGCCGTGGGCGGCCTCGCGCGACAGCACCAGATGGCCCTCGAGGTCGCGGTCGAAGGGAACGCCGAAGGCAAGCAGGTCGCGGACCCGGTCCGGACCCTCGCGGGTCATCGACAAGGCGATCCGTTCATCGACGAGACCCGCTCCTGCCGCGACGGTGTCGGCGGTGTGCTTCTCCGGGGTGTCACCGTCCGAGACGGCGGCGGCGATGCCGCCCTGCGCCCAGGCGGAAGACGCCCCCTCGCCGATCGGTGCGGCGGTGATCAGCGTCACGGGACGGGGCGCGAGCTTGAGCGCACAGAACAGTCCCGCCAGCCCTCCGCCGACGATCACGACATCGTCGGAAACGGCATGGAGCCGATTGCTGGAGGACTCAGGCATCGGCCGGATTCCCTTCAGTCCTTCCGGCTGACGCAAGCGGCGCGTGCTTGGCTCCGGGAGCGGTGATGGCCGTCCGATCCCGGATCGGCGCTCGCGCGGCGTGCCGAAGGACGCGGGCAGGGGGAGACGGGCGAGCCATCGGTGGACGTGCCTCTGGCTGGGAATCGGGGCGGCTCGAGATCGGGGCGGGGCTGCAGGGGCGCTCGCCGCCGCTCAGCTCTTCAGGTTGATCATCCGCTCGACCGAGCGGCGCGCTCGGGCGGCGATGGCCGGGTCTATGACGACCTCCTCGGTCATGCTGACGAGCGAGTCGAGGATCTTCGGCAGGGTGATCCGCTTCATGTGCGGGCACAGGTTGCACGGCCTGACGAACTTCACGTCCGGCGTCTCGGCGGCGACATTGTCGGCCATCGAGCACTCGGTGACCATGACGACACGGGCCGGATGCTCGCGCTTCACCCAGTCGATCATCCTAGCCGTCGATCCGGTGAAGTCGGCCTCGGCCAGCACGTCCGGCGGGCACTCGGGATGGGCGATGATACGGATCGATGGATCCGCCTCGCGATAGGCGCGCAATTCGGCGCCGGTGAAACGCTCGTGCACCTCGCAGTGGCCCTTCCAGGCGATGATCTCGACGTCCGTCTGGGTCTGCACGTATTTCGCCAGGTACTCGTCGGGCAGGAAGATCACCCGCGGCGCACCGAGCGACTCGACCACCTGTACCGCATTCGAGGAGGTGCAGCAGATGTCGACCTCCGCCTTCACATCGGCCGATGTATTGACATAGGCGACCACCGGCACGCCCGGATAGGCCTCGCGCAGCGCACGCACGTCGGCCCCGGTGATCGAGGCGGCCAGCGAGCAGCCGGCGTCCATGTCCGGGATCAGCACGGTCTTGTCGGGATTGAGCAGCTTCGAGGTCTCGGCCATGAAGTGGACGCCGCACTGCACGATCACTTCGGCGTCGGTCTTCGTTGCCTCGATGGCGAGCTGCAGCGAATCGCCCACCACGTCGGCGACGCAATGGAAGATCTCCGGCGTCATGTAGTTGTGTGCCAGGATGACCGCGTTGCGCTCGGCCTTGAGCTGGTTGATGGCGTGCACATAGGGCGCGTGGAACGGCCACTCGACCGGCGGGATGATCGTGGCGACGCGCGCATAGAGCGGCGCGGTCGCGCGGGCGATCTCATCGGTATAGGCGAGCGGGGGCATCGGCAGTCTGCCGTGCCGCCGCGCCGCCTCGCCGCGCGGGCGGGCCAGCGTACCCCGCAATTCTGCCGCCGTCCTGGTCATGTCGCGCCTCCTTATACTCGATAAGAGTATAACCCTTCCCCGAAAAAATCCCGGACGGTTGATTCCGGGTCCGGGCCTTATGTTCAGCACGAATATAAGGGAAGCCGGAAGGGCTTTCCAGTCGCTTCCAGCGGGTCAGCCATGCTGCAGGCGTGGAGCTGTGGTCCAGTCCGACCCGCTTCCGGGCGTCTGCCGCGCCGGTTCACTCCGGCGTGAAGCTGAACGAGGTGATGATGACCTCGACGTCGCGGCCGTCCGAGGGGGGATTGCCACGGTAGGCCCACAGGTTGATGTGCAGGGGCATCGGCTGCTGCGCGATGCGCGCCGGCGCGTCCCTCGGCACAAAACGCCAGCGCGCGATCGTGCGGCCCGGGTCCGTGCCGTGGCCGCGCCACGAGGTGAAGACGACCTTGTCGGCGCTCCAGTGATAGACATGGGTCGTCCGCACCGCATTCGCAGGCATGCGGAACCGGCGTGTCGTGTAGTCGAGTGCCGCATCGGCCGGCCAGACCGTATAGTTGCCGACAGGCCCCGAGCGCCTGCCCCAGCGGGCAAACTCGATGTCGATCTCATGCGTCGCGTCCGGGCCGACATCGGAGGTGGGATAGTGGAACAGGCCCAGCACGACGTTGCGGTCGAGTCTGTCGACATTGGTTTCGATGCGGAACTCGTAGCGTCCGAAACCGAACCGCTGCCGGGTGTAGACCTCCGCCGCATACCACTCGCCGCCGCGGCGGGCGAGCTTCAGGTGCAGCCGCCCCTGTTCGTCGACCCACGCATTGCGCGCCGACCAGTTGTTCGGGCCCGGCCCGCCGACGCCCGCCGGGCGCACCACGAAGTCATGGCCGGAGAAGCGCAGCGTCTTCGCCTGCGCGCCAGGCATCGCCCCGGTGAGAAACGCGAGGGCGGCAAGACAGGCGAGCGGGAAAACGCGCATGACGGAGGATCCGGAGCGAGGGTCTTCGACACGAGAGCAGCATCGACCCGGTTGTCGGCCCGTTAACGGGGCCGGGTGTTACCCGCCGAGCCTGACCGAAACGGTGCCGAGGGGGCCGAAATCGCCCGAAACGATGGAGCCCGGCTGAGCGGGGACGACGCCGAGACAGGTGCCGGTCGAGACCCACTGCCCGGCAACGAGGCCGCGCCGCCGCGCCGCCAGCGCGTTGGCGAGCCAGGCCAGCGCCTCGAGTGGATGGCCGAGCACGTTGCGGCCGAAGCCCGCATTGGTCTGTCGCCCATCGACAAGGCCGAGCACCTCGGTGTCGGCAAGGTCGGCCTCGCGCCAGCCGACGATGGCCGGGCCGTGGACGAAGCCGGCGTTGAGCGCGAAATCGGCGACCGCCGGGGTGAAGCCCGGAAAGCCGCTGCCGGCCGTGCGCCGGGCGATGATCTCCAGGGCCGGATGACAGCTTTCGACGAGATCGCCGATCGACTGCCGGTTCCAGCCGCCGCGACCGGCCGGCTGGTCGCGCCCGATCCTGAACGCGAACTCGCATTCGACCCCGAGCAGGCCGGGGGAGGGGGCGAGCGTTCCGCCGCTTGCCGTGATCTGGAACGCGAACATCGGGCCGAAGAAGGGGCCGTTGCAGCCGATGATCGCCTGCGCGTCGGGACTGGTCGCACCGATCTTCCAGCCGGCGACCGGTTCGCCGATCGCTGCGGCGGCGCGGTCGCTGATCCGCTCGGCCGTCTCGAGATCGGCCGGCGGCCATCCGGCATCCGGTAGCGGGATCAACCGCCCGCCGCGCCGCGCCGACGCGAGCCGCGCTGCGATGTCGTCGATCGTTGCGTCGTCCATCCGATCCTCCCTGACGCCCTCGGCGTTCCCGCCTCTGCCCGGCAATTCGCGATACCGACACCACCACCGGATGATTTGGATGCATATGCATCAAAGTCGCTGATGGCTGCCATAACCAATTTGCATTACAGTTATTGCCTGCGGCCGCCTAGTCTCTCCGGCTGATCCTGCCCGGCTGCGATGCGAGGCCCGCTCATGACCGTCCAGCACGCCCGACTTCCCGACTGGCTCGCCCCGACCGTCATTGTCGTCTGCGGCTGTCTGATCTCGGCGATCGCCTTCGGACCCCGATCGGCGATGGGGCTGTTCCTGACGCCGCTGTCGGAGGCACGCGGCTGGAGTCGCGAGGTGTTCGCGCTGGCGCTGGCGATCCAGAACCTGGTCTGGGGCTTTGGCCAGCCGCTGCTTGGTGCCGTTGCCGATCGCTGGGGCGAGGCGCGGGTGATGGTGCTGGGCGCTGTGCTCTATGCCGGTGGGCTGGCGCTGACCGCTTATACGGAGTCGCAGTTCGTGCTGATGCTGGCCTCCGGCATACTCGTCGGTCTCGGCATCGCCGGCTGCGCCTTCGCGCTGGTCATCTCGGCCTTCAGCAAGCTGCTGCCGGCCGAGAGCCGGTCGTGGGCGTTCGGAATCGGCATGGCGTCCGGCTCGCTCGGCCAGTTCATCTTCGCGCCGATCGGCATGGCGTTCCTGGCGAGCTTCGGCTGGCAGACGGCCCTTTATCTGTTCGCGCTGATGCTGCTCGCGGTTCCGTTCCTGGCGATCGGTCTGCGCGCACCGGCGCGAGGCCCTGCGCTGGCGGGGTCGCAGACCTTCGGCCAGGCGCTCGGCGAAGCATTCGGACACCGCAGCTACATCCTGCTGGTGTCCGGCTTCTTCGTCTGCGGCTTCCAGGTCGCGTTCATCACCGTCCACATGCCGTCCTATCTCAACGATATCGGCCTTGACGCCAGCTACGGTGCCTGGTCGCTGGCGGTGATCGGCCTGTTCAACGTGATCGGCGCCTATTCGGCCGGCGTTCTCGGCGGGCGGCTGTCGAAACGCTGGATCCTGTGCTGGATCTACTTCCTCCGTTCGGCAGTGATCGCCGCGTTCATCCTGCTTCCGGTATCGCCGGCAAGCGTCATGATCTTCTCGGCCGCCATCGGCCTTCTGTGGCTGTCCACGGTTCCGCCGACCTCGGGGCTGGTGGCGCTGATGTTCGGGCCGAAATACATGGGCACTCTGTTCGGCTTCGTCTTCCTCTCGCACCAGGTCGGCTCGTTCCTCGGTATCTGGCTGGGCGGCGTCTTCTACGCGGCCTACGGCAACTACGACATGTTCTGGTGGCTTGCGATCCTCGCCGGCCTGTTCGCCGCGGCCGTGCACTACCCGATCCGCGAGGTCCCCGTGGCGCGGCTGCAGCCGGCTCGGTGAGCCTGCGCCGCCGGGCGCAGCGGTCCCCGGACAGTGGATCGGGCAGGCCGGCCTTGCCGCTCGCCCCTCCCGCGGGCTACTAGTCGCGCGTATGACAGGGAGGGACTCGTTCCATGGCTGACAGGTTTCCGGCGATCCTCATCCAGAAGGACGACGACAGGGGGCAGAGGGTCGAGACGGTGGCCCTCGCCCTCGACGACCTGATGGAGGGGGACGTCGTCATCCGCGTCTCGCATTCGACGATCAACTACAAGGACGGGCTGGCGATCACCGGCGCCGCGCCGGTCGTGCGCCGCTGGCCGATGATCCCCGGCATCGATTTCGCCGGCGTCGTCGAGAGTTCGGACAATCCCGAGTTCAAGCCGGGCGACCAGGTGGTGCTCAACGGCTGGGGTGTCGGCGAAACCCATTACGGCGGCTATGCCGGCAAGGCGCGGGTCAAGGGCGACTGGCTGATCCACCTCCCCGCGGGGCTGACCGCCGCCCAGGCGATGGCGATCGGCACCGCCGGCTACACCGCCATGCTGTCCGTGCTTGCGCTGGAGCGCCAGGGAGTGACGGCGGAGCGCGGGCCGGTGGTGGTCACCGGCGCGGCCGGCGGTGTCGGATCGGTGGCGATCGCGATCCTCTCCAAGCTCGGCTACCATGTCGTCGCCGCGACCGGCCGGCTCGGCGAGGCCGATTACCTCAAGGGGCTCGGAGCGGCCGAAGTGATCGATCGCCAGGAACTGGCCGGAAAGCCGCGTCCGCTCAACAAGGAGCGCTTTGCCGGTGGCATTGATGCGGTCGGCTCGACCACGCTGGCGAATATCCTGTCGATGACCCGCTACGGCGGTTCGGTTGCCGCGTGTGGCCTTGCCGGTGGCATGGACCTGCCGACCTCGGTTGCCCCCTTCATCCTGCGCGGGGTGAGCCTGATCGGCATCGATTCGGTGATGGCCCCGAAGGCGCGCCGCATCGAGGCCTACGACCGGCTCGTGCGCGATCTCGATCAGGCGAAGCTTGCCGCGATGACGCGGACGATACCGCTCGCCGAAGTCGTGGCCGTCGCCCCGGACATCCTCGCCGGCAAGGTGCGCGGGCGCATCGTCGTCGAGGTCGGAGGCTAGACCGGGTCCGGGGCCGTTCAAGCCGGGTCTAGTCCGGGCGTGCGACACTGCGACAGGCCGGATAGCCGGTCGCAGCCGTGCGGCCTTCGGCAGGTGGGGCCGCCGGTGCGCCTCCTGCAAGGCCGCCTGCGCCGCGGCCATCAGGCGCCCTTCATCGGGAAGATCATGCAGGTTTCCGAGCCGTGCGCGTAGAGCCGGCCGTCAGCGCCGCGCAGGCTTGCCTCGGAGGTGGCGATGCGGGCGCCGCGGTGGACGATCCGCCCCTCGCAGACGACCTCGCCGGTGTCGGGCAGCAGCGGCCGCACCAGGTTCACCTTGAATTCGATCGTCGTGTAGGCCTCGCCCACCTTCAGCGTGGTGTGCACGGCGCAGCCGAGCGCCGAGTCGAGCAGCGTCGCTGCCCAGCCGCCATGCACCGTACCAAGCGGATTGAGATGGTCGAAGCCAGGCAGACCGGCGAACAGCGCGCGCCCCGGCTCGACCTCACGCAACATGAAGCCGAGCGTCCGGGCGATCGGCGGGGCGGGAAACGTGCCGGCGATCACTGCCTCGAGCTGGCTGAGCCCGTCCATGTCCCTGATCCGCGCCAACGGCAGCACGCCGATCTCGCCGGACGGATACGGGCGGCTGCCAGGGTTCATCTCGGACATCTGCGACTCCCGGATTCGCCGCGATGGACAGGATAATTAGATGCATATACAATGATCATATGAATGACAAGTCTGCGCCTCCGCCGCACCCGCTCGCCGACCTGCATTGCACCTGCTACCGGCTGCGCAAGGCGACGCGGCGCGTCACCGCCATGTACGACGAGGCGCTGGCGCCGGTCGGGATGACAGTGACGCAATTCTCGATCCTTGCCATGGTCGCCCTCACCGGACCGCGGCCCATGTCGACGCTCGCCGACGCGCTCGGCATGGAGCCCTCGACGCTGACCCGGACGCTGAAGCCGCTCATCGAGCGCGGCGACCTCGTGGTCGAGCCGGGCGAGGACCGGCGGGTGAAGAACGTCGCGATCACTGATGCCGGAAAGCACGCGGCAGGTCTTGCGGTTCCCTACTGGCGCGAGGCCCAGCGACGGGTCGAGCGGGCGCTCGGCGGCGAGGTGGCGCAACTGCACGCCCTCCTGCGCAAGGTGTCGGCGGTCGCGCGGGCCGTCGAGCCCGGCAGCGCCGACAGTCCGCCGGCCGACAAGGTCGGCCGTTGAGTCGGATTTCGGTGACCGATCGCTTCATCCGGCACAGCCGCCGTTACCCCTGCCATCGTCCCCTCCGTCACCCGCGGGGGCCGAACCTCAGGCCCGGCGAGGGGCGCTCCAGCACCGCCTCGCGGCGGAAGCGGAACAGACGCGCGGGCCTGCCTCCCGTCGAGGTGTGATAGCCGCCGGTCGGCTCGACCAGGGCGGTCTGCTCGACCAGACGGCGGAAGTTCTGCTTGTGCAGATGGGTGCCGGCCAGCGCCTCGACCGTGCGCTGCAACTCCGTGAGGGTGAAGGTTGGCGGCATCAGTTCGAACACCACCGGCCGGTACTTCAGCTTGCCGCGCAACCGGCCTATCGCCGTGGCCAGGATGCGCCGGTGATCGAAGCGCATCGGCCGGCCGAGCGGCGGCAGGTTGCCGCGGCGCAGGGCCGCCTCGCGTCCATCAGACAGGGCCTCGGCCAGAAGCCCTGCCGAATAGAGCAGCTCGTAGCGCTCGAGCACCCGTTCGTCGTCCCACCGTGCGCCGTCGAGGCCGAACGAGATCAGCAGCCGCGTGCGGCGGTCAGGCCCTCGCTGCGCCTCGGACGGATGGGCAGGCTCCGCCGCCCAGCATTCGAGCGCCGGCAGGATCACCTCGTCGAGCACCGCCGGGCGGCCGTCGCGCCAGTCCTCCCAGGGCAGATAGGCATACCAGTCCTCGAAGCGCGCCGCCTGCGCATGAAAATCCTCGGGCAGGCGGGTCAGCGCCAGGTAGCCGACCGAGACCACGTGCGGGCCGGTATCGCCCGGCATGGCGTGGCGGCCGCGGTCGCCGAACGTGTAGAGCTGCTCGACATAGCCGAGCTTGAGCGCGGTCTGTTCGCTGACCCAGGCTCGCAATCCGATCTCCAGTGTCCGGTGGGCAAGCGGATCGAATGGACCGAAGGGGAGCGCATCGCGCCGCTCGATTGCATCGCCGGGCACCACCAGGATCAGCGGTCGTTCAGCCTCGACGGTGACGATGGCGGCATTGAGGCCGATCTCGATCGGCGTGCGCGCGGGCAGAGGCCCGGTGGATGGCGCTTTGGCGCGCGAGGAGGGCGCGCCGGTGCTGCTCATGCGCTGCCCGGCAGCTGGCGCGGGGCGAACGGGGCGGCCGCAGCCGTCTCGCGCGGGCCGATGTGCAGGGCGAACGGCACACCCTCGTAGGCGAAGGCGCCGCGCCCGATCGCCGCAACCGCGGCGTTCATCCGTCCGCCACGGCCGAGCAGCCGGTCGGCGATCGCAACCAGTCGGGCGTTGGGCGTGGCGGTTGGCGAACTGGCGCGGATCTCGGCGGCGATCTCGGCCTCGTCGAGCCGCGGATTGAGCGCGCAGGCACCGATGAAGGCGGCCGCCGTCGAGCGGCTGATGCCGGCGAAGCAATGCACCACCATCGGCTGGTTGCGATCCCAGCGCTCGATGAAATCGAGATAGTTGGCGACATGCGTCTCGTTGGGCGGCATCATGCCGTCCTGCGGCTCGACGATGTCATGCATCGCCAGGAACAGATGCCGCTCCGGCAAAATCGCTGGAGGACGTACCACCTCGGTCCCTTCGGTGATCAGCGTGACCAGATGCGAGGCGTCCGTCTCCTCCACCACCGAGGCGAGGCGGGCGAGCGAGCAGACATGGATCGCAGGCATGGATGTGTTTCCCGACCGACGACATTTGGCCTCGGGCCGGGTGCCCGAAGCCTGCCACATGGCCCAATATGGGCGGAGTCTCCGTTGCCTTCCAGAGCGGCGCGGCCGCATCGGCGGGGCGGCTCGCCTCACGATCCCGCGCCCGCCCCGCGATCTCGCCCACGCTGCGCCACGCTGTCATGCGTCGCGCTTGGGCGGCGGGACAGCGCCGGCACGGCCTCAGACCGCCGCGTCGAGGCTCTCCACCGTCCGGATCGCGCCGTCGAGTGCGATGCCGTCCTCGTCGATCAGCGCGGCCTGCCTCAGGCGACGTAGCCAGTCGGCAGCGTCGGGGCGGCCCTCGATGAGTGGCAGCGTCGCGAGGACCCGCTCGAATTTCGAGGTCCCCCGCGCATGGGTGTCCGAATAGCCCTTTACCAGCCGGCGGGTGTTGATGATTTCCACCGCCAGATCGTAGTCGCGGCCGATCCGGTCGAGCGCAAGCCCAAGCCACGCCGCAATGTGGTCCATCTCGCGGGCATGGCGCAAGGTGCTGCGGCGCATCCGCCTCATCCCCGCCAGGGCATAGAGCGGCAGGAACCAGCGGATCGTGCCGGTGCGCACGCGCCGGCCGCGGTTGACGAGGCGGTTAAGCGCGGCGAACAGGCGTGGCCGCGCCTCGATCCATTCGCCGAGCCGGCGCGGCAGCGTACCGGCGACTTCCTCCATGCGCGGATGCATGAATTCCGTCGTGTAGACGATCTGATCCTCGCCTACGCCGACCTCGGCCTTGACCCGCGCGAAGCGGCTCGCGCGCGTCTTGAGATCGGCGACGCGGATCACGTCGTCATAGGCCATGGCGACGGCAAGATACTTGGCGGCGGCGAGCGTGAAGCGGAATCCGCCCGCGTCGCCGCCGGCGGCGGCGTCGGCGATGCGGATGGCGGCGAGCCGATCGAGATACTCGTCCGCATAGGCGGGATCCTGCCAGTCGACCAACCGGCGCACGCCCGCGAAGACCATCGGATGCAGGGCGTCGGGAAATTCCCTGCGGATCCTATCGACCAGCCGGTCGAGCTCCGGGTGACCCGAGGAAGCCTCCGGCAGCCCCGGCAGCTCCTTGTCGACGCCGCGCCGCAGCGGCTCGGAGGGTTTCGACACGGCCCGGTCGTAGGCGTCCGCAAATGTCCTCAGACTGGCCTCGATCCCCTTTCCGCCGGCTCGGATCACCGCCTCGTAGGCATCGCGCGGGAATGGCAGCGCGCCGGACGCGGCGAGCGCGCCGAACATCGCCGCGGAGATCATGCTGCCATGCTTCTCGGCGAGCGCCTGCATGTCGAAGGCGATGACACGCCTGGCGGCGACGCCGGCGGCATCCGACACGACGAGGGGGTCGCCGGTGCCGTCGCCCGGCTTTTCCTTCTCGGCCACCGCATAGGCGCGGTGGGTGGAGGTGATCAGCGTGGTCCGCTCCGGCGTGACGAGGCCGCGCAGGATCGACCGGCCACCCTCCATCAGCTCCGCCGTGAGCACGATGTCGACGTCACCCGGTGTCGGCATCAGCGCGAGGATCGGTGGCCGGCCGTCCTTTGGTGGCATCGTCTCGATGTAATAGATCGTTGCGCCGGTGCGCTGCGCGACGCCGGGGACCGAGGTCGACTGGGCGTACCAGCCGACGGACTCGGCCGTCGCCACGATCCAGTCGGCCAGCACGCCGCCACCCTGCCCGCCCATGGCGAGGATTGCCACGGTGATGGGGCGTGTCGGGGCGAGGCGGCTCGTATGCGGGTCGTGCGAGATCATGGTGCTCGGCGTTTCAGGCGAAGGCGACGCGGCGCCGGTCGCGGCGGCGCTGCAGGGCGCCGATCACCCGCTGGCGCAGCCACGCCATCAACCGGTCGAGGCGGCCGGGATTGTGGATCACGTCGGCCCGATAGAAGGATGGGCACAGGACGGCGGCTTCCGCCACCTCGCCGCAATTCCCGCAGCCGACGCAGGAGGAGTCGATTGCCGCGACCGGGTCGTCCTTCAGCGGGTCGCTCGTGTGCTTCACCGACAGCGACGGGCAGCCGGACAGGCGGATGCAGGCATGATCGCCGGTGCAGACGTCCTCATCGACGCCGAAGCGCTGTTTGACGACCCGATGGCCTCCGGCGATCGCCTTGGCAATCTGCGGCCTCACGCGGCGCTGCTTGTTCAGCATGCATTCCGAGGAGGCGACGATGACCTTCGGCCCCCCTTCCGATGTGGTCAACGCCTCGCGCAGCGTGTCGCGCATCTTCGCGACGTCGTAGGTCCGGTCGATCTGCCGCACCCACTTCACCCCGATGCCCTTCACCGCATCGACGATCGAGTTGTTGGTCGCCCGCCGGGCGTTCCGGGCGCGCGAGGAGGGAATGTCCTGGCCACCGGTCGCCGCCGAATAGAAGTTGTCGATGATCATGATGACGCCGTCATGCTTGTTGAACACGGCATTGCCGACGCTCGAGGCAAGCCCGTTGTGCCAGAACCCGCCGTCGCCCATCACCGAGATCACGCGCTTGTCGGCCGGCACGTTCAGCGCCGAGGCCGATGCCGGACCAAGTCCGTACCCCATCGTCGTGGCGCCAATGTTGAACGGCGGCAGGATCGAGAACAGGTGGCAGCCGATGTCGGCAGCGACGTGGTGCGGACCGAGCTCCTTTTCGACCAGCTTCATCGCCGCGAAGATCGGCCGCTCCGGACAGCCGGTGCAAAAGCCCGGCGGCCGCGGCGGCACGACCTCGGCAAGTGCCTTCACCCTGGGGTCGGCGAGCACGGGGCTCGGGTCCGGCAGCGGCGGCTGGTTGCCGAGCATCGGCCGCGCATGGGTCTCGATGAACCGGCGCACCCCTGCCAGCATCACCTGGGCCGTGTACTCTCCTGCCATCGGCAAGACGTCCTTGCCGCAGATGACGGTATTGATGTCGCGGCGCCTCAGGATCGTGTTGAGCGCCTGCTCGAGATAGTCGGGTTGGCCCTCCTCGACCATCAGCACGGCCCGCTTGCCGGCGCAGAACGCTGCCACCTCGTCCTCGATGACCGGGTAGGTTACGTTCATGACATAGAGCGGGACGGCGGTTTCGCCGTAGGCATCGGCGAGGCCGAGCAGTTGCAGCGCCCGCATCACGCCATTGTACATGCCGCCCTGCAGGATGATGCCGATCTCGCCGTCGGCGGGGCCGAAGTGCTCGTTCAGCCTGCGTGACTTGATGAATTCGACGGCGGCCGGCCAACGCCGCTCGATCTTCTCCTTCTCGTGCAGGAACGAGGCCGGCGGCAGCACGATGCGCCCGACATCCCGCTTCGGGCTCTCCAGCGCCTCCTTCAGCGTGAACCGCGGGCGCTTGTTGTCCTTGGCGATGAAGCGGCCGTGCACATGGCAGCAGCGGATCCGCACTTCCAGCATCACCGGCGTGTTGGACGCCTCCGACAGCTCGAACCCCTCCTCGACGCAGCGCACGATCGTCTCGAGGTTGGGTCTGGGATCGAGAAGCCAGATCTGCGACTTCATCGCGAAGGCGTGGCTGCGCTCCTGCATGATCGAGGACCCCTCGCCATAGTCCTCCCCGACGATGATCAGGGCACCTCCCGTGACGCCGCCGGAGGCGAGGTTGGCGAGCGCATCGGAGGCGACATTGGTGCCGACGGTGGACTTGAAGGTGACCGCGCCGCGCACCGGATACATCACCGATGCCGACAGCGTGGCGGCCGCCGCTGCTTCCGAAGCCGAGGATTCGAAGCGCACGCCGAGCTCGTCGAGCACATCCCGGGCGTCCGCCAGAACGTCCATCAGATGCGAGATCGGCGCTCCCTGGTAGCCGGCCACATAGGCCACGCCCGACTGCAGCAGCGCCTTGGTGATCGCTAGGATGCCCTCGCCGCGGAACTCCTCTCCGGCGCCGAGCTTGAGATCCTGGACCTCGCGCGCGAACGATCTCTCCGCCATGTCCTCCTCCATCCCGCCCGCTCGCCCATCCGCTCGCGCCGGGCGGATGCCGCTCCGCGCGGCAACCGCGCGGGGGCAACGAGTATCGCGCCCTGTCCGATAAATGCAATTCCATATTTATCCGGTCCCACCCGAGAGTCGAGGACTCGCCCGTCGGCGACGCAGCGAACACCCATCTTTCGCTGCAGTGCATCATCTCTGGTCAGCGTAATGCGAGACGGGGCAATTCGCGAGACCAGGATGTCACGACAGCCTATTGCGAAGTTTTATGCGGATGCATAGGCTATCGCACAGGTGCGGTCCGTGGCCGCGAGGTCCGAAGCTGCCGGGACGCGGCTCCGACCGGCGGTCGATCCGTGCGGTCGCGCGCTCGGCGGTTCGGGGGTTCCACCCCGGCGGCGGCCTCACACCGGGGAACGAGGGAGAGAGAAGGATGTTCAACTTCACACGTCGCCAGGCGCTGCTCGCCGGTGCGGCCGGCCTCATCGCCGGGACGCTGCCGCTGTCGCGCCTGTCATTCGCCCAGTCGGGCGACACGCTGACCATCGCCTACAACGTCAACCTGCCGTCCTTCGATCCGACCGTCGGGGTCTCGGCGGTCAATCCGACCATCCAGGCGATCTACCGGTCGATCTTCGACCAGTATATCGGACAGAAGCCCGACCTGTCCTTCGAGCCGGGCCTGCTCACCGACTGGGGCTGGAACGACGACAAGACCCAGATCTGGATGGATGTGCGCGAGGGCGTGAAGTGGCATGACGGCTCGGATTTCGGGCCGCAGGACGTCGTCTGGTCGCTCGAGCGCGCCGGCCGCGAGGACAGCGGCAACCCGATCCAGTTCATCTGGTCGACCATCGGAAACTTCCAGGTCGATGGCAACCGTATCACGGCGGACGTGCTGCGCTTCGAGCCGACCATCTTCATGTGGATGGCCTTCCTGACCGGCTATGTGCTGCCCAAGGCCTATTACGAGAAGGTCGGCGCCGAAGGTTTCGAGCGCCATCCCGTCGGCACCGGGCCGTACATGTTCGATGCCTACGAGGGCAATGCCTTCCTGCGCCTGAAGGCGAACCCCCACTACTGGGGCAGCAAGCCGGACTTCGAGACGGTCGTCTTCAAGTTCGTGCCGGATGCGACCACCCGTGTCGCGGAGATCGAGAGCGGCTCCTCCGACATCACGCTCGAGATTCCCTACGAGGAGTATGATCGCCTCGTCGCCAAGGACGGGCTCGACGGCGTGACGACGCCGGTTTCCGACATCGCCATGCTGTTCATCAACAATGTCGGGCCGATGCTCGACAGGAACGTCCGTCTCGCCGCCCATCACGCCATCGACAAGCAGGCGATCGTCGATCGGCTGCTGAGCGGCTACGGCGTGCCGATCGACACGCTCGAGGCGCCCCAGTATGCGGCCTTCGACGAGACCATCAAGGTCGGTTACGACCCGGACAAGGCGAAGGCGCTGCTCGCCGCCAGCGGCTACTCGCCGGAGAACCCGGTGAAGTTCACGATCCAGACGACGCGCGGCTTCAAGCCGAAGGATTACGAGATGATCCAGGCGATCGTCGGCATGTGGCGCCGGGTCGGCATCGAGGCCGAGATCGAGGTCTACGAGGTGGCCAAGCATTTCGAGCTGCGTGCCGCCGACCAGCTGGCGCCGGTTGCCTTCTACAACTGGGGCAACGCCATCGGCGATCCGACCACATCGACCGGCTTCGCGATGTTCGGCCCGTCGCCGCACTCGGTCTGGGACACCGACGATCTCGATGCCAAGATCGGCCCGCTCTGGGGCGAGAAGGACGAGGCGAAGCGCATCCAGGGCTGGAAGGACGTGTCCCGCTACATCGCCGAGAACGGCTACGTCATCCCGCTGATCCAGTACGTCCAGCCGATCGTCTTCCGCGAGGGCCTCAAGGTGACGCCGAACGTCTCCGGCGCGCTGCAGCCGACGCTGGTCAGGAAGGGCTGAAGCGGACGCAACGGCGGGCGATCCGCCCCGCCTCGACTGTCCCGGTCATCCCGGAGGCCGCAACGCGGCTTCCGGGATCGGGACGTGAGAACGGCTACCTCATCCCGATCCCGGTTGGGCCCATTGACCGTCCGGGACGAGGCGGGAGAAGCTGTCGAGGGAGGTGATGGTCGGGTCCGCCGCCGATGCGGCTTCGGTTGTCTCGGCCATTCCTTGGCGTTTACTCCCCGAAGGATCCCGAGCGAGACCCGTGACTGCGACGGACGTCCTCAACCGCCTCATGATCGCCATTGTGACGCTATTTGGCGTCGCGGTGATCGTCTTCGTGCTGATCCGTGTCGTGCCGGGCGATCCGATCGCGATGATGATCGCCCCCGGCGCCTCCGCCGACGACATTGCGGCGCTGCGCGCCCGCTATGGCCTCGACGCCTCGATCCCGGTCCAGTTCGGCCTCTGGCTACAGGGGGTGGTGGCCGGTGATTTCGGCACCTCCATCTCGATGCGCCGGCCGGCGCTCGAGATCGTCGCCAGCCGGCTGCCGGCGACGATCGAGCTGGCGGTGCTGGCGATCACGGTGGCGGTGCTCGGCGGAAGCGCGGTGGCGATCGCCTCGACGCTGTTGCGGCGAAGCCGGCTCTCCGGACTGTTCGACGGGATCAACAGCCTGTTCATCTCCATCCCCGATTTCATCTGGGCCTTCGTGCTTGTGCTGCTGTTCGGCTTTGCGCTGCCGGTCTTGCCGCTGACGGGCCGCATCGACCCGTCGATCCAGGTGCCCTTCACCACGCGCTTCTACCTGTCCGAGGCGGTTCTCACCGGGAACCTTGCCATTGCCCGCGACGTGCTCGCCCACATGCTGATGCCGACACTTGCGCTGGCGCTGCCGCTCGCCGCCGTTATCGGTCGGGTGCTGCGCCAGTCGCTGAATGAGGCGATGGTGCAGGACTATGTGACGCTCGCCCGCATCAAGGGTCATTCCGAGCTGCGGCTGGTGCTGCAGGAGGCGCTGCGCAACGCCGTCGGACCGACGCTGGCGCTGACCGGGGTGCAGTTCACCTTTCTCGTCGGTGGCACCGTCATCGTCGAGCGGATCTTCGCCTATCCGGGCGTCGGCAACCTTGCCATCGACGCGGTGATCAACCGCGACTTCCCGCTCATCCAGTGCATCGTGCTGACCTTCGGTCTGATCTTCATCGTGGTGAACATCGTCGTCGACATGCTGGCGGTGGCCCTCAATCCGAGGCTGCGGCATGGTTGAGGCAGCCGCCGTACCCGGCGCCGTGCCGGCCCGCCGCCGCGCCGTGCTGCGCCGATTGCTGCACGATGCCAAGGTCGTCGTCGGCGGCGGGTTCATCCTGCTGCTGGCGCTCCTGGCGCTGCTGGCGCCATGGATCGCCCCGCACGATCCGCTTGCGCAGGATCTGATGTTCGGTCGCCTGCCGCCCTGGGGTTTCGCGGGTGCCGAACCCGGCTACTGGCTTGGGACCGATGCGCTCGGCCGCGACGTGCTCTCGCGGTTGATCTATGGCGCGCGCATTGCCCTGCTCGTGGCCTTCGTCGCCGCCTCACTGGCTGCAATCCTGGGGACCCTGCTCGGCCTGATCGCCGGCTGGTACGGGCGGCATGCCGACATGGTGGTGTCGCGCCTCGTCGATGTCTGGATGGCGTTCCCGCCGGTGTTGCTGTCGATCCTGCTTGTCGCCGTGCTCGGCTCCGGCGTCCTCACCGTCATCGTCGCCATCGTGGTCATCGACTGGACGCGCTTCTGCCGCGTCGTGCGCGCCGAAACCATGGCGCAGGCGCGGATGGATTACGTCACCGCGGCGCGCACCATCGGCTTCGGGCGTGGCGCCATCCTGTTCCGCGAGATCCTGCCCAATGTCGCGCCGGTGCTGATCGCGCTGGTGACGCTGGAGATGGGGATCGCCGTGATCGTCGAGGCGATCCTGTCCTTCGTCGGACTGTCGGTGTCCTCCGACACGCCGACCTGGGGCGGCATGATCGCGGAAGGGCGCCAGATCGTTCATCACGCCTGGTGGGTGCTGGTCGCGCCTCTGACTCTGCTCTGTCTGACCGTGATCGCCTTCAACCAGCTCGGTGACGGGCTGACCCGCAGCCTCGACCCGGTGATGCGCCGATGACCGCGCCGCTGCTGCAGATCGCAGGATTGTCGGCTTCCTCGCTGCGCGACGGCGAGCGAATCCTGCGCGACGTTTCCCTCGTCATGCAGCCCGGCCAGGTGCACGGGCTGGTCGGCGAATCGGGCGCCGGCAAGTCGACGATCGCCAAGGCGATCCTCGGTATCCTGCCGTCCGGCGTGCGCATCGACGGCGGCGCGATCCTGTTCCGGGGGCGCGACCTCGTGACGATGCCGCGCCGCGAATTCCGTGCGCTGCTCGGCGAAGAGCTCGCCCTCATTCCGCAGGATCCGTTGACCGCCCTCAACCCCGGCCGCCGGATCGCTGCCCAGCTCACCGACGGCCTTCGCCTGAAGAGCGGCCTGTCGCGGCGCGAGGCCGAGGAGAGGGCACTGGCGCTGCTCGAGGAGGTGCATATCCGAGATCCCGAGCGGGTGATGCGGGTCTATCCGCACGAACTGTCCGGCGGCATGCGCCAGCGGGTGCTGATCGCCGCCGCCTTCGCGCTCGACCCGAAGCTGGTCATCGCCGACGAGCCGACCACCGCGCTCGACGTCACCGTTCAGAAGCAGATCCTGCGTCTGATCCGCGCCATGCAGGCCCGCCACGGCACGGCCATCGTCTTCGTCACCCACGATCTCGGGGTCGTCGCGCAGATCTGCGACCACGTCACCGTGCTCTACATGGGCAAGGTGATCGAGCAGCGTCCGACCGCCGAGCTGCTGCGCGACCCGCGCGCCGCCTATACCCGGGCGCTGATCGACGCCAATCCGCGCTACGACCGGCCGGGCGCGGACTTCCATCCGATCCCGCCCGAACTGATCGCGAGCCTGCGGGCCGAGATTCTCGCCGGCGACGGCCCGGCCCAGGGGAGAGCTGCATGAGCGCCCCGCTGGTCGCCGCGCGCGGGCTGGTCGTCGCCTATGGCGGCGGTGGCGGGCTGTTCGCGCGCCGGCGCCTCGGTGTTCCGGTGCTCAGGGGTGTCGATTTCGCCGTCCACCGAGGCGAGACCGTTGGTGTCGTGGGTGAATCCGGATCCGGCAAGAGCACGCTCGGTCGGGCACTGCTCGGGCTGGTCAGGCCGGTGGCGGGAACTGTCTCCTTCGACGGCATCGACCTGCTCGGGCTCGACGAGGCCGGCTGGCGGCCGCTGCGCCGGCGCATGCAGATGATCTTCCAGGACCCGATGTCCTCGCTCAATCCGCGTCACACGATCGGACGGATCCTCGCCGAACCGGCGCTGCTGCACGGCCTCGCCCCGGACCGCCACACGGCGGAGCGGATCGCAGGCGACGTCCTCGACCGCGTCGGGCTGCCGGCCGCCGCGATCGACCGCTATCCCCACGAACTGTCGGGCGGCCAGCGCCAACGGGTCGGCATAGCAAGGGCCGTCGTGCTGAGACCGGATTTCGTGCTGGCGGACGAGATCGTCTCTGGTCTCGACGTCTCCACCCAGGCGCAGGTGCTGACCATCCTCAAGGGGCTGACCGCGGAGATGGGCCTGGCGATGGCGTTCATCAGCCACGATCTTTCCGTCGTCCGCGCGCTCTGCGATCGGGTCTACGTGATGCGGGCGGGGATCGTCGAGGAGGAAGGGACATCGGAGGCCCTGTTCCGCACCCCGAAATCCGCCTACACGCGCATGCTCATCGACGCGATTCCGCTGCCCGACCCTGATCCGGGCTGGCTCGAGCGTGGAGCCGTGTCCGAGGACGCCGCCTGACGACCGTGCGGGACGGTGGCTGGTCAGCCACCCGGGGGGTGATCGGTGCGATCGAGACCCGGCCTTGCCGCGCCACCGGCGCGTCATACATGCGGGGCAATCTTCACCGCGAGGTCGGCCGGGGCCAACCTCGTGGCCGCATGGGGAGTTGCCCTTGCCGGCGGAGTCTGCATGCTGCAGCGCACTGGCCGGACGCGTGTGGAATCGGAAGCTCAGATGGATACGTCCTTCTTCAACGACTTGCTGTCGGTGATTGTCGACCGCGGTCGCGCGCTGATCGACCGCCGCGAGAGACGGCCATCGGGACGCTCGCTCGGCAGTCTTGCCGCCGAGCTGCTGTCGGGACGCGGTGAGGCCACCGGCGTGGCGCTGGCGCGCGAACTGCTCGACAGCTACGACATGCTCGATTCGGCCGGCAAGACGGCGTTCTTCCGGGTGCTGGCCGAGGAGTTCGGCGCCGATCCTGCAACTCTGGCGGCGGCCGCCCGCGCCTATCTCGACGACCCTAGCGATCACAACGCGATCCGCCTGCACGAGGCCTCGGAACCCCGCCGTCAGGAGCTGATCCGACGGCTCAACCGCGCGCCCGGCGGTACCGCGGCGCTGGTCGCCATGCGCGCCGACCTGCTCGAGCGGCTGCGCGATCATCCCTCGTTCCGGGCCGTCGATGCCGACTTCGCGCATCTGCTCGCCTCGTGGTTCAATCGCGGCTTCCTCGTCCTCAAGCGCATCGACTGGTCGACGCCTGCGGCCATTCTCGAGCGGATCATCCGCTACGAGGCGGTGCATGCGATCAACGGCTGGGAGGATCTGCGCCGCCGCATCGACCCGCGCGACCGTCGCCTCTACGCCTTCTTTCACCCCGCCCTGGTCGACGAGCCGGTGATCTTCGTCGAGGTGGCGCTGACCCCTTCGATTCCCGAGGCGATCGGACCGATCCTGGCCGAGGGCCGCAAGCCGATCGACCCGCAGCAGGCGACCACGGCAGTGTTCTACTCGATCTCCAACTGCCAGGCCGGTCTGAAGGGCATCTCGTTCGGCAACTTCCTGATCAAGCAGGTGGTCGAGGAGCTGGCCCGCACGCTGCCGGGCCTCAAGACCTTCGTCACCCTCTCGCCGGTTCCGGGCTTCCGCGCCTGGGTCGAGGCGCAGCGCGCCGACGCGGGCGGCATCCCCGGTATCGACCCGAAGGTGCTGGACATCCTGGACAGCGAGGGCTGGTGGGCCGACGAGCGGGCCGAACGTGTCAGGCCGGAGCTGATGGCGCTCGCCGCACGCTACTTCCTGCTTGCCAAGACCTCCCGCGGAACGCCGCCCGATCCGGTCGCCCGGTTCCATCTCGGCAACGGCGCACGGCTCGAGCGGCTCGACTTCCTTGGCGATCCCTCGCCCAAGGGCATCGCCGAATCCTATGGCCTGATGGTCAATTATCTCTATGATCCGAGGCAGATCGAACGCAATCACGAGGCCTACGCCAACAAGGGCGAGGTTGTGGCGAGCCCAGCCGTGAAGCGCCTTGTCAGGTCGATGGCGGCCGCGACGTCGGTGCTCGTCGCCGTCACCGCCGGCGGCTGATCCCCGCATTCCCTCCCCGCGGCGGAGCGGCAGGTCCCGGGCCGAGGGGCCTGCCGGTCATCTGCAGCGTTCCTGACTTGCCGGTATCGCGGCACCTGTCGCTGCAGCGCAGCATCTGCTTGACCGTTCCCTGCGACCGGTTTATCTGCACCGTCCGGACGGTACAAGGAGCTGCCGTAATGGCTGGTCGCGAGCGCATCCGCAATCCGAAGTCGAAGGCGAGGATCCTCGAGGCTGCCGAGCGCGTGGTCGCGAAGCGGGGGCCGGCCAACCTGACCCTCGACGCCGTCGCGGCGGAGGCAGGGTTGAGCAAGGGTGGCCTGCTCTACAACTTCCCCTCCAAGCAGTCGCTGATCGAGGGGATGTTGCAAAGCTTCTGCGACCGCCACCGCGCCTATCTTGCCGAGTTGCGCGAACAGGATGGCGCCCGCCCGAACGCAGCGGTGCGCAACCTGCTCGCCGCCAAGCGGGACATCCCGCTCGATCGCGGCGCAAAGCTCGCGGTCCTGGCCGGCGTGGCCGAGAATCCGGATCTGCTGGCGCCGCTGCGCGTCGAACTTGAAGAAACGCTGCGCGAGCTCGAGCAGGATTCGCCCGATCCCCGCCTGGCGCTCCTGGTCTGGCTCGCCTCCGACGGTCTGATGTTCTGGGAACTGCTCGGCATTTCTCCGCTCGACGATGCTGGCCGTGCGCAGATCTGCGCCTATATGCGCTCGCTCGTGGACGACGACACATCCACCGCCGCCCCCGCCGCGTCGAGCCTGAATTCCTGACGATCACGCGCCGTTACGGATCGCGGCTGCACTCTGGACGAGGAATGTCCCATGCGCTGGGTAAGGATGTTGGTGATGCTCGTGATCGCCGGTGTGATCTTCGGCGGCGTCTACGGCTTCATCATGTTCAGGAACAAGATGATCGCCGAGTACTTCGCCAACATGCCGAAGCCGGTGATCAGCGTCTCGACGGCGACGGCCACCACCGACCGCTGGCACACCACCGTCCCGGCGATCGGCACGCTGCGTGCCGTCAACGGCGTCGATGTGACGCCGTCCGTCGGCGGCGTGGTGCAGTCGATCAGCTTCAACTCGGGTGACACCGTGAAAGCCGGCGATGTGCTGGTGAAGCTCGATTCCGAGATCGAGGAAGCCAATCTGCGCGCTGCCGAGGCCAATTTCCTGCTGTCCGAGGCCAATTACAAGCGCATCGCCTCGCTGGCGCCGGGCGCGACCGTCTCGCAGGCCAACATCGACGAACGGCTCTACCAGATGGAATCCCAGCGCGCCCAGGTCGCCGCGCTGCAGGCCCAGATTGACAAGAAGACGGTCACCGCGCCCTTCGACGGCGTGCTCGGCATCCGTCAGGTCGATCTCGGCCAGTACATCCAACCCGGCACTCCGATCGTCAACCTGCAGAACCTCGACACCCTGCTCGTCGAATTCAGCGTCGGCCAGCGAGATCTCAACCAGATCGTCCCCGGCCGGGCGATCCGCGTGACCAGCGACGCCGCTCCGGGCAAGGTCTTCGACGGCACGATCACGTCGCTCGAGCCGCGCGTCGATCCGGCCACGGGGCTGATCCGGGTCGAGGGAACCATCCCCAACCCCGACAGGGCGCTGCGTCCCGGCATGTTCGCCAACGTTTCGGTCGAGCTTGCGGACGAACGCGAGGTGGTCGTCGTGCCCTCCTCGGCGATCAGCTACAATCTCTATGGCGACTTCGTCTACGTCGTCGAACCTGCCGCCGAGGGTGCCGAGCATCCCACCGTGAAGCGCGTCGTGGTGCGCGTCGGCGACCGGCGCGGCAACAGGGTCGTGATCGAGGAAGGGGTGGCCGCCGGCGACATCGTGGTTACCGCCGGCCAGCTCAAGCTTTCGCCGGGGATGCAGATCTCGGTGTCGGAGGAGCCGATGCCGCAGCCCGACGTCACCGCCCAACCCTATTAGACCGGACCTTACGGCGCGTCCCGGCCAGAGCCGAGGGGAGCAGATCCCGTGTTCGACATCTTCATCAGGCGCCCGGTGCTGGCGGTGGTCGTCAGCCTGCTGATCTTCGTGGTCGGTCTCAACTCGGCCGCCAATCTCCAGGTTCGCCAGTACCCGGAGATGCAGAACACCGTCATCACCATCACCACCACCTATCCCGGGGCGGACGCCAACCTGATGCAGGGGTTCGTCACCGAGCCGATCGAGAAGGCCGTCGCCAGCGCCGACGGCATCGACTACATCACCTCGAGGAGCGCCCAGAGCGCCAGCGTCATCCAGGTCTTCGTGCGCCTGAACTATGACGCCAACGCCGCCATGACCGACGTCACCGCCAAGGTGAACCAGGTCCGTGCGCAGCTGCCTTCCGACATCAACGACCCGGTACTGGTCAAGGCAACCGGCGACACATTCGCGTCGATGTACATCGCCTTCACCTCGCCGGTCCTGACCGAGGAGCAGATCACCGAATACCTGACCCGCGTCGTGCAGCCGCGCCTGTCGGTGGTGCCGGGAGTCGCCTCCCCGGACATCCTCGGTTCGCGCACCTTCGCGATGCGCGTGTGGATCGACCCGCTGAAGCTCGCCCAGTTCGGGCTGACCGCGGCCGAGGTTGTCGCCGCGCTGCAGGCCAACAACTTCTCCGCTGCTGCGGGCGCGACCAAGGGCTACTACGACGTCATTACCAACCGCGCCATGACCGATTCGACCTCGGTCGAGGAATTCCGCAAGCTGGTGGTGCGCAACAGCGGCACCGACATCGTCCGGCTCGGCGATGTCGCGACGATCGAACTGGGCTCCCAGAACCAGGACTCGGCGGTGGTGGTGAGCGGCAAGTCGGCGGTGTTCCTCGGCATCAAGGTCGCCTCCGATGCCAACGCGATCACCGTCGTGCGCGACGTGCGCGAGGTGTTGCCGCAGATTGCCGCCGAGCTGCCGGAAGGGCTCGAGCTCGAAATCGTCTACGACGCCACCGAGTTCATCCAGGAATCGATCTACGAGGTGCTGAAGACCGTCGGCGAGGCCGCTGCGATCGTGATCGTCGTGATCTTCCTGTTTCTCGGCTCGGTGCGCGCCACCATCATTCCGATGGTGACGATCCCGCTGTCACTGATCGGCGTGATGACCGCGCTGTGGGCGCTCGGGTTCTCGATCAACCTGTTGACGCTGCTGGCGATGGTGCTGGCGATCGGCCTCGTCGTCGACGACGCGATCGTCGTGCTCGAGAACATCCACCGCCACATCGAGGAAGGATTGACACCGTTCCAGGCGGCGATCCGCGGCACACGCGAGATCGCCACCCCGGTGATCTCGATGACCATCACGCTGGCGGCGGTCTACGCGCCGATCGCGCTGACCGGCGGACTCACCGGGACGCTGTTCCGCGAATTCGCGCTGACGCTTGCCGGCGCCGTCATCGTGTCGGGAATCGTCGCGCTGACGCTATCGCCGATGATGAGCTCGAAGCTGCTGCGCCATACCCGCGCCGGCGGCTTCGCCGCGCGCGTCGATCGAGTCTTCGGCGCCCTGCAGCGCGGCTATGCGCGGGCGCTGCGCGGGTCGCTGCGCGAGCGGGCGAGCACGGTCGCCTTCGCCCTGATCGTGGTCGGCATGATCGGCCTGCTGTTCCCGCAGATCCGGCAGGAAATGGCGCCCGAGGAGGATCAGGGCGCGCTATTCACCATCTACAACGGCCCGAGCTATGCCAATATCGACTACATGAACCTCTATGCCGATGACGTTGCGGCAGCATTCACGGCCATGCCGGAGACCGATCTCGGCTTCACCATCACCGGCTTCGACGGCACGCCCAGTGCGGCGCTCGGCATTGGCACCTTCGTGCCGTGGTCGGAGCGCACGCGCTCGGCCAAGGAAATGAGCCAGGAGGTGCAGAGCCGGATCAACGCGATACCGGGCATCAAGGGATCGGTGTTCTCGCCGCCGCCGCTGCCGACATCGGGGGCCGGCTTCCCGGTCTCCTTCGTGGTCCAGACCACCGCCGACTACGAGCAGCTCGCCCAGGTCACCGAGCAGATCCTGCAGGCCGCGCAGGCCAGTGGCCAGTTCCTGTTCATCGATTCCGACCTGAAGTTCGACACTCCGCAGACGGTGATCGAGATCGATCGCGACAAGGCGGGTGCGCTCGGCATCACCATGCGCGACATCGGCACGACCTTCGCGGCGATGACCGGCGGCAACTACGTCAACCTGATCAATCTCGGCGGCCGGTCCTACCAGGTGATCCCGCAGGTGCCGCGCGCCGACCGGCTCGACCCCGCTCAGCTCGGCAGCTACTACGTAAAGACGGCCAGCGGCGACATGGTGCCGCTGTCGAGCCTGATCACCATCCGGCAGGTGGTGATGCCGGCGAGCCTCAACCGCTTCAACCAGCTCAACGCGGCGACCATCAACGGCGTGCCGATGATCGGCCTGACCCCCGGCGACGCGCTTGCCTTCCTGCAGCAGGAGGCGGCGCGCAGCCTGCCCGAGGGGTTCTCGATCGACTATGCCGGCAGCTCGCGGCAATTCGTCCAGGAGGGCAGCGCGCTCTATCTCGTGTTCGTCTTCGCGATCGTGGTGATCTATCTGGTGCTCGCTGCCCAGTACGAAAGCCTGCGCGACCCGCTGGTCATCCTCGTCTCGGTGCCGCTGTCGATCGTCGGCGCGCTGATCCCGCTGGCGCTGGGGCTCACCTCGATGAACATCTACAGCCAGATCGGGCTGGTGACGCTGATCGGTCTCATCACCAAGCATGGCATCCTGATCTGCGAGGTGGCGCGCGAGCAGCAGGAGCAGCATGGCCTGTCGCGCGCCGAAGCCGTCGCGCATGCAGCGGAACTGCGCCTGCGGCCGATCCTGATGACCACCGCCGCCATGGTCGCCGGCCTGTCGCCGCTGCTGTTCGCGGGCGGGGCGGGCGCGGCAAGCCGTTTCGCCATCGCGGTGCCGATCGTCGCCGGTCTGCTGATCGGCACCCTCTTCACCCTGTTCGTGCTGCCGGTGATCTATACCTTCCTCGCCTCGGACCGGGCCGGCCATCGCGAGAAGCTCGCCGCGGAGGAGAAGGCGCTGGCGGAGATCGGCGCCGCACCGCCCGCGCCCGGCGCGCGCTGAGAGCGCCGGCGGGCGAACCGAGCCTGCAGTCGCCGCCTTTCGCGGCTTGTGCTCAGAATTGAGCCACTCTCACATGTGCCCAAGTGTTGGGCATATGCTGGAGAGTGCGCCAATTCTTTTTGCGGTGCACCATTTCCCTGACAGAGACCGCCAGCCGTCGGAAACCCTCCATTCTCCAGACGTTTGACTGCCCCCGTCGACGATCTCGGCCGATTGGCCCGGCTCTTGCGTGACACGTCGGGTGGCCGCACGGCCACCGATCAACGAGGGGAGAGTCGAATGACCAGATGTTGGAAGGGGCTTCTGGCGGGCATCGGCGCGGCGGGGTTGGCGCTGGCGACCGCAGCCGCGCCCGCTGCGGCGCAGGAGACGATCAAGGTCGGCATCCTGCATTCGCTTTCGGGGACGATGGCGATCTCCGAGACGACGCTCAAGGACGTCATGCTGATGCTCATCGAGGAGCAGAACAAGAAGGGCGGCCTGCTCGGCAAGCAGCTCGAGGCGGTCGTTGTCGATCCGGCCTCCGACTGGCCGCTGTTCGCGGAGAAGGCGCGCGAGCTGCTTGCCCAGGACAAGGTCGCCGCGGTGTTCGGCTGCTGGACCTCGGTCAGCCGCAAGTCGGTCCTGCCCGTCTTCGAGGAACTGAATGGCATCCTATTCTATCCCGTTCAGTACGAGGGCGAGGAATCCTCCCGCAACGTCTTCTACACCGGCGCTGCCCCGAACCAGCAGGCCATTCCCGCCGTCGACTACCTGATGGAGAACGAGGGCGTCGAGCGCTGGGTGCTGGCCGGCACCGACTACGTCTATCCGCGCACCACCAACAAGATCCTCGAGGCCTACCTGAAGTCGAAGGGCGTCGCCGAGCAAGACATCATGATCAACTACACGCCGTTCGGGCATTCCGACTGGCAGTCGATCGTCTCGGAGATCAAGGCCTTCGGATCCGCCGGCAAGAAGACGGCGGTGGTATCCACCATCAACGGCGATGCCAACGTGCCATTCTACAAGGAGCTCGGCAACCAGGGCATCAAGGCCGAGGACATTCCCGTCGTCGCCTTCTCGGTCGGCGAGGAGGAGCTCGCCGGGCTCGACACGGCACCGCTGGTCGGCCATCTCGCCGCCTGGAACTACTTCATGAGTGTCGACACGCCGGAGAATGAGGAGTTCATCGCCGCCTGGCAGGAGTTCATCAAGGATCCCGAGCGTGTCACCAACGATCCGATGGAAGCCCACTACATCGGCTTCAACATGTGGGTTAAGGCGGTCGAGAAGGCCGGCACGACCGATCCCGACGCGGTGATCGACGCGATGATCGGCGTCACTGTGCCGAACCTGTCCGGCGGCTACTCGGCGATGATGCCGAACCACCACATCACCAAGCCGGTGCTGATCGGCGAGATCCAGGACGACGGCCAGTTCGAGATTGTCTACGAGACGCCCGGCCTCGTCGTCGGCGACGAGTGGTCGGATTATCTCGAGGGCTCCAAGGACCTGATCTCCGACTGGCGGGCGCCGCTCAGCTGCGGAAACTTCAACGTCGTCACCGGCAAGTGCGGCGGCCAGGGCTCCTGAGCGCCGGAGCTTAACCAGAGGGGGACGCCGCCGGACGATGCGACCGCACTGGGTTGCCGGTCCGGCGGCGAATCCTCGCCCCTTCCACCAAACCGTTGCCGACGGGCCGATCTGCCGATGTACCTGCTTCTCGCCCGACTGTTTGCCGCGATCCTTCTTGCCGCCGTGCTCGCTGCGGGCAGGGCCGAGGCCCAGGATGCCGCGCCCGATCTCGGACGCCTCGTCGATGGCCTCGCCATCGGCGGTTTTGCCGGAACCGAGGCCGCGGTCGCGGCGCTGGGCGCGACCGGCAATCCCGCCGTCGCCCCGATCCTCGAGACGCTCGCCGCCGGCGATCTCTATGTCCGCAAGAGCGACGGCAAGGTGTTCTTCGCCCGCCGCGACGGCGCCGACTTCGCGCTGACCGATCCGCTGACCGGCGAGGATGCCGGAACAGCCGGTCGCGCCGCCGTCGACAAGATCCGCGTCAACAACAGCCTGCGGCGCGCGGTGCGCAGCGCCCTGGCCGGCCTGACGCTCAACAGCCCCGACGCCTCGGTCAGGCTTGCCGCAGCCCGAACGCTGTTCCGTACGCCGGATCCCGAGATGATCAAGGTACTGGATCACGCCATCGCCGAGGAGGAAGACGCGGGCGTGCGCCGGGCGATGCAGCAGGCGCGCGCGGCAATCGTCGTCACCTCCGATGCCGGCGATGCCGATCGCATCGCGGCGATCGCGACGGTCGCCGCGCGCGGCGATCAGGAGGCGCTGGCGATGCTCTCGGCGGTCGCGGCGGCCAGCGACGGCGAGGTCCGGGCCGCCGCCGAGGCCGCCGTGTCGCGCCTCGAGCAGCAGCGCGCGATGTGGAACGCCGCGCAGAACGTCTGGTACGGCATCTCGCTCGGCGCGGTGCTGCTGCTCGCCGCGATCGGGCTTGCCATCACCTTCGGCGTGATGGGCGTCATCAACATGGCACATGGCGAGATGGTGATGATCGGCGCCTACACGACCTTCGTCGTGCAGGAGATCGTCCGCGCCCACGCGCCCGGCCTGTTCGACGCCTCGGTCGTTGTCGCCCTGCCGCTCGCCTTCCTGGTGGCGGGCGCGATCGGGGTGGCGATCGAGCGCGGCATCATCCGCTTCCTGTACGGCCGGCCGCTGGAAACGCTGCTCGCCACCTGGGGCCTGTCGCTGATCCTGCAGCAGGCGGTGCGCACCATGTTCGGGCCGACCAACCGCCAGGTCGGCGCTCCGTCCTGGATGTCGGGCGCCTTCGAACTCGGAGGGATGGCGATCACCTACAACCGGCTGGTCATCGTGCTGTTCGCCCTCACCGTCTTGCTGCTGCTCGTGGCGGCGCTGAAATACACCGCCTTCGGCCTGAGGATGCGCGCCGTCACCCAGAACCGCCGCATGGCCGGCTCGATGGGCATCCGCACATCTTGGGTCGACGCGATGACCTTCGGCCTCGGTTCCGGCATCGCCGGCATTGCCGGCGTGGCGCTCAGCCAGATCGACAATGTCAGCCCCAATCTCGGTCAGGGCTACATCATCGATTCCTTCATGGTCGTGGTGTTCGGCGGGGTCGGCAATCTGTGGGGCACGCTGGTCGGCGCGATGACGCTCGGCATCGTCAACAAGTTCCTCGAGCCTTATGCCGGCGCCGTGCTCGGCAAGATCCTGGTGCTGGTGTTCATCATCCTGTTCATCCAGAAGCGCCCGCGCGGACTGTTCGCGCTGAAGGGCCGGGCTGTGGAGGCGTGATGACCCGGTATTCCCGCCGCTCCGGCTGCCGCACCGCGTGCCACTTGGCGACGAGCCGCGGGCCGTTCCCGATGCAATGTCTCCGTCATCCCGGATGTCGCTCCGTCGGCGATCCGGAATCGGAACGCGTCGGCCGTCGCGAGGTCCCGGCCCCGGCTCGGCCTTCGGCCATCCGGAATGACGCTGTCCAGGTGGGAGGCCGCGCTGCGATCCGCCGGGCCGCGCGGGAGATCCGGCCATGATCCTGCGCGCGCTCGGCGACAAGGCATCGATCTTCGTCGCACTCCTTCTCGCCGTTGCCCTCGTCGTGCCGGCGCTCAACCTGCTCCTGCCGGTGAATCACCCGCTGCATGTCTCCAGCTACTTCGTCTCGCTGATCGGCAAGTACCTCGCCTTCGCGCTGCTGGCGCTGTCGGTCGATCTGATCTGGGGCTTTGCCGGCATCCTGTCGCTCGGCCACGGTGCCTTCTTCGCGCTCGGCGGCTACGCCATGGGCATGTATCTGATGCGCCAGATCGGCAGCCGCGGCGTCTACGGCAATCCCGACCTGCCGGACTTCATGGTGTTCCTCAACTGGCAGGAACTGCCCTGGTACTGGTACGGGTTCGACCAGTTCTGGTTCGCCGTGCTGATGGTCGTGCTGGCACCCGGCCTGCTCGCCTTCGTGTTCGGCTGGTTCGCCTTCCGCTCGCGGGTGACCGGCGTCTACCTGTCGATCATCACCCAGGCGATGACCTTCGCGCTGATGCTGGCCTTCTTCCGCAACGACATGGGGTTCGGCGGCAACAACGGGCTGACCGATTTCAAGGACATCCTCGGCTTCAGCATCCAGGCGGCCGAGACCCGCGCCGCGCTGTTCGCTGCGACCGCGCTCGCGCTTGCGGCGGGGTTCGTCCTTTGCCGCATGGTGGTCACCTCCAAGCTCGGCAAGGTGCTGGTCGCGGTCCGCGACGCCGAAAGCCGCACCCGCTTCCTCGGCTACCGGGTCGAGCACTACAAGCTGTTCGTCTGGGTTCTGTCGGCGATGCTGGCGGGCATCGCCGGCGCGCTCTACGTGCCGCAGGTCGGCATCATCAACCCGGGCGAGTTCGCGCCGGCCAACTCGATCGAGGTCGTCGTCTGGGTCGCCGTCGGAGGCCGGGGCACGCTGGTCGGGCCGGTCATCGGCGCGGTGCTGGTCAACTACGCCAAGACCTATTTCACCGCCGCGCTGCCGGACATCTGGCTGTTCGCGCTGGGCGGCCTGTTCATCGCGGTGACGCTGTTCCTGCCGAAGGGCATCGTCGGCACCATCGCTGCGTTGCGATCCCGCCGCCGTTCTGCGCTGCAGCCCGCCGCCGACCGAGCAGGCTGCGCTGAAGCCAAGGCGGGCATCGTCGTCAGCAAGCCGCAGGCGGCGGAATGAGGGGGCAGGCATGGACGACAGGCTGACCAATACCCTTCTCTATCTCGACAACGTTTCGGTCTCCTTCGACGGCTTCCGGGCGTTGAACGGCCTGTCGCTGGTCATCGAGCCCGGCGAGATGCGCGCCATCATCGGCCCGAACGGGGCCGGCAAGACCACCATGATGGACTGCATCACCGGCAAGACCCGGCCCGACGAAGGCACGATCCTGTTCGAGGGGGCGACCGATCTCACCCGCCTCGACGAGGCCGCCATCGCCGAACTTGGCATCGGACGCAAGTTCCAGCGGCCGACAGTGTTCGAGAGCCACACCGTCTGGGACAATCTCGAGCTTGCGCTGAAGGCCCCGCGCGGTCCGTTCGCGGCGCTGTTCCACCGCACCGACGATGCAGAGCGCGCCCGCATCGACGCAATCCTGACGACCATCCGTCTGGCCGACAAGCGCAACGAGCTCGCCGCCAATCTCAGCCACGGCCAGAAGCAGTGGCTCGAGATCGGCATGCTGCTCGCCCAGTCGCCGAAACTGCTGCTCGTCGACGAGCCGGCGGCGGGCATGACCGACGCCGAGACCGCCGAGACCGCGATCCTGCTCAAGGAGATCGCCAAGACCCGGTCCGTCGTGGTCGTCGAGCACGACATGGAATTCGTGCGCGATCTCGGGGTCAAGGTCACCGTGCTGCACGAGGGCTCGGTGCTTGCCGAAGGCTCGCTCGACCACGTCTCTGCCGACCCGCGCGTGGTCGAGGTCTATCTGGGGCGCTGAAGGATGCTGAGCGTCGAGGCTGTCGATCTCCACTACGGCGCGGCGCAGGCGCTGTGGCGTGTCTCGCTCGCCGCCGAGCCCGGCAAGGTCACCTGCCTGATGGGCCGCAACGGCGTCGGCAAGACCTCGCTGCTGAAGGCCATTGTCGGCCAGCACGCGGTCTCCGCCGGCAGGATCGTCTGGGAAGGGCGCGACCTGGCGGACCTGAGGCCGTACGATCGGGCCCGCTGCGGGATCGCCTATGTGCCGCAGGGCAGGGAGATCTTCCCGCTGCTCAGCGTCGAGGAGAACCTGCAGACCGGCTTCGCGGCGCTGCCCCGGGGCGTCCGGCGCACAGTTCCCGACGAGGTGTTCGAGCTGTTTCCCGTGCTTGCCACCATGCGGCGGCGCCGCGGCGGCGACCTGTCCGGCGGCCAGCAGCAGCAGCTCGCCATCGGCCGGGCGCTCGTCACCCGGCCGCGCCTGCTCGTCCTCGACGAGCCGACCGAGGGCATCCAGCCCTCGATTATCAAGGACATCGGCCGAGCCATCGCCTATCTTCGCGACAAGGGAACCATGGCGATCCTGCTCGTCGAGCAGTATTTCGATTTCGCCCGTGACCTGGCGGATAGTTTCGCCGTCATGGATCGCGGCGAGATCGTGCTCGCCGGCACGCGCGACGAGATGGTGGAGGAGGATGTACGACGTCGCCTCACGGTCTGATGCTGGCCCCGTCGCCTCCACCGGTTGCCCATCCGGCCGCCTGCAGCGGGCGGACGGCGAGATCCGCCTCGCCTTCGCGGGCGCCGGCGGCGGCGTCCGCGAGGCCTATCAGCAGGGCTCGGCGAAGGTTCGGTTCCCGCGCAACTACGAGGCTGACGGCATGATCGAGGCGGTGCTGCTCAACACGGCCGGCGGCGTCACCGGCGGCGACCGGTTCCGCATCAGCGCCGAAGCGGGCGAGAGGAGTGCCGCGGTGCTGACGACGCAGGCCGCGGAAAAGGCCTACCGCTCGACGGGCGGCGAGGCCCGGATCGACGTTACGCTGGTTGCGGCGTCGGGGGCCCGGCTGGGCTGGCTTCCGCAGGAAACGATCCTGTTCGACGGGGCGAGGCTCGCCCGCACCCTCACCCTCTCGTGTGACGGATGTGCCGAGGCGCTGCTGTGCGAGGCGGTCGTGCTCGGCCGTACCGCGTCCGGTGAGCGCGTGAGGCAGGGCAGGCTGACGGACCGCTGGCGCATCCGCCGCGGCGACCGGCTGGTCTATGCCGACGATTTGAGGATCGACGGGGCCGCTTGGGAGCACCTGGCCGGTCCGGCGACCCTTGCGGGCGGTCGGGCATTCGCTAGCCTGCTGCTGGTGGCGGGGGATGCCGGGTCCCGACTTGACCGGGCGCGCAGCGCGCTGGACGGTGCCGGCGTCCGGGCCGGCGCCAGCGCCTGGGATGGTCTCCTGTCGGCCCGCGTCGTCGCCGGCGACGGGGCGGGACTGCGGCAGGCGCTGTGCAGACTGTTCGCTGCGACCGGCTGGGCCGCGCCGCGGTCCTGGATGATCTGAAGGGGGGAACCGTGAAGCTGACGCCAAGGGAGAAGGACAAGCTGCTGGTGGCTCTTGCCGCCGATGTCGCCCGCCGCCGGCTCGCCCGCGGCGTGAAGCTGAACTATCCCGAGACGATCGCGCTGATCACCGATTATGTCGTCGAGGGAGCGCGCGACGGCCGATCCGTCGCCGACCTGATGGAGGCCGCTGCCCATGTGGTCACCGCCGATCAGGTGATGCCGGGCATCGCCGCGATGATCACCGAGGTGCAGGTCGAGGCGACATTTCCCGACGGCACCAAGCTGGTGACGGTGCACCAGCCGATCCGGGGCGGCACCCCCGCCGGCATCGTGCCGGGCGAGATCGCCACCGCCGCTGGCGACATCGAGCTCAACGCCGGGCGCCAGACGGTGACGCTGCAGGTCTCCAACACCGGCGACCGGCCGGTGCAGGTCGGCAGCCACTACCATTTCTTCGAGACCAACGAGGCGCTTGCCTTCGATCGCGAGAAGGCGCGCGGCTTCCGGCTCGACATTCCCGCCGGCACCGCCGTGCGCTTCGAGCCCGGCCAGACGCGCGAGGTGAGGCTGGTCGCACTGTCGGGAACGCGGACCGTGTATGGGTTCAACAGCAAGGTCATGGGGGAGCTGTGATGGAAGGGTGGCGTTTCGCCGGCCGCGCACTGGCGGTCGTTGCGGCGCTCGCGCTGCTGGTCGCCCTGACCGGTGACGCCGGCGCCGAGCCGCACGTCGACTGCAACAACGCCGGGACGCAGATGGAACTGAACTATTGCGCCGAGCGCGACTATCTCGCCGCCGATGCGGATCTGAACGAGATCTACCCCCAGGCGATCGAGGCGATGCGTCAGATCGATTCCCGTCTCGAGCCCGGCCGGCGGGGTGCGGTCGAGTCGCTCAGGGCGGCGCAGCGCGCCTGGATCCCGTTCCGCGACAAGGCCTGCGAGGCGGAAGGCTATCTGGTCAGCGGCGGCAGCATGATGGCGCTGATCGTCTATGGTTGCCTCGAGCGTCTGACCCGCCAGAGGGTCGAGGATCTCGAAGGTCTCGTTTACGGCATGGGCAACTGAAGGATGGCCGCCCGCCGGCCTCGGCCCGGCTGGACGGTCAGGAAGGACGGATTGCAGATGGCCAGGATGAAGCGCGCCGCCTATGCCCACATGTTCGGTCCCACGGTGGGCGACCGTGTCCGGCTCGCCGACACCGATCTCTGGATCGAGGTCGAGAAGGACTTCACGACCTATGGCGAGGAGGTGAAGTTCGGCGGTGGCAAGGTGATCCGCGACGGTATGGGGCAGAGCCAGGTGACGCGCGCCGCCGGCGCGGTGGACACCGTGATCACCAATGCGCTGATCCTCGACCACTGGGGGATCGTCAAGGCCGATGTCGGTCTGAAGGACGGCCTGATCGTGGGCATAGGCAAGGCCGGCAATCCCGACATCCAGCCCGGCGTCGACATCATTGTCGGCCCCGGTACCGAGGCGATCGCGGCCGAGGGCAGGATCCTCACCGCCGGTGGATTCGACGCCCACATCCACTTCATCTGCCCCCAGCAGGTGGAAGAGGCGCTGATGTCGGGCATCACCACGATGCTCGGCGGCGGCACCGGTCCGGCGCACGGCACGCTGGCGACGACCTGCACGCCCGGACCCTGGCACATCGCGCGCATGATCGAGGCGTCCGACGGATTGCCGATGAACATCGGCTGGTCGGGGAAGGGCAACGCCTCACGCCCCGACGCCCTCGTCGAACAGGTGCTGGCCGGCGCGTGTGCGCTGAAGCTTCACGAGGACTGGGGCACGACGCCCGCCGCCATCGACTGCTGCCTCTCGGTTGCCGACGATCTCGACGTGCAGGTGATGATCCACACCGATACGCTGAACGAATCGGGCTTCGTCGAGAACACGGTGAAGGCGATCGGCGGGCGGACGATTCATGCCTTCCATACGGAGGGTGCCGGCGGCGGCCACGCGCCCGACATCATCAAGGTCTGCGGGCTGGCCAATGTGATCCCGTCCTCGACCAATCCGACGAGGCCCTACACCGCCAACACGGTCGACGAGCATCTCGACATGCTGATGGTCTGCCATCACCTCGATCCGTCGATTCCGGAGGACGTCGCCTTCGCCGAGAGCCGCATCCGCAAGGAGACGATCGCCGCCGAGGACATCCTGCACGACATCGGCGCATTCTCGATCATCGCCTCCGACAGCCAGGCGATGGGGCGGGTCGGCGAGGTGGTGATCCGCACCTGGCAGACCGCCCACAAGATGAAGGTGCAGCGCGGCCGGCTGCGCGAGGAGTCCGGCGACAACGACAATGTCAGGGTCAAGCGCTATGTCGCCAAGTACACGATCAATCCGGCGATCGCGCACGGCATCTCGGCCCATATCGGCTCGGTCGAGGTCGGCAAGCGGGCCGATCTGGTGCTGTGGTCGCCGGCCTTCTTCGGGGTCAAGCCCGAACTGGTGCTGCTCGGTGGCATGATCGCGGCCGCGCCGATGGGCGATCCGAACGCCTCGATTCCAACGCCGGAGCCGGTCCACTACCGGCCGATGTTCGGCAGCTACGGCAAGGCTCTGTCCGGGTCGTCCGTCACCTTCGTCTCCAAGGCATCGCTCGACGCCGGCCTCGCCGGCCGTCTCGGGGTCGCCAAGACGCTGGTGGCGGTGGAGAACACCCGCAGCGGCATCTCCAAGGCAAGCATGGTGCACAATTCGGCGACTCCGCATGTCGAGGTCGATCCGGAAACCTACGAGGTGCGCGCCGACGGCGAATTGCTGACCTGCGAGCCGGCGCGAGAATTGCCGATGGCGCAGCGCTACTTCATGTTCTGAGGCGAACGATGAGACCCGCCAGAGCACCGACCGCGGACGACGGACGCGGCTGCGAATTGGACGTTGCAACGGGGGAGCAGGGGCTATGCTGCGCGCGCTGAAGGTCTTGCCGAGGGGAACGTTCCAGACGGCGGTCGATTCGATCACGCTGGATGCCGAGGCACGCTACCGCCGCCGGATCGCGCTGAAAGGCGACAAGGGCACCGAATTCCTGCTCGACCTGCCCGAGGCGGCCGTCATCGGCAACGGCGACGGGCTCGAGCTCGAGGACGGGCGTGTGGTCATTGTGAGCGCCGCCGAGGAGACGCTCACCGAGATCACGGCGGCGACGCCACATCAGCTTCTCAAGCTCGCCTGGCACATCGGCAACCGGCACATCCCGGCCGAGATCCAGCCGGACCGCATCCTGATCCGCCCTGACCATGTGATCGCAGAGATGCTGGTCGGACTGGGCGCCAGCGTGCGCGACGTGCGCGCCCAGTTCCTGCCCGAGGGTGGTGCCTACGCCCATCATCACGACCGGATGTACCGCGATCATGACGGGGACGGCGATGGCTGAGGCGGGGATGGCCGGGTCCGGAGCGTCTCGAGGCGCTGACGCAGCCGCTCTGTACCGGCTGATGGCGTGGCTGTCGCCGGCCTATCCCGTCGGCGCCTTCAGCCATAGCCATGGCCTCGAATGGGAGGTCGAGGCTGGTAATGTTTGCGATGCGCAGGGGCTGTCCCGCTGGATCGGCGACATTCTCCGCCATGGTGGCGGCCGCCAGGACGCGATCCTGCTGGCGGCAACCTGGCGGGCGATCCGCGGCGGCGATGCGGCCGGACTGGCAATGATCGCCGAACTCGCCGCCGCGCTCTCGCCGTCCCGGGAGCGGCGCACCGAGACCTTGTCGCAGGGCCGCGCCTTCGCGCTCGCCACAGAGGCCGCGTGGCCGGCGGGCGTCGGCGAGGATCCGGCCGACCTCGCCTATCCGGTCGCGGTCGGCCTCGCTGCAGCGCGCCATGGGATTGCGCTCGAACCTGCGCTGGTGGCCTACCTGCATGCCTTCGCCGCCAACCTCGTGTCGGCCGGGGTTCGGCTTGTTCCGCTCGGTCAGACCGACGGTCAGCGCGCCATCGCGCGGCTCGAACCGGTGGTCGCCGCCGTCGCCGCCGAGGCCATGGCGGCGGATCTCGAGGTGATCGGCGGCTGTGCGCTCCTCGCCGACATCGCGTCCATGCGGCATGAGACCCAGTACACGAGGTTGTTCAGGACATGAGCGCGACATCCGTCCCGCAAGCGCTTCCGTCATTCCGGATGCCACTGCCCCGGTGTCGATCCGGGATCGGGCTGGCGGCCGTCCCGGATGACGACCGCGGAAGCGCGGCTCGGTCGGTCATTCCGGGAGGGCAGGCATGACGTCATCACCCAACGGACCCCTCCGGGTCGGCATCGGCGGGCCGGTCGGCTCCGGCAAGACTGCGCTGATGGAGGCCTTGTGCAAGGCCTTGCGCGATACCTACGACATCGCCGCGATCACCAACGACATCTACACCAAGGAGGACGCGCTGATCCTCAATCGGGTGGGCGCCCTGCCGACCGAGCGGATCATGGGAGTGGAGACCGGCGGCTGTCCGCACACGGCGATCCGCGAGGACGCCTCGATCAATCTCGCCGCGATCGCGCAGATGCGCGCCCGCTTCCCCGATCTCGATCTGGTGCTGGTCGAATCGGGCGGCGACAATCTTGCTGCCACGTTCTCGCCGGAGCTTGCCGACCTGACGATCTATGTCATCGACGTCGCGGCCGGCGAGAAGATCCCGCGCAAGGGTGGGCCCGGCATCACCCGCTCCGATCTTCTTGTCATCAACAAGATCGATCTTGCGCCGCTGGTCGGCGCCTCGCTGGAGGTGATGGACCAGGACACCCGCCGCATGCGCGGCGATCGGCCCTACGTGTTCACCAACATGAAGACCCGCGAGGGTCTCGACACGATCATCGCCTTCCTCGAACGGGCCGGGGGGCTTGCCCCGTCCGCCGCCCCCTGATCCGATCTGCCACTCCGGAGACCGTCATGTCGAAGACGATTGCCGCGCCTGCCGCGATCCTCGCCGCCCTCACCGCGACGCCCGTCCTGGCCCATGTCGGCGCCGGCGCCACATCCGGCTTCGCCTCGGGTTTCATGCATCCGATCCTCGGACCCGATCATGTGCTGGCGATGGTTGCCGTCGGCCTGTGGGCGGGGATGGTCGGAGCCCGGGCGATGTGGGCGTGGCCGGCCGCCTTCGTCGGCATGATGGTGCTTGCCGGCGTGCTCGGCATGGCCGGCGTGCCGCTGCCCTTCGTCGAACCGGGCATCCTCGCCTCGGTCATCGTGCTCGGTCTGGCGATCGCGATGGCGCTGCGTGCGCCGGTGTGGCTGGGCGCGGTGATCGTCGGCTTCTTCGCCCTGTTCCATGGCCATGCCCACGGCACCGAGGTGCCGGAGACCGTCGGCGGGCTCGAGTATCTGATCGGGTTCGCCCTTGCCACCGCCCTGCTGCACGGTATTGGCATCGCGCTCTGTGTCGGAATCGCCCGTGTCGGCGTTTCTGCCATTGCCCTGCGCGCGCTGGGTGGGCTCGTGGTGATCGCTGGCATCGCGCTCGCGGTGGGCTGATCGCCCTTCCCGAAGGGCGTTCGGCTACCTATCTGCGGTGCTGGACCAACGCAACGGGATGACCGGACGATGCTGGATACACGCCGCCTGCTCGAGACCCTGACGCAGCTTCAGACAGGCGGACAGGGCGAACCTCCTGCGACCACCGGGGCCAAGGGCACGGACGTCCTGACCGGCGCGCAACAGGCACTCGGCGGTCTGACCGGAGCGCTCGGCAAGGGCCTTGGTGGTTCGGGACTTGCCGGCGGCGCGCTGGCCGGCGGGATCACGGCCCTGCTGCTCGGCACCAAGGCCGGCCGCAAGCTCGGCAGCACCGCCATCAAAGTGGGCGGCCTCGCCCTGCTCGGCGGTCTCGCCTACAAGGCCTACAGCGACTGGCAGGCCGGTCGCACCGGTGTCCCTGCTCAGCAACAGCAGCCTCCGGCGCCGCTGCCGCCGCCCGAATCGAGCGGCTTCGCTGTGCCAGCTACTCCCGAGGGCCAGAACGTCCTTGCCAGAGCCGTCATCCGGGCGATGATCGCCGCCGCCCGGGCCGACGGACGCATCGATGCCGAGGAGACCCGCAAGGTCGAGCAGGCGCTTGCCCAGGCCGGTCTGGCGGACGGCGCCAGGACATTCCTGATCGAGGCGCTGGGACAGCCGGACGACCTCGACGACATCGCCCGCCAGGCGACGACGCCGGAGCTCGCCGCCGAGATGTGGCTCGCCGCGCGGCTGACGATCGATCCCGACACGGCCGAGGAGGCGGCCTTCCTGCGCACCTTCGCCGAACGTCTGCGGCTGGCACCGGATCTCGTCGCGCATCTCGAGGCGACCGCCGCCGCGGCCAGATGATGCCGACGGGTTGCCACATCGGCCGCCGGCGATTGGTGCACGGCAGCGGCATGTGGCGCCGGCGCGGCGTCGTCGGCAATCCCGTCGCCGATACCCGTGCGACGCGCTCGACGCGCGTCGAGCGCGACATCGCCTGAACCATCCTCCATCACACCGGGCACCAGCCCTGCGTGGCAGTGCCGTTCCACGCCCCTTCCGGGCTGCACGAACCCCTGCGCGACCGGTTCGCGAACGTCGCGGCGGCCGATGGCGCGGTCAACCTGCGCTATGTCAAGGAGTCGCTCGGCAAGGGGGCCTAACCTGATAATCCGACAGCGGGCAACGGCCCGCACAGCGCCTGTCCGCAAGCCCGACGGTTCCGAGCGTTCATGACGACACCCTCCGCTGCGAAGTTCCCGGACCGAGAGTCACGGGCCTGGCACGCCATGTCCGTCCACGAGGTCATCGCAGCGCTCGACGCCCATCACAACGGACTGTCGGCCGAGGAGGCGGCGCGGCGGTTGCGGATCCACGGCCCCAACCGCCTGCCGGAGATGCCGCCGCGCCATCCGGTGATCCGCTTCCTGCTGCAGTTCCACAGCGTGCTGATCTATGTGCTGCTGGCCGCGGCGGTGGTCACGGCGGCGATCGGCCACGTCGTCGATTCGGCTGTCATCCTCGCTGTCGTGGTGATCAATGCGATCGTCGGCTTCGTTCAGGAAGGACGGGCGGAGCAGGCGATGGGCGCCATCCGCGCCATGCTGGCGCCCAAGGCGCTGGTTCTGCGCGACGGCCACAGGATGACGGTGGACGCGGCCGACCTCGTGCCCGGTGATGTGGTGGTGCTGGAAGCGGGAGATCGCGTTCCGGCCGATCTGAGGCTGCTCCATGCCAAGTCGGTCGAGGTGGACGAGGCGCCGCTGACCGGCGAATCGCTGCCGGTGGCGAAATCGACCGCCGAGGTTCCGCCGGAGACCCTGCTCGCCGATCGCACCGACATGGCCTATTTCGGCACGCTGCTGACGCGCGGCACCGCCTCCGGCCTCGTCGTTGCGACCGGGGAAGCCACCGAGATCGGCCGGATCGGCCATCTGGTCGGCTCGGTGGGGCGGATCACCACGCCGCTGCTGCGCCAGATGAACCGGTTCGCCCACTGGCTGACATTCACCATCCTTGCGGTCTCGGCGGCGATCTTCGCCTTTGGTGTCCTGGTGCGCGGGTACGATGTCGGCGAACTTTTCCTTGCCGTGGTGGGTCTCGCGGTTGCGGCGATCCCGGAAGGGCTGCCGGCGATCCTGACCATCACCATGGCGATCGGCGTCGAGCGCATGGCGCATCGCAACGCCATCGTCCGCCACCTCCCGGCGGTCGAGACGCTGGGCTCGGTGACGGTGATCTGTTCCGACAAGACCGGGACGCTCACCCGCAACGAGATGACGGTGGAGACCGTTGCCGTCGCCGGCACCGTGTTCGATGTCGAGGGCAGCGGCTACCTGCCGGAGGGAGACATCCGGGACCGCGATGGCGCGGCGGGGGCCGAGGCGAGGCGCGCCCGACTGCGCGAGCTTGTCCGCGGCGCCTGCCTGTGCTCCGACGCGCAGCTTCGCCAGGCCGGCGGCGGCTGGCGTGTCGAGGGTGACCCGATGGAGGGCGCGCTGGTGGTGCTCGCCCACAAGGCGGGGATCGAGCCTGCACGCGACTGCGCGCCGCTGCCGCGCATCGACACGCTGCCGTTCGAGACGACACGGCGGATGATGGCGACGCTGCACCGCGACGACAGCGGCGGGGTGATCTATGCCAAGGGAGCGCCGGAGGTGCTGCTCGGGCTGTGCGACCGGCAGGCCGATCCCGCCGGCGAGAGCGACCTCGACATCGCCTGGTGGCACGACAGGCTCGAGGAGATGGCCGCCGAAGGCCAGCGCGTGCTGGCCGTCGCGTTCCGGCGGACCGCACCGGACAAGGCGGAGATCACCGACGCCGACCTCGAGGCTGGCCTGACGATGCTCGGGCTTCTCGGCATCGCCGATCCGCCCCGCGAAGAGGCGATCGAGGCTGTCCGGCGCTGTCGCGCGGCCGGCATCCGCGTCAAGATGATCACTGGCGACCACGGCGCCACCGCCCGCGCCATCGCCGTTCGCTTCGGCATGGCGGCGGACCGGGTCGTCACCGGACGCGATTTCGAGACGCTCGACTTGCCGGCGCTCGCGCGGATGGCGCGCGAGGTGGACGTCTTCGCCCGCACCGCGCCGGAGCACAAGCTGCGGCTGGTCGAGGCGTTGCAGTCCTGCGGCGAGGTGGTGGCGATGACCGGCGACGGCGTCAACGACGCCCCGGCGCTCAAGCGCGCCGACGTCGGTGTCGCCATGGGCATCAAGGGATCCGAGGCGGCCAGGGAAGCCGCGCAGATCGTGCTCGCCGACGACAACTTTGCCTCGATCGCCCATGCGGTCGAGGAGGGCCGCACGGTCTATCAGAATCTGAAGAAGGCGATCGTCTTCATCCTGCCGACCAATGGCGGTCAGGCGCTGATCGTGATCGGTGCGATCCTGCTGGGTCTCGCCCTGCCGGTGACCCCGTTGCAGATCCTTTGGGTGAACATGGTGACCACGGTGACGCTGGCGCTCGCCTTCGCCTTCGAGCCCGCCGAGCCGGGGACGATGGCGCGTCCGCCGCGGCGGCCCGATGCCCCGATCCTGTCGCCGTTCCTGATCTGGCGCATCGTGCTGGTCTCGCTGCTGATGACGGCGGCCGCGGCCGGGCTGTTCGCGATGGCAGCCGACGAGGATGGCAGTCTCGACCGGGCCCGGACGCTCGCGGTCAACGCGATCGTCGCCTGCGAGGCGCTCTATCTGTTCAATACCCGCCAGCTCGTGGCGCCATCCCTGACCTGGCGGACCTTCACCGGGAGCGTTCCGGCGGTGGTCGCGGTCGCGCTGGTCGCGCTTCTGCAGATCGCCTTCACCTATCTGCCACCGCTGCAGACGGTGTTCGCGACGGTGCCGCTCGACATCGCAGACTGGCTGTGGATCGGTGCGGCAGCGGCGGCCATGTTCCTCATCGTCGAGGCCGAGAAGGCCGTGGCGCGCCGCCGGCGTGCGTAGACACGGGCGAGGCTTGGCAAGCTGCGTCGGGCAGCGGATGATCACACCATGCGAACGAGCAACATCACCACGGGCATCCGCCTGCGCGTCGTGCTGGCGCCGGGCATCGCCATAGGACCGGGCAAGGCCGACCTGCTCGAGGGCATCCGCGACACCGGCTCGATCTCGGCGGCAGGCCGGCGCATGAAGATGAGCTACAAGCGCGCCTGGACATTGGTCGATTCGATGAACCGCTGGTTCCCCGATCCCCTGGTCGAATCCGAGAAGGGCGGCGCACAGGGAGGGGGGGCCCGGCTCACCGGCCGCGGCGAGGCCGTGCTCGCCGCCTACCGGCGGATGGAGGCCTCGGCCGCCGCCGGCGCCGCCGGCGATATCGCGGAGCTCAGGGCCGCTCTGACCTGCCAGGGCGATATGTCCGACGGGACATAGCGGTTGCACTGCATGTAATCCCTCGATATAGTCGTTGAAACATATCGGGGGATCGGCAGGATGGGCATTCCCATGGTTGCAACGGGGCGGCGTTGGCTGACGGTCGGGCTTGGTGTGGCGATCCTGCTGCTGGCCCTTGCGGCAGGGGCTGGACGCGCGACCGCTGAGGTACCGGTCATCGCCGCCGCATCGGACCTGCAATTCGCGCTCGAGGAGATCGCCGCGAGGTTCAGAACCGATACCGGCCAGGACGTGAAGCTGTCCTTCGGCTCGTCCGGCAATTTCGCACGGCAGATCCGCCAGGGGGCCCCGTTCGAGATGTTCCTGTCGGCCGACGAGACCTATGTTCTAGAGCTCGCCCGCGACGGCTTCACCCGGGGCGACGGCGATCTCTACGCCATCGGGCGCATCGTGCTGATCGTGCCGCACGGCTCGCCGCTGCAGGCGGACGGCTTGCTCGATGATCTTGCAGCCGCCCTCGAGGACGGCCGCTTGACCCGCTTCGCCATCGCCAATCCCGAGCACGCGCCCTACGGCAAGCGCGCCGAGGAGGCGTTGCGACACAAGGGCATCTGGGAGGCCATCGAGAGCAGGCTGGTGCTGGGCGAGAATGTCAGCCAGGCCGCCCAGTTCGCCACCTCGGCCAATGCTCAGGGCGGCCTGATCGCCTACTCGCTGGCGCTGTCGCCGAAGGTTTCCGCGCTCGGCACCTATGCACTCGTTCCGGAGGAGTGGCATTCGCCGCTCCTGCAGCGGATGGTGCTGCTGAAGGGCGCCGGGCCGGTCGCCGAACGCTTCTACGCCTATGTGCAGCAGCCAGCGGCGCGCACGGTGTTCCGCCGCTACGGCTTCGTGCTGCCGGGGGAGGAGCCGATCAACTGAGGATCCGGGCGGGACAGGCCCGGGCCGGCGCGGCGATCGAACGATGGACTGGACCGCCCTCTGGCTGTCGCTCAGGCTGGCGGCGCTGACGGTCTGCATCCTGTTGCCGCTCGGTATCGTCCTCGGCCGCTGGCTCGCCTATCGCGACTTCACCGGCAAGGGCGTTGCAGAGGCGGTGATCGCATTGCCGCTGGTGCTTCCGCCGACGGTCTTCGGTTACTACCTGCTGGTCGCCTTCGGGGCCGCCTCGCCGATCGGACAGGTCTGGCAGGCCGTCTTCGGTCATCAGCTCGTCTTCACCTTCGAGGGGCTGCTGGTCGCCTCGGTGATCTTCAACTTGCCGTTTGCCATCCAGCCCATGCAGCGCGGCTTCGAGGCGATTCCGCGCGAGGTCCGCGAGGCGGCCGCCTGCTGCGGCATGCCGCCCTGGCGCGCCATCCTGCGGGTCGAACTGCCGCTCGCCTGGCCCGGCATCGTGACCGCGATGATCCTGTCCTTCGCCCACACGCTCGGCGAATTCGGCATCGTGCTGATGGTCGGCGGCTCCATACCCGGCGAGACCAAGACCATTGCCATCTCGATCTACGATCGCGTGCAGGCATTCGACGATGCCGCGGCGGCGCAGATGTCGGCGCTGCTGCTGGCGCTGTCGCTGACTGCGATCGCTCTCACCTTCGCCGTCTCGCGGCGCATCGGCAGGCGGTTCGGATGACGGCGGCTGGCGGGCTTCACGTCGAGCTCGCGCAGGACGCGCCGATCCCCCTCGATGCGCGGTTTGCCGTCGCGCCCGGCGAGGTGCTGGCATTGGTCGGGCCGTCAGGAAGCGGCAAGTCGACGATCCTGCGCTCGATCGCCGGGCTGTATCATCCCGCGCGCGGCCGCATCGCGGTGGACGGCGAAACCTGGTTCGATCCGGCGCGGCGCATCCGCATCGCGCCGCATCGCCGCCGCGTCGGGCTGGTCTTCCAGTCCTACGCGCTGTTCCCGCACATGAGCGCGCTCGACAATGTCGCCGCGGCGCTTGGGCCGGGCATTGCCGATCCGGCGGGGCGGGCGCGCCAGCTGCTCGCAACGGTCCACCTCGACGGGCTTGAGTCGCGCCGCCCGGCGGAATTGTCCGGCGGCCAGCAGCAGCGCGTCGCCGTGGCCCGGGCGCTCGCCCGCGACCCGAAGGTTCTGCTCCTCGACGAACCGTTCTCCGCCGTCGACCGGGTGACCCGCAAGCGCCTGTATCGCGAGATCGCCGAACTGAGACACCTGCTGGCGATGCCGACGGTGCTGGTCACGCACGATCTCGACGAGGCGGTGAGACTGGCGGATCGGATTGCCGTTCTCGATCGCGGCCGCATCTTGCAGACCGGCTCCGTCGCGGAGATTACGACCCGACCGGCCAGCCCGGCGATTGCCGGGCTCGTAGACCTGCGCAACCTGTTCGAGGCGACGGTCCTCGAGCACCGGCCCGCGGAGGGCCGCACGTTCGTCGACTGGTCGGGTATCAGGCTGGCGACGCCGCTGCGCAGCGATCTTGCAGTCGGGGACCGTGCGAGCTGGGTCATTCCCGAAGGCTTCGTCGTGCTGGTCGGAGACGACGGCCATGCCCGCCGTGCCGACGGAACCCTTGTGCGCGGGACGGCCGCCGAGGTGCTGCAGGTCGGACAGGCGATCCAGGTGGTGCTCAGGGTGGCCGGCACCGGCCACCGGCTGCATGTCCTTGCGCCGCTTCACGTGGCGCGGCGCGAGCGGCTCGAGCCAGGCGTCGAGGTCTCTGTGTTGCTGCTCGCGGAAGGCATCCACCTGATGGTGCCGGCCGGCCCCGACCGACCCGGCCGCATCAGGCCGCCTTTGCGGTGAGGAACTCGCCCATCCGCTCGAGCGCCCGGCGGATGTTCTCGGTCGAGTTGGCGTAGGACAGGCGGATGTAGCCCTCGCCGTGGACTCCGAAATCCGGCCCGCCGATGACGGCCACGCCGGCCTCCTCCAGCAGGGCCGAGGCGAGCGCCTTCGCCTTCCATCCCGTCCGGCTGACATTCGGGAAGGCATAGAAGGCGCCCTTCGGCGTAGCGCAGGAGATGCCCGGCAGGGCGTTCAGGCCCTCCACCACCACGGCGCGGCGCCGGTCGAACTCGGCCACCATGTCGCGGACCGCATCCTGAGGCCCCTCCAGCGCGGCGATGCCGGCATACTGGGCGGCGGCATTGACGCAGGAGTAGGAGTTCACCGCCAGCTTGCGGGCGAGATCATGGAGCCGCTTCGGCCAGATCGAATAGCCCAGCCGCCAGCCGGTCATCGCGTAGGTCTTCGACCAACCATCGAGCAGGATCAGCCGGTCTCGGATCTCCGGATAGGCGAGCAGGGTCTGGTGGGCGAGCCCGTCGAAGGTCATCTGCCCGTAGATCTCGTCGGACAGGATGGCGACATCGGGATGGGCGGCAAGGCCGGCCACCAGCGCGTCGATTTCCGGTTTGGGTGTGACGCCACCGGTCGGGTTGGCCGGGCTGTTGAGGATCAGCAGCCTTGTCCGCGGCGTGATCAGCGACAGCGTCTCGGCGGCCGAGAAGGCAAAGCCGTTCTCCTCGCGGATCGGCACCGGCACCGGCGTGGCGCCGGTGAACTCGATCATCGACCGGTAGATGGGGAAGCCGGGATCCGGATAGAGGATCTCTGCGCCGGGCTCACCGAACATCAGGATCGCCATGAACATGGTGACCTTGCCGCCCGGCACGATCATCACGAGGCCAGGATCGACCGTGACGCGGAAGCGGCGGTCGAGGTCCGCCGCGACCGCCTCGCGCAGCGCCAGGATGCCGGTCGCCGGCGTGTAGCCGTGATGGCCGTCGCGCAGCGCCTTGACCGCCGCCTCGACGATATGGTCGGGCGTGCGGAAGTCGGGCTGACCGATCCCCAGATTGATGATGTCGCGGCCGCGCGCCGCCAGCTCGGTTGCCCGTGCCAGCACGGCAAACGCATTCTCCTCGCCGATCCGCTCGAACGCGGCGACTGACTTCAGCACGATTGTTCCTCCCGCCTCGGCAATGTGCGGCAGACCCTAGCGCCATCCTCCCGGCGCAGGCAAACCGCAAATCGGACGGGCGGGGAAAACGTGCTCAGGCCGCCGATTCGTCGGCCTCGTCGAACGCGACGCTGATGACGGTATCCGCGTCGGTCTCGGCCCCTTCGCCGAGCGACTCCTCGATCGCCATCAGGAGCTTGGTCAGTCGGCGCCGATCCTTCTCCGGAATGAGGCGTACCGTCATGTCCTCGAGCCGCTTCCAACGAGTCTTCAGCTCGGTGCCGCGGGCGCGGCCCTCGTCGGTGAGGAAGACATTGGCGCTGCGCGCGTCGGTCTGCGAGGCGATGCGACGCACCAGTCCCTGCGCGGCCATCCGCGCAACCATCTTGGTGACGGTCGGTGGCTTGACCTTCAATGCTGCGGCGAGCTTGGTCATGGCCTGACCGTCGTCCTCGAGCAGGACGAGCAGGACATTCTCCTGTCCGGGGTGGACACCGATCTCCCCGAGCATGGAATGGGCTCGCGCCCTATGGAGCCGGGCCGCCCGTGTCAGGTGCAGACCGACCGAATCCTCGTACCACTTCTTCATCGAGAGAGTCCCCCAAAAACTCCCTTGGATGACCGATGATGACCCAGATCAGACCCCGCCACAAACCATATTGCAAGAGTCAAGTATTTCAAAGCCGCCGTAATGTCTGTTCGACGCGCGCCAGATAGGCCGTTCTGCTCTGTGGCGTCGAGGAATCCATCCGGTAATGGGCCAGATAGGTGGTACGGCAGCGCGGATGGCAGAGAAGCCGCAATCCACGCAGGATGGTGCGCCGGCCGGGCTCGCCGACAAGCTTCGACATGAGCCACGAGGCGCCGCAGGTGGTGATCACGACGATCCGCCGGATGTTGGTCAGCACCGGCCCCATCGACGTGGTCTCGGTCGGCATCGAGAAGGTCGCATGGGGCACGAACACCCGGTCGAGCCAGCCCTTGAGCATGGCGGGCAACCCGAACCACCAGGTCGGATAGACGAACACCAGCACCTCGGCCCAGCGCAGCAGGGCGATATGGTGCGCGACCGGCACCTCGTTGTCGCCGGGCGTGTGGTAGCCGCGCCGCTCCTCGCCCGACATCACCGGATCGAAGCCCTCGGCATAGAGGTCGACGAGTTCGATCTCATGGTCTCGTTCCGCCAGCGTCGCCAGGGCGCGGTCGCGGATCGCCCGGTTGAAGCTCTCTTCGCACGGGTGGCAATAGACGAGCAGAACCCTCACCGGATCGTCTCCATCAACATTCTTGTCCTCTCCAGAAAGGCCGAGCGCCTCGCCTGGTCGGCCCGGCTCATGTCGTAGAGTGCATGATGGCGGATCCGCGCGCGCGGTGCGGTGGCGCGCAGCACCCGCATGACGATCCGCCGCGGCGGATCGCCCGCCAGGATCGCCCGCAGGCGCGAGCCGCCGTAGGTGGTGACGGCGACGATCCGCTTCAGGTGGAAAAGGTTCGGCACAACCTTGCCGTCCCGCATGACGAAGGAGACGCCGGGCAGGAACACCCGGTCGAACCAGCCCTTGAGGATCGCCGGGAAGCCGAAGTTCCAGACCGGAAACACCAGCACCAGCGCCTCGGCCGCGATGAGCCGCTCGACATGGGCGGCAACGGCCGCGCGGTTGCCCGGCACGTCGTGATAGCCGATCCGTTCGGCGCGCGACAGCACCGGGTCGAACCCCTCGGCGTAGAGATCGCAATCATCGACCGCGTTGCCGCCGTCGGCCAGTGTCGAGACCACGCAGCGGTGCAGGGCGGCGCAGAAGCTGGTCTCGACCGGATGCGCGTAGACCACGAGAACCCGCATGGCGGGGATCAGCTGGCCGGCTGCAGGCCGGGGAACAGGTAGTTGCGGCGTGAGCCGAAATCGAAGTCGGGCTTCTCCCAGCCGATCATCTTGCCGGGGTTGAGCAGCCCCTTCGGATCGGCCTCGCGCTTGAAGGCGAGCTGCACCTCGTCGGTCTGCTTCATCCCGCCTTCCTCGAGCGTGTAGCGGTGCGGATTGAAGATGACGCACCCCATGTCCTCGTGGATGCGCATGATCTCGTCGAGCCGCTCCTCGGTGGTGAAGCGCACGATCGGCAGCCCGAAGCAGGTGATGTTGCCGTCGAAGCGGACGAATTCCAGATGCGCCAGCACCTCGTCGCCGAAATGGGCATGCACGCGCGAGACCAGATCGAGATGGTTCGGATAGGGGTAGAGCACCTGCAGGTAGGTGATGCCCGGATCGACCCTGAGTCCCCTGAGCGTGGTGTGGTTCCACGACAGTTCGTAGGCCGGCGGCAGGCCCTTGGTGTCCTCCGCCGTATCCGAGCGGAACAGCACCTCGCCGCCGAGCCGCCGCGTCACCGCCAGCAGCGGGCCGAGCGCATGGGCCGCGACCATCACCAGGCAGATGTGCCGGCCGTCTGGGATGAATCGGCGGTGGCGCAGGAAATAGTCCTGCGGGATCGGTGCGGCGATCGGCGAGACGAGCTTCAGCAAGAGGCCGTCGCGGTTGCCGATATCGTCGCCATAGGCAGCCGCCCGCTCGAACGAGTCGAACCCGACGATCACGTCGATCCAGTCATAGGCTGCCGTCAGCGGGATCTCGACCTCGGTGATGACGCCGTTGGTTCCGTAGGCATGACAGACCTTCTGCAGGTCCCAGCCGTCGAGTTCGAGGAGGCGCGGGCGCTCCTCCATGGTGGCAACCTTGAGGCGCAGCACGTTGCCGATGTCGCGCAGACCGCCCCACCGGATCGAGCCGACGCCGCCCGATCCGCCGCCGATGAATCCGCCGATCGAGGCGGTCTTCAGCGTCGAGGGATGCATCCGCATTTCCTGGCCGCTGCTGGCACGGGCCGCGACGTCGATGTCATGGAGAATTGCGCCGGGCTCCGCCACCAGCCGGCCGGGCGAGATCTTCAGCACCCGGTTCATCTCGGCCAGATTCATCACCACACCTCCGGCGAGCGGCATCGCCTGACCGTAATTGCCGGTGCCGGTGCCGCGCACCGTGACGGGGACGTCGTGCCGGTAGCAGGTCTCGAGCACCCGCAGAATCTCCGCCTCGCTGCGCGGGGAGACGACCAGATCGGCGGTGACGTGATCCAGTTCGCGCTTCAGCACCGGGCTGTACCAGAAGAAGTCGCGGCTCTTCTGCTTCACCAGCGCCGGATTGTCCTCGATCTTCAGGCCTTCGAGCGCCGTCTTCAGTGCGGCGATATCCCTCATGCTCAATCCTCGTGCAGGGCGGCAAACAGGTCGTCGAGTTCGCGGTAATCCGGTGGCGTCGTGTCGATCGGCTGTCCACCGCGGATGACTGTCCGGTCCGTCTGCGGGCGCGACAGCAGTTCCGACCAGTCGCGCGCGGAGAACAGAACGAGATCAGCGGGGCCGCCTGTCCGCAGCATGCCCCTGTCCGGCCGCCGCAGGATCTGTCCGGGAGTCGCCGCCACGGTTGCCGGCCATGGTCCGACCGGGTGGTCGAAATGCGCTGTCCTGACCGCTTCGCGGAACACCTCCGCCATGTCGAGATCGCCATAGGCGTAGAAGGGATCGCGGGTGTTGTCGCTGGCGACCGCCACCGCGACGCCGGCGCGCGCCAGTTCATGCAGCATCGTCACCCCGCGCGAACGCGGCGTGCGGCCGGCATGGCGGTCCTGCAGGTACATGTTGCACATCGGCAGCGAGACGATGGCAATGCCCGCCTCGGCGACGCGGCCGATGGTGCGGCTTGCCTCGTCCTCGTCCTGGCGGGCGAGGGAGCAGCAATGGCCGCAGGTGATCCGCCCGGTGAACCGGTTGCGCAGCGCCGCTTCCGCCACATGCGCCAGCGACCGCTCGTCCGGATCCTGCGATTCGTCGGTATGGAAGTCGAGGTCGAGCCCGCGGTCCATCGCGGTGCGGAACACCGTGTCGAGCAGGTCGTCGAGACCGGGATACATGAAGGTGACGGCACCGAGCACGCCGCCATGCAGTTTCACCCGGTCGGCAAGCGCCTCGTACGCGGCGCGGTCCTGAACGAAGTCGATCGGCACGAGCGATACCGCCTGCAGGTCGATCCGTCCCGCCCAGCGCTCGCGCATCTGCGAGAAAACCGGCCAGGAGATTGCATCCTGCGGCGGCAGCGAGTCCAGATGGGTCCGCAGCAGCACCGTGCCGTGCGCATAGGCGCAGCGCAGCGAGAAATCCATGCGGCGCGCCACGTCGGCCGCCGTCCAATTGGCCTCCCGATCCGCCTGGACGGCCATCAGCGCGCCCATGAAGGTTCCGTCCGGATTGGCCCGGCGCGGCCAGATGTGGCCCTTGTCGATATGGGTGTGCATGTCGACGAAGCCCGGCCAGACCATGCCCGAGCGGATGTCGAACACCTCGGCTGCCGGCGCCCCCGTGCCCGGCGCATGGATCGACGTGATCGTCGCGCCGTCGATGTCGATGTCGGCCCGCACCAGCCCGTCGCCGGCGGCGGGAAGTCGCGCCGACGTCTCGACCAGCGCGCTCGGCACGACCGCGCCCGCGATCCGGTAGCGCCGGCCGGCCGGCACCGTGGCGAAGCCCGTGGCCATGCGTTCAGTTCTCCCGCTTCAGCGCGCTCTCGTGCCACTTTCTGAGCAGCATGTGCGAGATGAAGGTGGTCGCGAAGAAGATCAGCACGCCCGTCAGCGACAGCAGGATCAGCGCCGCGAACAGGCGCGGGATGTTCAGCCGGAACTGCGATTCGAGCAACCGGAAGGCAAGCCCGGAACCGGCGCCGGCCGACCCGGCGGCGAACTCGGCGACGACGGCGGCGATCAGCGCCAGCCCACCCCCGATCCGCAGCCCCGTCAGGAAATAGGGCAGGGCGGCCGGCAGCCGCAGCAGGTACAGCATCTGCCAGCGGCTCGCCCCATACAGCTCGAACAGGTTGAGGAGGTTGTGGTCGACGCTCTTGAGCCCCTGCGCGGTGTTCGACAGGATCGGAAAGAACGCGACGATCCAGGCGCAGATCAGCAGCGCCACCTGGGTGGAAGGTGCATAGATCAGGATCAGCGGGGCAATCGCGACGATCGGCGTCACCTGCAGGATCACCGCATAGGGGTAGAGCGCCAGCTCGATCCAGCGCGACTGGACCAGAAGCACCGCGAGCGCCACGCCGCCGATCAGCGCCAGCGCCAGCGCGGTGAAGGTGATCTTCAGCGTCACCAGCAGCGCCGTGAACAGCAGTGCCCGGTCCTCGATCATCGCCTGCGCGACCCGCTTCGGGCTCGGCAGGATGTAGTGCGGGACGTTGTAGGCCGTGACGTACCAGGCCCAGATGAGCACCAGGAGCCCGAGCATCGCGACGGGCACGAGAATGCGCAGCAGCCGCTCGCCGAGCATCCGGCGATCGGCTTCGGGCCGTCCGGCCGCCGTGTCGAGACCGGAGTGAGCAGGCTTCGAGTCGACCGCGCTCATGCCACCACCCTCGCCTCCATTGCCCGGTGCAGGGCATGCGACACGGTTCGGCAATGATCGTTGTAGAGGGTCGAGGTACGGAAATCGTCGTCGCGCGGATAGGGGGCGTCGATGGCCAGATCCTCGACGACGCGGCCGGGACGCGCCGCCATCACCACGATCCGACTCGACAGGTAGACCGATTCGAATACCGAGTGGGTGACGAACACCACCGTCCAGCCGAATGTCTCCCACAGGTGCAGCAGATCGTTGTTGAGCTTGAACCGGGTGATCTCGTCGAGGGCGGCGAACGGCTCGTCCATCAGCAGGAGCTTCGGCCGGGTGACCAGCGCGCGGGCGATCGAGACACGCATCTTCATGCCGCCCGACAGCTCGCGCGGATAGGCCTGCGCGAATCCGTCGAGGCCGACCATCTCGAGTGCCTGCATCACCTGCCCCCGCGCCGCCGCCTTCGACACGCCCTTGAGCCTGAGCGGCAGCCAGACATTGCTGAACACGGTCGCCCACGGCATCAGTGTCGGCTCCTGGAACACGAAGCCGATCTCGTGATCGTCCGGTGCCGGCCAGACGATCCGGCCCGACGATGGCTCGCCGAGCCCTGCGATCAGCCGCAGCACCGTCGACTTGCCGCAGCCCGAAGGCCCGAGCAGGCTGAGGAATTCGCCCATCCGGATGTCCAACGTCATGTCCTTCAACGCGACGGTGCCGTTGGAGAAGACCTTGTTGACGCCCTGAAGCGACACGATCGGCGGAGCGGCGTTGGAGGAAGTCATCAGGTGTTCGGTTCCATTCACGTCATGTCGTCCGCGGCGGACTGGGGGAGGCCGTGCATCGGAAGGGTTCCGCGCAGGCCGCCCCATTCCCGGCAGGCAGGCGGCGCCCAAGGACTTCAGCGGCGCCGGTGCCGCCGCGGATTCGCGTCCCGACCCTTCCGGTCATCCCGGACGGTCTTCAGGCCGATCCGGGGTCCGGGCGCCCGGACCATCGGAGACTCCCGACCCCGGGTCTTCGGTTCGCTCGGCCGGGATGACGAGCGGGCATCGCCTGCTTCGGCAGCCAGCCCGACCCGCGCGCTCCCGATCGCAGCGCCGCCGATGCCGCTCCTACTTCTTCAGCTCCAGCCCGAGGCCCTTGCAGACGAATTCGGTGGTGTAGGTCTTGGTGTAGTCGATTCCTGCCTTGATCACGCCCGCCGCGACCATCTTGTCATAGAAGCTCTTCTGCCGCTCGTCGCTCATGCAGCCGATGCCGAGCGTCTCGGTATCGCCGGAATCGACGATCCCGTACTCCTTCATCGTCTTGATCGAGAACGCGATCTGCTCGTCGGTCATCTCCGGATTGTCCTTCTTGATGAGCTCGTTGGCGGCGGCATTGTCGCCATAGAGGTAGTTGTACCAGCCGATGATCGAGGCCTCGACGAAGCGCTTCACGATGTCCGGATTGGCTTCCAGGTAGGCCGGCGTCGTCTCGATCAGCGTCGAATAGGTGTCGAAACCGTAGTCGGCGAGCAGGAATATCTTCGGCATCCAGCCGGCTTCCTTCTGGATCGCGAAGGGTTCGGAGGTGATGTAGCCCTGCTGCGCGGACTGCTTGTCGGCGATGAACGGTGCCGGATTGAAGGTGTAGGGCTTGTACTGTTCGTCGCGGAAGCCCGGGAAGGCCGTCTTCATCCACTGGAAATAGGAGGAGTAGCCGTCCTTGGACAGGAACAGCGTCGGCAGCTTGGCCAGATCCGCCAGCGTTTCCAGACCCTGGTCAGGATGCGCCAGCAGCACCTGCGGCTCCTTCTGGAAGATCGCCGCCACCTCGACAACCGGGATGTCCTGCTCGGCCGCATGGAGGGGCGAGAGCATGTTGCCCTGCATGTAGAACTGGATCTGGCCGGCGATCAGCAGCGCCTGGTTGCCCGCCTGCGGGCCACCCTGACGGATGGTGACCTTGAGCCCATATTTCTCGTAAGTGCCATCGGCGACCGCCTGGTAGAAGCCGCCATGCTCGGCCTGGGCGAGCCAGTTGGTGCCGAAGGTGACCTCGTCGAGCGACCACGCCGGCTGGGCCAGTCCCAGACCGGCCAGAACGGCGGCGGCTGCCGCCTGCAATGCAAACTTGGCCATGTTGCCAGTCCTCCCGTTGATCGGCGGACGGCTTCCCCTCGAAACCGTCCGGGTCCTCACGATGCGTCGGGCCCGCTGACCGCCGCTGGCCCGCCCGCGAAATTGCCGACGCAGCAAGCGACATGCCAGCGTCGGCATTTCCGATGTCGCACCGTTGCACGTCGATAGCATGTCGGCGACGGCTGCCCAAGAATCGGGCAGCGGATTTGCGTCTGCACAGCCCGGCGTCAGCATCGGCTCAGCGCCGCTTGAGCCGCGCCAGCGGGAAGGCGGACACCTCGCGCAGCAGCGTCGCATAGCCGGCGACCACATGCTCGAAGATCGCCGCTCCGATCGCCGCCGTTGCCGCGCGGGCATTGCCGGCGACGCCGGCGGGATGGATGTCCTGCGCCTGCCAGCCGATGCCGACACCGCCCACATAGGTCAGCCGTTCGGTCTCGTCGGCGATGTCGGCCATCACCGGCGTGAAGTCATCGGCCCGGTCCATCCGCACGAGGTCTGGGGCGAGGTGCAGCATCAGCGAGGTCTCCACCGTGCCGCCATGGATGCCGTGCCGCCGCTCGGTCTCCGGGATCAGCCCGTCGGGCAGGCCCATGTGCCACCAGCTCGAGGTGACGCACAGCATCTCCTCGCCAATGCGCAAGTCGCGTCCGACGATCTCCATGACCTGCGGCTGGCCGCCGTGGGAGTTGATGAAGAGAAGCTTCCTCAGGCCGGAGCGCGCCACGCTGCGGCCGATCTCGCGCCACAGCCCGATCAACGTCTCGACCGGAAGCGTCAGCGTGCCGGGAAAGTCGATGTGCTCGTTCGACTTGCCGACCGGCATGGTCGGCATCAGCAGCACCGGCAGACCATCGGCCCGCTCCACCGCGGCTGCGGCGATCCGTTCGGCGATCAGCACGTCGGTGGCCAGCGGCAGGTGCGGTCCGTGCTGCTCGATCGCGCCCACCGGCAGCACGGCGACGGTACGTTCGGGATCGAGCGTCTCGAAATCCACGGTGGTCAGGTCTTGCCAGCGGCGGGGGCCGGTCATTAGCGTCTCCGGATCAGAACGTCACAGGCGGGCGCCGCATGCTATCGCATCACACACCCCCAGGCATCCACCCTCCGTTCGCCGCCTACAGCCACGGCGTCGTGGTGCCGCCGGGCGCGCGCTGGATGGTCTGCTCCGGCCAACTCGGCATCGGCGTCGATGGCGCCGTGCCCGACGATGCGGGCGAGCAGGCACGGCTGTGCTTCGAGACCATCAGGGTGATCCTCGCCGAGGCCGGCATGGCGCTCACCGATATCGTGCGCATCAACGCCTTCGTGTCGGATCGGGAGTATCTCAAGCCGTACATGGCGGTGCGCGACCGCTTTGTCGGCAATCCGCCGCCGGCTTCGACCCTGATGGTGGTGTCCGGCTTCGCCCGCCCGGAATTCAAGGTCGAGGTCGAGGTCATCGCGGCGAAGGTGGACTGAGATGTCGAGGCTCTGGATCCGGGACCCGGTGGCCATTCTCGCCGAGGGGGCACAACGCGGCATCGTCATCGAGGGCGGCCGAATCGTCGAGCTCGTCGGCGCCGGTCGGACGCCGGCCGGCCCGGTCGACGCAACCTTCGATGCCGGCCGCCACGTGGTGCTGCCCGGGCTCGTGAACACCCACCACCACTTCTTTCAGACGCTGACCCGCGCCCATCCCGCCGCGATCAACAAGGAGCTGTTTGCCTGGCTCGAGGCGCTCTACCCGATCTGGAGTCGACTCACCCCCGAGGCGTTCCGGCTGGCGACGCGGCTTGCGCTGACCGAGCTGATAATGTCGGGCTGCACGGCAGCGTCCGATCATCACTACCTGTTCCCCTCGGGTCTCGAGGGGGCGATCGACATTCAGGTCGAGGAGGCGCGGAGCCTCGGCATCCGCATGACGGTGACGCGCGGCTCGATGAACCTGTCGGTCAAGGATGGCGGCCTGCCGCCCGACAGCGTCGTCCAGGACGAGGACACCATCCTCGCCGACTGCGAGCGGGTACTATCGAGGTATCACGATACCTCGGACGGCAGCCTGATCCGCGTTGCGCTGGCGCCCTGCGCACCGTTCACGGTAACCCGACGGCTGATGCGGGAGTCGCTGGCTCTCGCCGAGCGCTTCGATTGCCGGCTCCACACTCATCTCGGCGAGACCCGTGACGAGGACGCCTATTGCCTCGCGCATTATGGCTGCCGGCCTGTCGATTATCTGGAGGATCTCGGCTGGCTCGATGCGCGGGTCTGGCTCGCGCACGGAATCCACTTCACCGATTCCGAGATCGAGCGGCTCGGCCGCCACCGCATGGGCGTCTGCCACTGCCCGACCTCGAACATGGTGCTGGCGTCGGGACAGTGCCGGACGAAGGAGCTGGAAGCGGCCGGCGTAGCGGTCGGGCTTGGCGTTGATGGCTCGGCCTCCAACGACAATTCCAACCTGATCGAGGGAGTCCGCCACGCGCTGATGATCAACCGCCTGACCTATGGTGCCGGTGCGGTAACCCATCACGATGTATTGCGCTGGGCGAGCGAGGGGTCCGCCCGCTGCCTCGGCCGCGACGACATCGGCGCCATCGCGGTCGGCAAGCAGGCCGACCTCGCCTTCTTCGATCTCGACGAATTGCGGTTTTCCGGCGCCGGCGATCCGCTCGCCGCACTTGTCCTGTGCGGAGCCTACAGGGCCGACCGGGTCATGATCGCCGGCGCATGGAAAGTCGTCGACGGCATGCCGGTCGGCGTCGATGTTGCCCGGCTGCGCCGCGAGCACGGCGAGGCATCGAAGCGTTTCCTCGAGGGGATCTAGGTGGCAGCGATGGCAGCTTCCGCATGCGCCCCTGCCATGGAAGTAGCCGATATCCGGTCGCGGCGATCGGCAAGTCGCGGATGTTCGGATCAGACCCTGTGCCCGCTGTCGTCCGGCAGGGCAGCCCGGCCGGAGCGACGCGGGTAGGCGGGATCGGACCGCGTCCATGCAGCCGCGGTGCGCTTGCGATCCCGGATAAGCCTCCGGCCGTCCGCAACGACGGCGTTGCTGGTTGTTCAGGGTGGCTTGAGCCTGTGCCGATGGCGCCCGGCACGGGCGTGACCCGCGCATCCGCGGCCCGCCCGTCCTCGACCGACCGCCGATCGGCGGCTACAACAGGCCGTCAGGCGGACAGTGTGCTCCGGAGAGTGTCGTGACCCTTCCACCGCGCCGCTTCTGGCACGACCTCACGACGACCGACTTCGACACCGACACCTCGGCGTGGATCGGCGTGCTGCCGATCGCCGCGACGGAACAGCACGGACCACACCTGCCGACCGGCGTCGATACCTTCATCGCCGACGGGCTGATTGCCGAAGCGGTGGCGCAGATGCCGGACGCGCTGCCGGCACTGATCCTGCCGACGCTCGCGGTCGGCAAGTCGGACGAGCACCACGGATTTCCCGGCACGCTCACAGTCGGCGCCCATCTTCTGCTCGACATGCTGATCGCACTGGGCGAGTCGGTGGCGCGTGCCGGGCTGCGCAAGCTCGTGATCATCAGCTCGCACGGCGGCAACAACGACGTGATGGGGCTTGCCGCCCGCGATCTCAGGATCCGCCACCGCATGCTGGTCGTCGCGACGAGCTGGATGCGGCTCGGCTGCCCCGACGGCCTGTTCGCCGACGTCGAGCTCGCGCACGGCTTCCATGCCGGCGAGGTCGAGACCTCGCTGATGCTCCATCTGCGTCCCGATGCGGTCCGGCAGGATCGTTGCGCCGACTTCGTACCGGCCTCGGTCGCCATGGAGCACGAGTTCGAGGTGCTGCGCGGCGCCGGGCGGACGGCATTTGCCTGGCTCACCGCCGATCTTCAGGCCAGTGGCGCCTGCGGCAATGCGCAGGCCGGGAGCGAGGCCAAGGGCCGAGCGCTCGCCGCCCATCAGGTGTCGCGCCTGATCGCGCTTCTCAAGGATCTGCATCAGTTCGATCCGACCCGCCTGTCGAATTAATCGGGGGGTCTCCCGGCATTCCGAGCAGCAACGGATGCTGCGACGCAGCATTATTCGGCAATGCGATTCCTGAATCGAGGGTTGAGTCGACATTCCCTTTTCGGCGACAGTGTCTGCATGGGCGCAGGTAGCGGGCTCAAGTCCGCGTCGGAGCTCCCGAATACATGAACAGGCGCCGGCTTGCGGCGCCCGACACAGTCGGAAGGAGAAGACATGCGCAAGATCGTCCTTGGAGCCATTGCCGCCAGCCTCGCGCTGGGCGCGGGTTCGGCCTCGGCTCAGCAGCAGTTCATCTCGATCGGAACCGGCGGCATCACCGGGGTCTATTATCCGACCGGCGGCGCGATCTGCCGGTTGGTGAACAAGGACCGCAAGGAGCATGGCATCCGCTGCTCGGCGGAATCGACCGGCGGCTCGGTCTACAACGTCAACACCATCCAGGCCGGCGAGCTGGAGTTCGGCGTTGCCCAGTCGGACGTGCAGTCGAACGCCTACAACGGGCTCGCACAGTGGGAGGGCAAGCCGTTCGAGAAGCTGCGCTCGGTGTTCTCGCTGCACGCCGAGCCGGCAACACTCGTCGCGCGCGCTGATTCGGGGATCAGGAACTACACCGATCTGGCCGGCAAGACCGTCAACATCGGCAATCCCGGGTCAGGCCAGCGGGCGCTCTGGGATGCAATGGCCGCGGCGGGCGTGGTCGACAACGCTGCGCTGCGGCTCGCCGCCGAACTGAAGCCGGCGGAGACCGGCCAGGCGCTGTGCGACGGCAACATCGACGCCTACTTCTACACGGTCGGCCATCCCTCCGCGCTGATCCAGGAGACGCTGTCGAGCTGCGACGCCGTGATCGCCGACGTCGCCGACGACAAGATCGAGGCATTCATCTCCGACAAGCCATACTACCGCATGGCAACGATCCCGGCCGGCACCTATGCCGGTCAGGACAACGACGTGGCCACCTTCGGCGTCGGCGCGACGCTGGTCACCTCTGCCGACGTTCCCGAGGACATCGTCTACATCGTCGTCAAGGCGGTCTTCGAGAACTTCGAGGAATTCAAGAGCCTCCACCCGGCCTTCGCCGCCCTCAAGGAAGAAGAGATGATCAGCCAGGGCCTGAGCGCGCCGCTGCATCCGGGGGCCGAGAAATACTACAAGGAGCGCGGCTGGATGTGATCCGGCCTCGCGGGGCGGCCTGACGGCTGCCCCGTCTCGTTTTGGTCTCGCCGGCCGGGGCTTGCATGGGGGGAGGGACATGGTCGAGGTCAGCAAGCGCGAAATCGACGTCGATGAACTCGTCGCCCAGGTCGATACCGGGGCACGGACCGTCGCCGGCCCGGTCGGCACCTTCATTGCCGGCGTCGCCTTCGTCTGGTCGCTGTTCCAGCTCTATGTCGCCTCGGATCTGCCGTTCATCCTGACCGGGCTGACCGGGCTCAATGTCGTCTTCGACAGCTTTCAGATCCGCGTCGTCCATCTTTCCTTCGCGCTGGCGCTCGCCGCGCTCGCCTATCCGCTCTACCGCGCCGCGCCGCGCGACCGCGTGCCGCTCTACGACTGGCTGCTGGCGATCCTCGGCGTATCTGCCTGCCTCTACCTGATCGTGTTCGACCGGCAGATCGCCGCCCGCGCCGGACTGCCGACCGACTGGGACCTGATCGCCGCGACGGTCGGCCTGATCGTGCTGGCGATCGCGGTCTTCCGGGCGCTCGGCCTGCCGCTGGTGATCGTCGCCGGCGTGTTCGTCTTTTACGTGTTCTTCGGCCATGCCTCGTGGCTGCCGGACGCCATCCAGTGGCGCGGCGCCTCGTACGGCAAGGCGATGTGGCACTACTGGATGCAGACCGAGGGCGTCTTCGGCGTCGCGCTCGGCGTCTCCGCCTCGATGATCTTCCTGTTCGTGCTGTTCGGTTCGCTGCTCGAGAAAGCCGGCGCCGGCAACTACTTCATCAAGTTCGCCTTCGCCGTGCTCGGCCATCTGCGCGGCGGCCCGGCCAAGGCGGCGGTCGTCGCCTCGGCGCTGTCCGGGCTCTATTCCGGTTCTTCGATCGCCAATGTCGTGACGACCGGCACCTTCACCATCCCGCTGATGAAGCGCACCGGCTTCTCGCCGGAAAAGGCGGGCGCCGTGGAGGTCGCCTCCTCGACCAACGGCCAGCTCACTCCGCCGGTGATGGGGGCGGCCGCCTTCCTGATCGCCGAGTTCACCGGCATCAGCTACCCCGAGATCATCAAGCACGCGTTCCTGCCAGCGGTCGTCTCCTACATCGCTCTCGTCTACATCGTCCATCTGGAAGCCCTGAAACTCGACCTCAAGGGGCTGCCGAAGCCGCCGGCCCGTGTCGGCGCGATGCAGAAGCTGATCGGCCTGCTGACCGGCTTCATCGCCATGTGCGTGCTGGCAACGGCCGTCTACTACGGGCTGGGCTGGATCAAGGTCGCCTTCCCCGGCATGACATTGGCGACGGCGATCGTGCTGTTCCTGATCGCCTATGTGGGGCTGGTCTGGGTGGCGGCCCGCAAGCCGGACCTCGAGATGGACGATCCCGATGCGCCGCTCACCGAGTTGCCGCGCCCGGGCGAGGTGGCGGTGACCGGCCTCTACTTCGTCCTGCCGATCATCATCCTGATCTGGTGCATCCTGGTCGAGCGCCTGTCGCCATCGCTGTCGGCCTATTATGCGGCGCTGTCGATGATCCTGATTGTTTTCACCCAGCGACCGCTCAAGGCCCTTTTCCGGGGCGAGGGCGAGCTCGGCCGGGCGCTCTCCCAGGGTGGGGCGGATTTCGTCGGCGGCATGATCGCCGGGGCCCGCAACATGATCGGCATCGGCGTCGCCACCGCGGCCGCCGGCATCATCGTCGGCACCATCTCGCTGACCGGTGCGCATCAGGTGGTCGGCGAGTTCGTCGAATACCTGTCGGGCGGCAGCCTGATGGCGATGCTCCTGCTGGTCGCGGTGATGAGTCTGATCCTCGGCATGGGGCTGCCGACGACGGCGAACTACATCGTCGTCTCCTCGCTGATGGCCCCCGTCATCGTCGAGGTCGGCGCCGCCTCGGGGCTGATCGTGCCGCTGATCGCGGTGCACATGTTCGTCTTCTACTTCGGCATCCTCGCCGACGACACGCCGCCGGTCGGGCTCGCCGCCTTCGCAGCCGCTGCGATCTCCGGCGGCGATCCCATCCGTACCGGCTTCCAGGGCTTTGCCTACGACATCCGCACCGCGCTGCTGCCGTTCCTGTTCATCTTCAACACCGAATTGCTGCTGATCGACGTGACGGTCGCCAGGGCGGTCTTCGTGTTCTGCGTTGCGGCCGTCGCGATGATGCTGTTCGCCGCCGCGACCCAGGGCTATTTCCTCACACGCAACCGCCTCTGGGAGACGGTCGCGCTGCTGCTCGTCGCCTTCACGCTGTTCCGGCCGGGCTTCTGGCTCGACATGGTGGAGCCGCCCTATGACGCGCGGCCGGGCACCGAGATCGTCGACATTGCCGGCTCCGCCCCGGCCGGCGCCGACCTTCGCGTCACCGTTGCCGGACCGGACTTCCGCAATCCGGACCGGATCCGCACGATCACGCTGATCGCCGATCTCGGCCCCGAGGGCGACGGCCTGGATCGGCTCGATGCCGCCGGTCTGACGGTGCTGCCGGAGGAGGGTGCGATGGCGTTAGAGGAGCCGTTCCAGGGCACGCCGTTCTTCGAGAGCCTGCGCGATTTCGACTTCTATGCGGACACCCCGGTGGTGATCGCGAAGGTCGAACTCGAGCGGGCGCGCTTCGCCAAGGACTGGTTCTACATTCCCGCGCTGCTGCTGCTGGCAGCGGTGGTGATCATGCAGCGCCGGCGGCAGACGGTTCCCGCCTTCTGAGGTCGTGCGGCGCAAGGGGATGATGCGATGTATTCCTCGATCCTGCTGCCGGTCGATCTCGCCGAGCCGGATGCCTCGAAGCGGGCGCTTTCGGTGGCGGCGCAGCTTGCTCGCGACTATTCGGCGACGCTGCACGTCGTCACGGTGGTGCCGGACCTCGGCATGTCGATCGTCGGCGGCTTCTTTCCCAGGGACTATGAGCGCCGCGCACTGGACGAGATCAAATCGCGGCTGAAACAGTTTCTCGAAGCCGAAGTGCCGGAGGGGGTGACGGCCAGGGGGCATGTGGCGCACGGGCGCATCTATCAGGAGATCCTGAGGGTGGCGAAGCTGCTGGCGGCCGACCTGATCGTCATGTCGGCACATCGGCCGGAACTCTCCGACTATCTGCTCGGACCGAACGCGGCGCGCGTCGTCCGCCATGCGAGCCAGTCGGTCATGGTGGTGCGGGAGTGATCGGGAGAGACGACGTGCAACCGGCGCGCAGATGATGAAACACAGACAAAACATGGATGATTCGTCGATGTTTTGATTTTGTTGTCGGTAGGGTAATCTTGCGGAAGACGTCGGCCAACCGGCGCTTCGCTGACCAGTGGGAGACGTGAATGACCAGATTTGCCATTTCGGGGGCCCTCGCAGGCGCCGCCGCCCTGACCGTTCTGTCCCTCGGCACCGCCGTCGCTGCCCAGAGATGGGACATGCCACTCGCCTATCCGGCTACCAACTACCATTCCGAGACGGCCGCCGAGTTCGCCAGGGCCGTCACCGAGGCAACCGGTGGCGAGATCGAGATCGTCACCCATCCGGGAGGCTCGCTGTTCAAGGGCGACGAGATCTTCCGCGCCGTGCGCACCGGGCAGGCGCCCATCGGCGAGCGCCTCGTCTCGGCCATGTCGAACGAGGATCCGGTGTTCGGCGTCGACGCGTTGCCCTTCCTCGCCACCTCCTTCGACGAGGCGTGGAAGCTCTATCAGGCCTCGAAGCCGATCATGGAGAAGGTGCTGGAAGAGAAGGGCACCAAGCTGCTCTACGCCGTCGCCTGGCCGCCGCAGGGGCTCTATTCCGTCAAGCCGATCGCCCGTGTCGAGGACATGGCCGGCGTCAAGTTCCGCGCCTACAACGCGGCGACCGAACGGCTGGCCGAACTGATGGGCGCGGTGCCGACCAAGATCGAGGCTGCGGAACTCGGCCAGGCCTTCGCCACCGGCGTCGCCGAGAGCATGATCTCGTCGGGCGCCACCGGCTACGACATGAAGATCTGGGAGTACGTGAAGTACTGGTACGACACCCAGGCCTGGCTGCCGAAGAACATCGTCATCGTCAATCTCGAGACCTGGAATGGCCTTGACGAGAAGACCCGGGCCATCATTCTCGAGGAAGCCGCCAAGGCCGAGAAGGCCGGCTGGGACAGGGCCCGCGAACTCTCCGACTGGTACAAGGCGGAACTCACCAGGAACGGCATGATTGTCGAGCCGCCATCCGAGCAGCTCAAGGCCGGCTTTGCGGCGATCGGCGAGACGATGACCGCCGAATGGCTGGCGACCGCCGGCCAGAATGGCAAGGCGGTGATCGACGCCTACCGGAAGTGAGGCTGGAACGGCGGTTCTGTCGATGCTGCATGCCAGCGTCGTTGCCGTAGACGTGCGCGCCGGTTCCTTGTCGCGACAGCGACCGACCATCGGCCACGCCGACGCGGAGGATCGGCGGTCCGAGCGGTTGCTGTGAAGATCGTGCCATCACGGGGGACATCAGGATGGCAGTGTTCCGGCGGCTCGGCCGCGCACTCGACGGGCTCTACCTGGTGGCCGGCTATCTGGCGGCGGCCTGCCTCGCCGGCCTCGGCTGCCTGGTCCTGGCGAGCGTCGTCACCCGGCTGATGTCGGTCTATGTCGGTTGGCTCGGCGAATATGCCGGCTACGCGATGGCTGCTGCCAGCTTCCTTGCCTTCGCCCATACGCTGCGCTCCGGCGAGCAGATCCGCGTCGGCATCCTGCTGGGGCGGCTTGAGGGCGTGGCCCGGCGCGTCGTGCAGCTCTGGTGCCTCTTGGCGGCAACCGCGATCTCCTGCTGGTTCGCCTGGTACATGGTCCGCCTTGCCATGACCTCCTACCGGTTCGGCGACCGCAGCGAGGGCACGGCCGCAACACTCCTGTGGATCCCGCAGACACCGGTCGCGGTGGGGGCCGTCATCCTGGCGGTCGCCTTCGCCCACTCGTTGATCGAGGCGATCGTGCTCGGCCGCAGCGGCATAAGCGAGCCCGAGGAACAGGGCGGCGAGACTGCGACAGGCGATAAGGCCGCGGGATGAGCGGCGTCTGGCTCACGGCGGCCTTTCTCGGGCTCCTGTTCCTCTTCCTCGGCACCGGGGTATGGATCGGGCTCAGCCTGATCGGCGTCTCCGCCTTCGGCATGGCGCTGTTCACGCCCCGGCCGGTCGGTGATGCGATGGCGATCACGGTGTGGGGCATGTCCTCATCCTGGACGCTGACTGCCCTACCGCTGTTCATCTGGATGGGCGAGATCCTGTTCCGCTCGAAGCTGTCGGAAAACCTGTTCCGCGGGCTGACGCCGCTGATGAGCCGGCTGCCGGGTGGTCTCCTGCATGTCAACGTCGCCGGTTGCGCAATCTTCGCGGCGATCTCCGGCTCGTCGGCCGCCACAGTCGCCACCGTCGGCAAGATGTCGATCCCGGAACTGCGCCGACGCCGCTATCCCGAGCGGATGATCGTCGGCACGCTGGCCGGCGCCGGAACGCTCGGTCTTCTCATCCCGCCCTCGATCATCCTGATCATCTACGGGGTCACGGTGAATGAATCGATTGCCCAGCTGTTCATCGCCGGTGTCCTGCCCGGCATCATGCTGGCCGGCCTGTTCATGGGCTATGTGGCGATCTGGGGCCTTCTCACCCGCAATGCCGGCGCGCTGGAGGAGACGCGCGCCAGCTGGCAGGAGAAGCTCAGCGGCCTCTGGCAGCTTGCGCCGGTGCTGCTGCTCATCGTCTTCGTCATCGGATCGATCTACGCCGGCATTGCCACTGCCACCGAGGCGGCGGTGTTCGGCGTGGCGGGCGCACTGGCGCTGTCGGCGCTGCAGGGCTCGCTCACCCGCAAGTCCTTCATGGACAGCCTTCTGGGAGCGACTCGTACCGCCTCGATGATCGCGCTGATCCTGGCCGGTTCGGCCTTCCTGTCGCTGGCAATGGGCTTCACTGGCCTGCCGCGCGCGCTGGCCACCACGATTGCCGGCTGGGAGCTCTCGCCGATCGCGCTGATCGTCGCACTGACGGTGTTCTACATCGTCCTCGGCTGCTTCCTGGACGGGATTTCGGCGGTGGTGCTGACCATGGCGGTGATCGAGCCGCTGGTGCGCTCCTCCGGCTTCGACATGATCTGGTTCGGCATCTATCTCGTCGTCGTCGTCGAGATGGCGCAGATCACTCCGCCGGTCGGCTTCAACCTGTTCGTGCTGCAGGGCATGACCGGCCGCGACATGGCCTTCATCGCCCGTGCTGCCGCGCCGATGTTCGTCCTCATGGTGCTGGCGGTGGCGCTGCTGGTGGCATTCCCCGACATCGCCACCTTCCTGCCGCGCCAGATGATGGGCCGGTGAGGGGCGGTTCACGGCAGGACGGCGAGGGCGTCCGCGTGCAAGAAGGCATCGCCGATGAACAGGCGCGGCGCGCCCGGATCCCTGGCGACGACGGGGGTGAAACAGACGCAATCTACCGCATCCGGGCCCATCGTCCAGGATGGCATGAAACCTCGTTCGGGACCAGATCGAACGGCCCGCCCCTTCACATCTCCAGCCGGTCGTAGAACCAGCGCGCCAGTTTCGACCAGACCTGGTCCTTCAGCGCGGCATCCTCGTAGCCGTGGTCGACATTGGGATTGTCATTGATCTCGATGACGAACACGCCATCGGCGTTCTGCTTGATGTCGACCCCGTAGAGCCCGTCGCCGATCAGCCGGGCGGCGCGCACGCCGACATCGATCACCGCCTCCGGCACGTCCTCGAAGGCGAAGGCCCTGGACGAGCCCTGGATGGCGGAGCCGTCGGGCCGGTGCTTGACGATCTGCCAGTGCCGCCGCGCCATCAGGTACTGGCATGCGAACAGCGGCTCGCCGCCGAGCACGCCGAGCCGCCAGTCGAACTCGGTCTGCATGAACTTCTGGGCGATCAGCAGATCCGTTTCCTTGAACAGGTCGCCGGCCAGTTTCCGAAACGCTTCCGGCGTCTCCACCTTGTGGACGCCGCGGCTGAACGAGCCGTCCGGGATCTTCACCACCAGCGGATAGCCGAGCCGCTCCTCGGCGGCCGCGATGTCGGCGGCCGATGCGACGATGACGGTCGGCGGGACCGGGACGCCGTTCGCGGTCAGCAGCTCCTTCAGGTAGACCTTGTTGGTGCAGCGGATCATCGAGATCGGATCGTCGATCACCGGCATCCCCTCCTGCACCGCGCGGCGCGCGAAGCGGTAGGTGTGGTTGTCGATCGAGGTGGTCTCGCGGATGAACAGCGCGTCGTACTCGGCGAGCTGGTCGAGCTGCTTGCGCGTGATCGGCTCCACCTCGATGTCATGCCGTTCGGCGATGCGCGCGAAATGGCGGATCGAGGCGAGCGTCGAGGGCGCCAGCGCCTGCTTCGGATCATGCAGCACGGCGAGCGAGTACTTCAGCGTCGGCCGCGTTCTCGGCGAGCGCCAGTCGCGCAACGTGTGGCGGTGCAGGGCCTCCCGGAAGAACGCGCGTTCGGCGTCGTCCAGCTTGGTGATCGCGCGCGGTCGCAGTCGCCGGATCGTCAGCCAGTCGCCCGGTGTCACCGTGACCTCGATGATCGGGCAGCGGAACCAGTCGAACAGAAGCCGCGCAAAGCGTTCGTAGCGCTCGTCGGCGACCAGCCCCATGCAGACTTGGAACGATGTCTCCCGCTCCGGCGTGTGCCGGGCCGACCGGGCACAGCGGTTGAGCTCCTGCTCGAGCTCCGGGATGGCGTGACCGTAGAGCTCGCGGCCGGCCAGATCGAGCATTGCCTCGACGGACGGCAGCACCCTGTGGCCGCGTGCCTCGGCCAGCAGCGAGCAGAAGTAGCCGCGGCTCTGATAGGCGTATGAGCGTGACAGGTTGACCACTTTCGGCCGGCCGCCGTCGAACAGCTGCGGCCGGGCGAGATAGTCGCGGGTGGTGATTACCTTGTGGGGGGTGTCGGCGTTCGGGAAATCCTTCGCCTGATCGACGAGGATCACCCAGCCGGAATAGAGCGCCTTCTTCATGCTGACGCGTCGGGCCCCTCCTTCCGGGGGCGGCATTGGTCGAGCGGACGGCCGCTGCCGATGCGGCCCTCGATTGCCCGCATATCTACGCCGTTTACACCGCAGAACAAGCGGGTATGTTGCGACGCCGCGCAGCGCCGCGCTCCGGCAGAACCCGCCGGAGTGCCAGCGGTTCCGCCGAGGAGACGGTAAATCCATGGTCGACGGCGTCGAGGGCGAGGTGCCGGTGCGGGTCAGGACCGGCGCCCAAGCCGATCTCGACGCGCTGTGCGAGCTCGAACAGACGACCTTCTCCGGCGACCGGCTGAGTCGGCGGTCGTTGCGCCGCTTGCTGCACTCGCCCTCGGCATCTCTCATCGTCGCCGAAGGTCACGGGCGCGTCCTGGGCTACGCCCTGGTGCTGCTGCCGGCCGGTTCGATGCGCGCCCGTCTCTATTCCATCGCGACCGCAGCCGGCGCCCGCGGCAGGGGACTTGGCAGCCGTCTCCTCGCGGCCGCCGAGCAGGCCGCACGTGACAGGGGCCGCGCCGAGATCAGCCTGGAGGTGCGCGCGGACAACATGGCGGCGATCGCCCTCTATTCCCGCCGCGGCTATGTCGAGCATGCTCGGATCCCGGGCTATTACGAGGACGGGGCGCCCGCCATAAGGATGCGCAAGCGGCTGGACAAGGCGGCGACCTGAGGCAGTTTCCGCACCTGTTCTTCCGCTACGGAATCAAGTCGACTAATAGATTTGTTCTGCAATTGTTCCGCTCCGCATGCAATTCTGGCGAGGTGCACGGGTGACAAGCTCGTGAAAGCGACGATATGCTCCGATCCCAAGTCCGCCGCAGGTGGACCAATGATAACCAGACGGAGGTACAGATGACCCTCAGGACCGTCACGGTCGCTGCCGGCGTCGCAGGGGTACTGGCGCTCGGTGCCAGCGCCGACGCCAAGACGCTGCGCTGGGCCTTTCAGGGCCAGCTCGGAGCCCTCGATCCCTACACGCTGAACGAGACCTTCACGCTCGGCCAGCTGGGCAACGTCTATGAAGGCCTCACCAGGCGCGGCAAGAATCTCGAGATCGAACCGGCGCTCGCCGAGAGCTGGGAGATCGTCGAGCCGACACGCTGGCGATTCCATCTGCGCCAGGGCGTGAAGTTCGCCAACGGCAACGACTTCAATGCCGATGATGTGATCTTCTCGGTGAACCGCGTCCTGTCTCAGAACTCCGACCTGAAGACCCGTCTGCCGGCTGACGTCAAGGTCGAGAAGGTGGACGACTACACGGTCGACTTCGTGCTGTCCACGCCCAATCCCATCCTGCACTACGAGTGGGATACCTGGTACATCATGGACAAGGAGTGGGCGGAAGAGGTCGGACTTGAGAACGTGGTCTCGGCCTCCGATACGGCGTCGAGCAAGGCTGCCTTCATGTCCAATGGCACCGGTCCCTACGTGATCGAGAGCCACGAGCCGGGAGTCCGGACCGTGTTCAAGCCGAATCCGGGCTGGTGGGACAAGATCGAGGGCAATATCGACGAGGTGATCTTCACCCCGATCGCCCAGGATGCCACCCGCGTCGCGGCGCTCCTGTCGGGCGAGGTCGACCTCGTCGATCCGGTGCCGGTTCAGGATATCGACCGGGTGAATGCCAGCGCCAACGCCGAGGCCCTGACCGGGCCGGAGCTCAGGACCATCTTCCTCGGCTTCAACTCGATCCGCGACGAGTTGCCGACCTCCAACGTCAAGGGCAAGAACCCGTTCCGCGACGCCAGGGTGCGCAAGGCCTTCTACCAGGCGATCGACATCGACGCGATCCATCAGAAGGTGATGCGCGGCCTGTCGACGAACTCCGCGCTGCTGATCTCGCCGCTACTCTATTCCCGCTCCGGCGAGTTTTCCCGCCATCCCTATGACCCGGAGGCGGCGAAGAAGCTGCTCGCGGACGCCGGCTATCCGGATGGCTTCACCGTCGGCATGGATTGCCCGAACGACCGCTACGTCAATGACGAAGCGATCTGCCAGGCCGTTGCCGCGATGCTCGCCCGCATCGGCGTCAAGGTCGACCTCAATGCCCAGACCAAGTCGAAGTATTTCGGCAAGGTGCTGGCGACCGGCGGCTACGACACCGACTTCTATCTGCTCGGCTGGACGCCCGGTTCGTTCGACTCCTGGAACGTCATCACCAACCTTGCCGGCTGCCGTGACGAGACCGGCAAGGGCGGTCCGTTCAACCTCGGCGGCTGGTGCAACGAGAAGGTGGACGCGCTCGCCAAGCAGATTCTGGGCGAGAACGACCCGACCAAGCGCGACCAGCTGATCCACGAGGCCTTCACGATCATGCACGAGGAGGTGTCGCACATTCCGCTGCACCAGCAGTCGCTCGCCTGGGGCAAGTCGAAGAAGCTCGACGTTGTCCAGCGCGCCGACAACCAGGTGCTGTTCAAGTGGATGACGATGAACGACTGACGGGCCGCTTGTGACAGCGCAGGATATCGGCGGGCGATCGCCGATATCCTGCCAGGGATGATCGGCCGGTGCCGGCCGGTCATCGGGCCCGGGGGGCCATCGGGCAGCCTGAGGCCATGACCGGAGCCGTGTCCGTGTCCGTCGCCGCCGGCCGGCGGCCTGCGTGACCCGAGCGAGGCGGACCACGGCGCGCATGGTCCGACCGGTGCGGTCGCAAGGAAAGGGTGCCCCGGCCGAGCGTCCCTGTCTGCCGCATGACCGCCCCAGCGCTCATGCGCGCGGACGCGGCCCGGTCCAGCCCGAGGCGCCGAGGCGCCGCAGCTCAGTAGTCGGAGGGTCATGCTCGCCTTCATCATCCGACGACTCGCACAGTCCGTGCTGGTCATGGTTGCCGTGGCCCTGATCGCCTTCATGATGTTCCGTTACATCGGCGATCCGGTGAACCAGATGGTCGGCGTCGAGACGACGCCGGAGCAGCGCGCGGCGCTGCGCGAGGCGCTCGGCCTCAACGATCCCGTCATCGTGCAGTTCGGCCGCTTCCTGTGGAACGCCGTGCATTTCGATTTCGGCATCGCCTATCAGTTCAAGCAGCCGGTCGGCGAATTGATCCTGTCGCGGCTTCCGGCCACTCTGGAATTGTCGATCTGCTCGGCGATCTTGGCCCTGCTCGTCGGCATTCCGATGGGCGTCTATACCGGCATCAACCGCGAGTCGTGGTTGTCCAAGCTGTTTCTCTCCGTGTCGCTGATCGGCATCTCGCTGCCGACCTTCCTGATCGGCATCCTGCTGATCTTCATCTTCTCGGTGAACCTGCGCTGGCTGCCGAGCTTCGGACGCGGCGAGGTGGTCGAGGTGTTCGGCTTCTGGCGCACCGGTCTGCTGACCGCCTCGGGGCTGAAGGCGCTGATCCTGCCGTCGATCACGCTCGGCCTGTTCCAGATGACGCTGATCATGCGCCTTGTTCGCTCCGAGATGCTGGAGGTTCTCCGGACTGACTACATCAAGTTCGCTCGCGCCCGCGGCCTGACCAGACGCGCCATCTATTTCGGTCATGCGCTCAAGAACACGCTGATTCCGGTGATCACCATCACGGGGCTGCAGCTTGGCTCGATCATCGCCTTCGCCATCATCACCGAGACGGTGTTCCAGTGGCCGGGCATGGGCCTTCTGTTCCTGCAGGCCGTGCAGAACGTCGACATCCCGATCATGGCGGCCTATCTGATGCTGATCGCCTTCCTGTTCGTCGTCATCAACCTTGCGGTCGATATCCTCTACACCCTGGTCGATCCACGGGTGCGGGTCGACGGCCGGGCAGCCGCGTGAGTCACGCCATGCCCCGGTTGACAGGCGAAGACGGACGGTGGATGGCGCCGCGCCTCGGCCCGCTGAGACGGGCCTTCGACTCCGACATCTGGTATTCGTTCCGACGATCCAGGGTGACGGTGCTGGCCGCCATCGTCACCGCGATCTTCTTTCTCGCCGCGCTGTTCGCGCCATGGATCGCGCCGCATAACCCGTTCGACCTGTCGCAGATCAGCCTGCTCGATTCGCTGCTGCCGCCGGCCTGGGAGGCGGGCGGCGATCCGAACTACCTGCTCGGTACCGACGATCAGGGCCGCGACCTGCTGTCGACCATCATGTACGGATCACGCATCTCGCTGGCGGTCGGCTTCGCCAGCGTCGCACTCGCCGCCGCGCTCGGGATCACGCTCGGCCTCGTCGCCGGCTATGTCGGTGGCCGCACCGACTCGATCATCATGCGCATCGCCGACGTGCAGCTGACCTTCCCGGCGATCCTGATCGCGCTGCTGATCGACGGCTCGGTTCACGCGGTCATCGGCAACGTGCCGCGCGAGAAGACGGCATTCTGGGTGCTGACATTGTCGATTGGGCTGAGCTTCTGGGTGCAGTACGCCCGCACCGTGCGCGGCTCGACGCTGGTCGAGCGCAACAAGGAATATGTCCAGGCCGCTCGTCTGATCGGCATCCCGCCGGCGCTGATCATGCTGCGCCACGTGCTGCCCAACGTCATGGGACCGGTGCTGGTGATCGCCACCATCAATCTGGCGCTCGCCATCATCACCGAGGCGACGCTCTCCTTCCTCGGCGTCGGCATTCCGATCACCCAGCCCTCCCTCGGGACATTGATCCGCATCGGCCAGGATTTCCTGTTCTCCGGCGAATGGTGGATCACCATCTTCCCCGGCGCCGCGCTCGCCATTCTCGTGCTGGCCGTCAACCTGCTCGGCGACTGGCTGCGCGATGCGCTCAATCCGAAGCTGAGGTGATGGGGATGCTGGGCAGGCAGGGGCAGATTCTCCGATGTCTGACGCATCGTCCCGGCCCGCGCGCCGGCGGCGCGACGAGCGAGGATCGGAAGGCGCCGCCAGGGTGCTGCGACCCGATCCGGGCGCGCGCACGCCATGCGCGCCCGGCCGGGATGAGGCGGATGTGGGGGATCTGCCGATGAGGCAGCCCCTCCTTCAGGTGAAGAACCTGCGCGTCGAGTTTCCGACCCGCAAGGGAACCCTTGTCGCGGTCGACGGCGTGTCCTTCGACATCGCGCCGGGCGAGGTGCTGGGGGTGGTCGGGGAATCCGGGGCGGGCAAGTCGCTGACCGGCAGCGCCATCATCGGCCTGCTCGAGCCGCCCGGCCGCATCGCCGGCGGCGAGGTGATCCTCGAGGGACGCCGCATCGACAACCTCTCCGCCGATGCGCTGCGCAGGATCCGGGGGCGCCGCATCGGCATGGTGTTCCAGGACCCGCTGACCAGCCTCAACCCGCTCTATACCGTCGGCAGGCAGCTCGTCGAAACGATCCGCACGCATCTGCCGCTCGGCGAGTCGCAGGCGCGCAAGCGGGCGATCGAGCTGCTGACCGAGGTCGGCATCCCAGCGCCCGAGACGCGCATCGACGCCTATCCGCACCAGTTCTCCGGGGGCATGCGCCAGCGCGTCGTGATCGCGCTGGCGCTCGCCGCCAATCCGGTGCTGGTCATCGCCGACGAGCCGACAACCGCGCTCGACGTCTCGGTGCAGGCGCAGATCATCTTCCTGCTGAAGAAGCTCTGCGCCGAGCACGGCGCTGCCGTCATGCTGATTACCCATGACATGGGCGTCATCGCCGAAACCGCCGACCGGGTGGCGGTGATGTATGCCGGCCGCATCGCCGAGATCGGACCGGTGCGCGAGGTCATCAAGCACCCGCGCCATCCCTATACCGTGGGACTGATGGCCTCGATTCCCTCGCTGACCCACGAGGCCGACCGGCTGCAGCAGATCGAGGGCTCGATGCCGCGTCTGACCGCGATCCCGCGCGGCTGCGCCTTCAATCCGCGCTGCCCGGAGGTGTTCGAGCGCTGCCGCCGCGAGCGGCCCGAGCTGATGCCGGCCGGCGCCACCGAGGCGGCCTGCTGGCTGCATGCTCGCGATGTCGCGGCCCGTCGCGGCGGGGTGCCGGCATGAGTGGCGCCGCCCCCCGTCCGCAGATCGCCTCCGCGTCCGGGGGGCTGGTCGAGGTCAAGGGCCTGACCCGCTACTTCGACGTCTCCAGGCCGCTGCTCAACCGTCTCATCGAGGGCGGCCGCAAGCAGTTTCTGCGCGCGGTCCACGATGTTTCCTTCTCGATCGGGGCGGGCGAAACCTTCGCGCTGGTGGGCGAGTCCGGTTGCGGCAAGTCCACCGTTGCCCGCATGGTCGCCGGACTGATCCCGCCCAGCGCCGGTACCGTGGTGTTCGATGGCATCGACCGCTCGCAGGTGCGCTCGAGCGCCGAGGAGCGCCGGCTGAGGCGGCGCTTCCAGATGATCTTTCAGGATCCCTTCGCCAGCCTCAATCCGCGCTGGCGGGTCGACAGGATCATCGCCGAGCCGATCCGCGCCTTCGGCCTGGCGAAGGATCCAGGCGAGATCGCCCATCGGGTCGGCGAACTGCTGAGGCTCGTCAAGCTCGATCCTGCCGATGGCGCCAAGTTCCCGCACGAATTTTCGGGCGGCCAGCGCCAGCGCATCGCGATTGCCCGCGCACTGGCCAACCGGCCGGAGTTCATCATCTGCGACGAGCCGACCTCGGCGCTCGACGTTTCGGTGCAGGCCCAGATCCTCAACCTGATGCGCGACCTGCAGGACGAGTTCGGGCTGACCTACCTGTTCATCTCCCACAATCTTGCCGTCGTCCGTCACATGGCGACGCGCATCGGGGTGATGTATCTCGGCAAGCTGGTCGAGGACGCCCCCTCGCGCGAGCTGTTCTCCGACCCGCGCCATCCCTACACGCGGATGCTGCTCGATGCGGTGCCCGACATCGACATGACCGGACGCGCCCGCACCCCGGTCAAGGGCGAGGTGCCCAATCCGATCGACCCCCCGAGCGGCTGCGCATTCCATCCGCGCTGTCCGCATGCCTTCGAGCGCTGCCGGCTCGAGGAGCCTGCCCTGCGGACGGCACGCGGCCCGGACCATCTGGCCGCCTGCCACGCCGTCGAGGAGGGACGCATCTGATGTCGGCCGACCGCTTCGCGCCCTGGCTCTATGAACTTGTCGCGCTGCGCCGTGATCTGCACGCCCATCCCGAACTCGGTTCCGAGGAGCACCGCACCGCCGCGCTTGTCGCCGAGCGGCTGGCGGCCTACGGCGTCGACGAGGTGCATACTGGCATCGCCGGCACCGGGGTCGTCGGCGTGGTGCGCGGAACCGGGGGACGGCATCCGGGCGGCGGCTCGAACCGCGCAATCGGCCTCAGGGCGGACATGGACGCGCTGCCGATCCGCGAGGCGACGGGGCTGGCATGGGCTTCGCGCAACGAAGGAAAGATGCACGCCTGCGGCCACGACGGCCACACCACGATGCTGCTCGGGGCGGCGCGGTGGCTGGCGGCGAACCGCGCGGCCTTCGACGGCACCGTCTACCTGATCTTCCAGCCGGCCGAGGAGATCGCCGGTGGCCGGGTGATGGTCGCTGAGGGGCTGTTCGAGCGATTCGCCTGCGAGCAGGTCTATGGGATGCACAACCGCCCGGGCCTGCCGCTCGGGCGGATCGCGCTGCGTGGCGGGCCGTGCATGGCGGCCTCCGACGTCTTCCGCATTGCGATCCGCGGCAAGGGCGGTCATGGCGCGATGCCGCATCTGACACGCGACCCGGTTCTGATCGCTGCCCATGTGGTGACGGCGCTGCAGGCGATCACCAGCCGGCGCGTCGATCCGCTCAAGACCGCGGTGGTTTCCGCGACCCGCGTCCATGTGGGCGATGCCTTCAATGTCATTTCCGAGGAAGCGGAGATCGGCGGCACCTGCCGCACCTTTCTGCCGGAGGTGCGCGATCTCGTCGAGGCCGAGCTTCTGCGGCTTGTGCCCCGGATCGCGCATGCCTTCGGCGCCGAGGCCGAGGTCGAATACGGGCGGCGCTGTCCGGCCACGGTGAACAGCCCGGAGGAGACGCAACTCGCCGCCGCGGCCGCGGTGCTGGCCGTGGGCGCCGATGCCGTTGACAGTGACGGCGAGCCGATGATGGCGGCCGAGGATTTCTCCTACATGCTGGAACAGCGGCCCGGCTGCTATGTCTGGCTCGGCAATGGCCGGGTTGGCGAGCCGGGCGGAGCGATGCTGCATTCGCCGGGCTACGACTTCAACGATGCCGCGCTGGCGATCGGCGCGGGCTACTGGACCCGGCTCGTCGAGACGGTGTTGCCCGGATCGGCGCCGGCGGGACAGGAGTGAGGACGGCGCCGGCGGGTTGCAGGCCGGGCCGCGCCGGCGCATCAAGGCACATCGATCCACGACACGACGCACGGAGCATCAGGAATGTCGATCACCGACCGGGTGAAGCCTTACATGGACGAACTGACGGCAATCCGCCGCGACCTTCACGCCCATCCCGAACTCGGCTTCGAGGAGACACGCACCGCTGGAATCGTGGCCAAGAAGCTGAGGGAATACGGTGTCGACGAGGTGCACACCGGCATCGCCCGGACCGGCGTGGTCGGTGTCGTGCGCGGTGGCGGCGGCCGCGGTGGCGGCTCGAACCGGGCGGTCGGGTTGCGCGCCGACATGGACGCCCTACCGATCGCCGAGAAGAACGAGTTCGCCCATCGCTCGACCCAGGCCGGCAAGATGCATGCCTGCGGTCACGACGGCCATACCACCATGCTGCTCGGCGCGGCGCGGTATCTCGCCGACCATCGTGACGAGTTCGACGGCACGGTCTACCTGTTCTTCCAGCCGGCCGAGGAAGGCAAGGCCGGCGGACGGGTTATGGTCGAGGAAGGTCTGTTTGACCGCTTCCCCTGCGAGCAGGTCTTCGGCATGCATAACATGCCCGGCATGCCGCTCGGCTCCATTTCGATGCGGCCGGGGCCCTGCATGGCAGCGGCCGACGAATTCCGAATCACCATTCGCGGCAGGGGCGGCCACGGAGCGATGCCACATGTCTCGCGCGATCCGGTGCTGATCGGCGCGCAGATCGTCACCGCGCTGCAGTCGATCGTCAGCCGCCGGGTCGATCCGATCAAGGACGCGGTCGTCTCGGTGACCCAGTTCCATGCGGGTGACGCCTTCAATGTGATTCCCGAGGAGGCGGTGCTGTGCGGAACCTGTCGCAGCTTCCTGCCCGAGGTGCGCGACCTGATCGAGAGCGAATTGAAGCGCATCGCCACGGGTGTGGCGGCCGCCTTCGACGCGTCCGCCGAGATCGCCTTCATGCGCAACTATCCGCCGACGGTGAACACGTTGGAGGAGACCGAGATCGCCGCGGCGGTCGCGCGCCAGGTCGTTGGCGCGGCCAATGTCAACACCGCCGCCGACCCGAAGATGGGCGCGGAGGACTTCTCCTACATGCTGGAGAAGCGCCCCGGCGCCTATGTCTGGCTCGGCAACGGCATGCCAGGCGAGAAGGGCGGCGCGATGGTGCACACGCCGCAATACGACTTCAACGACGACGCCATTCCCTACGGTGTCGGCTTCTGGGCCGAGCTGGTCAGGACGGTGCTGCCGAAGGCAGCCTGACCGACCGATGCACGCACGGGCGGCCCGTCAGGCTCAGGCCGCCCGCACCCGGTTCAGGAAGTTCTGTACCTGGGCTCCGAGACTGCGCACCTGATCGCCGATCGCGCTGGTAGCCTTCCGGTTGCGGTCGGCGACATCGAGGGTCTGCTCCGAGGCCGAACGTACCCGGCCGATCTCCGATTCCAGCGCCGACACGCCCTGGACGGTGGCGGCAGTATTGCTGGAGATCTCGTTGACGGCGGCGCTCTGCTGCTCGACGGCGGAGGAGATGCTGGCGGCGACCGCGTTGATCGCGTCGATCGTCTCGCGGATGGCGGCAATCGCCTCCACCGCGTCACGCGATGCGGCCTGCATCGCGCCGATCTGCTGCGCAATGTCCTCCGTCGCCCTGGAGGTCTGGGTGGCGAGGCTCTTCACCTCGGAGGCGACGACGGCAAAGCCGCGGCCAGCCTCCCCGGCGCGCGCGGCCTCGATGGTGGCGTTCAGCGCCAGCAGGTTGGTCTGCTCGGCGACATTGCGGATCAGATCGACGACATCACCGATCTTCTGGGCGGAATCGGACAGCTGGTGCACCGTCCGGTCGGTGCCGCGGGCGCGCTCGGCGGCCTGCTGGGCGATCTGGGTCGAGTGGCTGACCTGTCGCGCGATCTCGCCGATCGAGGCGTTCACCTCTTCGGTCGCCGACGCGACGGTCTCGACGTTGCGGATCGCCTGGCGGACGTGCTCGGCCGCCGAGTCGCTGCGCCGGCTCGAATCGGTGGCCACGCTCGACACCGTGTCGGCGCTCTCTCCGAGCTCGCGGACCTGCTCCGACAGGGTGCCGACCAGGCGTCCGACGCTCTCCTCGAACTCGTCGGAAAGCGCCTCGAGGACCCGGCGCCGCTCGGCAGCCGCGGCCTGCTCGCCGGCACGCAGCTCCTCCCCAAGGCGCCGCGCCTCGGCCTCGGCCGCGCGCGCCTTGGCGGTGGCGGCGGCCTGCTCGATGAAAGCGGCCGCCATCCGCGCGGTCAGCCAAACCAGCGCGGCGGCCTCGACCACAACCACCACAGCGTGCAGGACGACCCGGCCGAGCGAGGCACCATTCGGAAAGACCGCGGCCGGCAGGACGAAGTTCAGCAGCAGGTGATGGACCGCCACCACGGCCGTCGCGATGATGATTGTCCGCCAGTCGCAGAACGCGGCGAGGATCGCCAGCGCCGCGAAGAAATACATGTGCATGTCGATCTGCCAGGGATGTCCGGCCGCCTGGTAGACCAGCAGCGAGACCATCATCACCAGCGAGACGCCCATCACCGGCCGAGCCATGTCACCGGCCGCATCCATCCGCCAGGCTGCCGTGGCGATGGCGGCGAACAGGCCGGCAGCGAGGGTTGGGGCGAGCCAGCCGTTGCCGAGCCACACACCGGCCACTGCGATCAGCGGCACATGTGCCCACAGGAACCAGACCATGTATCGGCTCACCTGCGTCCGCAGGTCGATCAGGGCGTTCATGTCGTTTCATCCCTTCTGGAAAGTGGTGTCGGTTCCGGCGAGGCGCGCAGATCGAGGCATCCGCCGAAGGCGAGCGGTTCCAGCGCCAGCCAGACGCCCGCCTTCCTGAGCGCGCCGTAGCCGACATCGCGCGCAAACTGTGCGACGACGACGTTCTCGAATCCGCCGGTGGCAATCAGGCGGCCGTCCAGCGCGGCCAGCCGGCCGATGGCTTCGACCGCCGACGTTCCCGGCGCGAACACCAGCGGGACGGGGCGCTCGGCGGAGGGCAGCCGCAGTCCCGTCGCCAGCACGACGAGGGTGGCGAGCACCGTCATCGCGGTACCTGCGAGCCAAGCCAGCGCTGCGCTGCGATCCGACATGCCGTTGCTGATGCGCCTTTGCGGCGCCCTTCCGCACTGGTCCGGCACCTTCACCGCACCGGTCCCGTGCCCCGTCCGCTCGTTCGCCGGCAATCCTGTGCGACAAATGGTAAAGGCTGAATAAATCGGATCGGTATGAATCGGATCGGTCGTCGGGCAGGTGGTACCGCTACCTGCCGGCGCGCCCGAGCACCTGCATCAGTTCGGCGATCTTGCGGCGCTGTTCGGCCTTGTCGCCGCTCAGGATCGCGTGCTCGACGCAATGGCCGACATGGTCGCGCAGGATCTCCTCCTCGACGCGCTTCAGCGCGGCACGTACGGCATCGATCTGCGTGACGATATCGATGCAGTACCGATCCTCGGCGACCATGCGCGCAATCCCCCGCACCTGCCCCTCGATACGGCCGAGGCGTTTCGTCACGGCGGATCTCGTCTCGTCCTGCATGCTTGCCAAATACCCTATGGGGGTATAATGGTCAAGCGGCGGGCGATACCCCTACCGGGTATCTGGCGGGACGGCAACGGGAGACTTCGGATGAAGGCGCCTCAGCATCACCACCCTGATCATCCTGCGGCAGCGGAATCGCCGTCGCCGCGCTTGGCCGGTTCCTGTTGCGGCGGTCATGCGCCGGCTGCCGACCAGGCCGGCACGGTCAGGGACCCGGTTTGCGGCATGATCGTCGATCCTGCGACGGCGAGGCACAGCGCCGTCCATGACGGCGAGACCTACTGGTTCTGCAATCCGAAATGTCGCGAGAGGTTCATCGCCGATCCGGCGAGGTACCTGTCTCCGGGCCCAGCCGAGCCGGCGGACGAAACGGCCGTCTACACCTGTCCGATGCACCCGGAGATCCGGCAGATCGGCCCCGGCAGCTGCCCGATCTGCGGCATGGCTCTGGAGCCGATGACGGTCACGGCCGACTCCGGGCCGAATCCCGAACTCGCCGACATGACCCGGCGGCTCTGGGTCGGCCTCGTCCTGGCGCTGCCGGTCGTCGTGTTGGAGATGGGCAGCCATGTGTTCGGTCTCGACCTGGTCGCTCCGCAGGTCTCCAACTGGGGGCAGCTCGCGCTCGCCAGTCCGGTCGTTCTGTGGGCGGGCTGGCCGTTCTTCGCGCGCGGCTGGCAGTCGGTCGTCACCCGGAACCTCAACATGTTCACACTGATTGCCATCGGTGTGGGCGTTGCCTGGACCTATTCCGTGATTGCCACGCTGGCCCCCGGCCTGTTCCCGCCGGCAGTCCGTGATCAGCACGGCAGCGTTGCCGTCTACTTCGAGGCGGCGGCGGTCATCACGGTGCTGGTTCTGCTCGGCCAGGTGCTGGAACTGCGCGCCCGCGAGCAGACCAGCGGCGCGATCAAGGCGCTGCTTGACCTAGCCCCGAAGACGGCCCGGCGCATCACCGAGGACGGCTCCGACGAGGAGGTGCCGCTTGCGGAGATCGCGGTCGGCGATCGGCTGCGCGTGCGCCCCGGCGAGAAGGTTCCCGTGGATGGTGAGGTGATCGACGGTCGCTCGGCGATCGACGAATCCATGGTCACCGGCGAGTCGATGCCCGTCACCAAGCAGGTGGGGGACACCGTCATCGGCGGCACGATCAACCGCAGCGGCGCGCTGGTGATCCGCGCCGGCAGGGTCGGCCGCGATACAATGCTGGCGCGCATCGTCCAGCTGGTGGCAGAGGCGCAGCGCAGCCGGGCGCCGATCCAGCGTCTTGCCGATCGGGTTTCGGCCTGGTTCGTCCCAGCGGTCCTTCTTGTTGCGGTCGCGGCCTTCGCCGCCTGGTCGACCTTCGGTCCGCAGCCGAGGCTTGCCTATGCGCTGGTGGCGGCCGTCAGCGTGCTGATCATCGCCTGCCCCTGCGCGCTCGGGCTTGCCACGCCGATGTCGATCATGGTCGGCATCGGGCGCGGCGCCGGCCTCGGCATCCTGATCAGGAATGCCGAGGCGCTCGAGCGCATGGAGACGGTCGACACGCTCGTCGTCGACAAGACCGGTACGCTGACGGAGGGCCGTCCATCCCTGACCGCTATCGTCACTGCCGGCGACCTCGACGAGGCGGAAGTCCTGCGTCTTGCCGCCAGCCTCGAGCAGGCCAGCGAGCATCCCCTCGCAGCTGCGGTCGTCGCAGCGGCCCGGGAGCGCGGCATCCGGCTCGTCGAGCCGACCGGCTTCGACAGTCCGACCGGCAAGGGCGTCACCGGCACCGTCGACGGCCGGCGTATCGTCGTCGGCAATGCTCGCGTCATGACCGAGGAGGGCATCGCGCCCGGCGCACTCGCGGCCCGTGCCGAGGCGCTGCGCGCGAACGGCGCCACCGCGATCTTCGTTGCCGTCGACGGCATGGCGGCGGGCATTCTCGCCATCGCCGATCCGATCAAGCCGACCACGCCCGAGGCGATCCGGTCGCTTCACGCGGACGGCATCCGCATCGTCATGCTGACCGGCGACAACCGCACCACCGCCGAGGCGGTGGCCCGCAGTCTCGGCATCGACGAGGTCGAGGCCGAGGTGCTGCCGGACCAGAAGGCGGCGGCGGTTGAGCGGTTGCGCCGCGAGGGCCGGGTGGTGGCGATGGCCGGGGATGGCGTGAACGATGCGCCGGCGCTGGCTGCCGCCGACATCGGTATCGCGATGGGCACCGGCACGGACATTGCCATCGAGAGCGCCGGCGTGACGCTGCTCAGGGGCGATCTGACCGGCATCGTCCGGGCGCGGCGGCTTAGCCGCGCGACAATGCGCAACATCCGCCAGAACCTGTTCTTCGCCTTCCTCTACAACGCCGCCGGCGTCCCGGTCGCCGCCGGTGTCCTCTATCCCGTGGCAGGTATCTTGCTGTCGCCGATCATCGCTGCCGCAGCGATGGCGCTGTCCTCGGTGAGCGTGATCGGCAATGCGCTGAGGTTGCGGACCGTGCGGCTATGATGCGGTTATCACTGGAATTGGCTGGCACGGCCACACAATTTCCTTGATGGGCGGTTTTCTCACGCCGCCCGGACGCCGCCCTGCCGGGGATTGGAGGATATGATGCCCGAGGTTTCGCGTAGACAATTGCTGGCCGCAGCCGCGGGAGCGGGCGCCTTCTGGACCCTGCCGGGCCTTGCCGCACGGGCGGCCGGGGAGGGATTGCAGCTTGGCCCGCCGTCACCCTTCTCTTTCGACCTGCTGAAGGAGCGCGCCAGGACGCTGGCCGGCCAAGCCTATCGCGCGCCGGAGATCCGGGCGGCCGACATTCTCGAGGCGATCGACTACGACGCCCACCAGCAGCTCCGGTTCCGCGACGAGGCGACGCTGTGGGGCGACGACGCGGCGCGGCCTGGCGTCCGCTTCTTCCATCTCGGCCGCTTCTTCAAGGCTCCCGTCGGGATGCATGTGGTGGAGAACGGGCAGGCGCGGCCGATCCTCTACCATGCCGCCTACTTCGACATGCCTGACGATCACGTCGCCCGCGCGCTTCCCGACGACATCGGCTTCGCCGGTTTCCGGGTGATGGGCGAGGGCAACCGTACCGACTGGCTGGCCGTCCTCGGCGCCTCCTATTTCCGCACCTCCGGTCCCTTCAACCAGTACGGCCTGTCGGCGCGCGGCCTCGCCGTCGATACCGCCACCTCGCATCCCGAGGAGTTTCCCCGCTTTACCGATTTCTGGCTGGAGGGCGCCGGCAATGGCGGCCTGATCGTCCACGCGCTGCTTGATTCGCCAAGTGTCACGGGCGCCTACCGGATCGTCAGCCAGGCCCCTGCCGGGGGTATCGTCCAGAATGTCGATGCAGCCCTGTTCGTACGCCGGCCGATCGAGCGGCTCGGCATCGCCCCGCTGACCAGCATGTTCTGGTACGGCGAGAACAACCGCGAGGCTGCCCGTGACTGGCGGCCGGAGATTCACGATTCGGACGGTCTGGAAATCTGGACCGGAACCGGCGAGCGCATCTGGCGGCCGCTGGTCAATCCGCCGCAGGTCATGGTGAATGCCTTTCTCGACAACAACCCGCGCGGCTTCGGGCTCATGCAGCGCGACCGCGCCTTCGCCAACTACGAAGACGACGGTGTGTTCTACGATCGCCGCGCCAGCGTCTGGGTGGAACCGCTGGGCGACTGGGGCGAAGGCTCGGTGCAACTGGTCGAGATCCCGACCGACGACGAGATCCACGACAACATCGTCGCGTTCTGGGTGCCTCGGGAGCCGGTCGAGGCCGGTGCCGAATACGATCTTGCCTACCGGTTACACTGGCTCGCCGATTCGCCGCATCCCTCGCCGGTCGCGAGGGTCGTCGCGACCCGGATCGGCATGGGCGGCGTGCCCGGTCAGCCGCGTCCGCCGGGAGTGCGCAAGTTCGCAGTCGATTTCGACGGCAAGGGCATGGCCGGCCTTGACCGCAGCAGCGGCGTCGAGGCGGTGGTGGCAGCCAGCCGCGGCACGGTCAGCGGCGCGGTCGCCTATCCGGTGGTGAGCACCGAGCGATGGCGGGTCATCTTCGACCTGGAGATTGCCGGCCCCGGCCCGGTCGATCTGCGCATGTTTCTGCGCAAGGGCGCGGACGCGCTGAGCGAAACCTGGATCTACCAGTACTTCCCGAACGAGATGTCGTAGGCGGACACCCGGCCGCAGCCTGCCGTCTTCCTCGCCGGCATGCCCCTTCCCGCGGCGCAGGTGTCCCCCGATTGGCAACCTTTCGGCCCGGCGATACCTGTTGGCGGTGAGCTGCGATCAAGCCCCCGATGCCGGTCTGCTGCCCGAGCCCTTCGCCGGCTGGTTCGCCGCGCGCGGATGGGTGCCACGCCGCCACCAGCTCGAGCTGCTGCGGTGGGTCGGCGCCGGTGGCTCGGCGCTGCTGGTCGCCCCCACCGGTGCGGGCAAGACCCTCGCGGGATTCCTGCCTAGCCTCCTGGAGCTGACGGCGGGGCGTGCCCCGCTGGTGCGCCGCGGCGGCCTGCACACCCTCTACATCTCGCCGCTTAAGGCGCTTGCGGTCGATGTCGCGCGCAATCTCGCCACCCCGATCGCCGAGATGGCCCTGCCGGTCCGCGTCGAGACCCGCACCGGCGACACGCCTGCCGGCCGCCGCCAGCGCCAGCGCACCGATCCGCCCGACATGCTGATGACGACGCCCGAACAGCTCGCCCTGCTGATCGCCGCGCGCGACGCGCCGCGACTGTTCGCCGGGCTGAGGACCGTCGTGCTGGACGAACTGCATGCACTCGTCACCTCGAAGCGTGGCGACCTGCTGTCGCTCGGCCTCGCCCGCCTGCGCCGGCTTGCGCCGGGGCTGCGGATGATCGGCCTGTCGGCGACCGTCGCCGATCCGGCCGCACTTGCCCGCTGGATGATGCCACAGGACGGCAGCGGCCCGGACCCGTCGGCGGCACATGTGATCCTCGCCGATCCCGGTGCGCCGCCCGACGTGTCGATCTTGCTGCCGACCGAACGGATTCCCTGGTCGGGTCATTCGGCGCGCCATGCGGTTGGCGCGATCTACGCGGCGATTCGTGCCCACCGCACGACGCTGGTATTTGTCAATACCCGCAGCCAGGCAGAGATGCTGTTCCAGGAGCTGTGGCGCATCAACGATGACGGGCTTGCCATCGCGCTGCATCACGGCTCGCTCGACGTCAGCCAGCGCCGCAAGGTCGAGGCAGCCATGGTGGCAGGCCGGCTCGATGCGGTGGTCTCGACCTCCACCCTCGATCTCGGCATCGACTGGGGTGATGTCGATCTCGTCGTCAATGTCGGGGCGCCGAAGGGGGCGAGCCGCCTCGCCCAGCGCATCGGCCGCGCCAACCATCGGCTCGACGAGCCGTCCAAGGCGGTGCTGGTGCCGGCCAACCGCTTCGAGGTGCTGGAATGCCGCGCCGCGCTCGACGCGCTCGCCGAGGGCGCGCAGGACACGCCGCCGCCGCGCGCCGGCGCCCTCGATGTGCTCGCCCAGCATGTCCTCGGCTCGGCCGTCGCCGCTCCCTTCGACGCGGACGCGCTGTTTGCGGAGGTGCGCTCGGCGGCGCCCTATGCCGGTCTCGACCGGGAGACCTTCGACCAGGTGGTCAGGTTCGTTGCAACGGGCGGCTACGTGCTGTCGACCTACGAGCAGTATGCCCGGATCCGCCAGACGGGCGACGGGCTCTGGCGCATCACCCATCCCCGCGTCGCCCAGCAGTACCGCCTCAATGTCGGCACGATCGTCGAGGCGCCGATGCTCAAGGTCAGGCTGGTCAGGCCCGGCCGCAGGGCGGCGCTGGCCGGCGGGCGGATGCTCGGCGAGATCGAGGAATGGTTCATCGAGCAGCTTGCGCCCGGCGAAACCTTCGTCTTCGCCGGCGAGGTTCTGAGGCTCGAGGCTCTGCGCGAGACCGAGGCCTATGTCTCGCGTGCCGCTGACGCCGATCCGCGCATCCCGGCCTATCAGGGCGGCAAGCTCCCGCTGTCGACCCATCTTGCCGACCGGGTGCGGGCGATCCTCGCCGACGAGCGGCAATGGCGCGGCCTGCCGGGCGATGTCGGCGAGTGGCTCGGCATGCAGAGGCTGCGCTCGGTGGTGCCGCGCCGCGACCAGCTTCTGGTCGAGACCTTCCCGCGCGGCGGCCGCTTCTACCTGGTTGCCTATCCGTTCGAGGGGCGTCTTGCGCACCAGACGCTGGGCATGCTCCTGACCCGCCGCCTGGAGCGCGTCCGCGCCCGCCCGCTTGGCTTCGTCGCCAGCGACTATGCGCTCGCCGTCTGGGGCCTCGCCGACCTCTCGGCGCTGATCCGGCGCGGGCGGCTGTCGCTCGCCGAACTGTTCGACGAGGACATGCTGGGCGACGATCTCGAAGCCTGGCTCGCCGAATCGAGCCTGATGAAGCGCACTTTCCGCAGCTGCGCGATCATCGCCGGGCTGATCGAGCGCCGCCATCCGGGCAAGGAGAAGTCCGGCCGGCAGGTGACCGTTTCCTCGGACCTGATCTATGACGTGCTGATGCGCCACGAGCCCGACCACGTGCTCTTGCGCGCAACCCGTGCGGATGCCGGCACCGGCCTGATCGACGTTGGTCGCGTCGGCGTCCTGCTCAAGCGCATTCGCGGCAGGATCGTCCATCAGCCGCTGGAGCGCGTCTCGCCGCTCGCGGTTCCGGTGCTGCTCGAGATCGGCAGGGAACCGGTCTACGGCGAGGCCGAGGACACGCTGCTGGCCGAGGCCGCGGAGACGCTGATCGCCGAGGCGATGGCGATGCCGGGCGACGGCAAGGCTTAGGCGTCGGCCGACCGCCGTTCCTGCTCCCTCGGCCATCCCGGACGGCGCAGTCGATCCAAGATCGGGCGGGCAGGACGTCAGCAGGACTGCCGTGGCGCGATGACGGCCGGCAGAGGCGCGGATAGGGGGGAGGTGGGATGACGGGGTGGTGAAGCGCGCTCAGCTGCTCTCCGGCCTGAGGCGTTCGATTTCGGCGATGCGGTCCTTGGCGCTCGCCCAAAGCCGTTCGGTGACAGCAGCCAGCACCGCCTCGACCAGCGCCAGCGGCGCGACGTTGGAGTCCCAGTTCGACGGTACCGCGATGTGGGCCGACAGGATATGGGCGGCGACCCGCGCGATCGGCGACAGCCACTGGTCGGTGATCAGCACGACCCGGACACCGCGCCCGGAGGCAAGGCGGGTCAGCGCGACGATATCGGGCTGGTACCGGCGCATGTCGAAGGCGACCAGCACGTCGTTGCGGCGCATGTCGAGGATCTGGTCGCGCAGATTCTCGATCTGACCGGCGAGATGGATGACCCCCGGCCGGACGATCCGCAGATGGGCGGCGGCGTAGCGGGCGATCGGATCGGTGAAGCGGCCGCCGATCAGGTGGATCCTCCGCTTCGGATCGGCGATCAGTTCGACCACCGCCTCGAACTCGCCCGGCGGCAGATGGGCGAAAGTCTGCATGAGATTGGTCGCGACCGCATCGCGGAACCGGTCCACCGGCCGTTCGCCGCCGGCTGCTGCCGGGCTCGCGCCACCGTCGAAATTCGCCTTCATCAGCGGCGACTGAAGCTGCGCCTCCAGTTCCTCGCGTAGCCGCTTCTGGAAATCGGGATAGCTCTGGAAGCCGATCCGGGCGACGAAACGCAGGATGGTCGGCGCGCTGACACCGGCGCGGGCAGCGAATTCGGCGACCGGCTCAAGTCCCGCCAGCGGATAGGTCGCCAGCAACACATGCGCCGCCTTGCGCTCGGTGGCGGTGAACTCCTGCAGGCGTTCGCGGACCTGCTCGGCGATGGTCAGTCCCGTCTCGCTCATGCGCTTCCTCTTCGGCGTGCTGTCGCCCCGCCTGCGGCGTCAGTCTGCTGCGGTGATGAAATTGTGGTTTCAGAATTGACATCGTCCAGGCGGCTGTATCTAAAATACCTGATCAGGCATCAGACCGGATTCCGGTTCCGACGAAAAGGGCGATCATGGGGGAGACGAACGGTTCGGCGGGGGTCGGCAGCGATACCGCGCTCGTTCGCCTCGAAGGCTCGCCTGCGGGCGGCGATTTCGTCATCCTGTGCGATCATGCCAGCAACCGGGTGCCGGCGGGCTTCGGCGAGCCCGGCCTCGGCGAGGAGGACATGCGCCGCCACATCGCCTGGGATCCGGGGGCGCTGCCGGTGGCGCGGATGCTGGCACGACTGCTCGGCGCCCCGCTTCTCTATCCCGACGCCTCGCGCCTGCTGATCGACTGCAACCGGCCGATCGACGCGCCGGATTCCGTGACCGTGCGCAGCGAGGACACGTCGATCCCGGGCAATGCCGATCTGCCGGCTGATCTGCGCGCGCGCAGGATCAGCGGCATCTACGAGCCCTATCACGCGGCGATCGACGCCCTTCTCGACGAGCGGGCGCGGGCCGGTGCGCAGAGCGTGCTGGTGGCGGTACATTCCTTCACGCCTGTCTATCGGGGCCGGCCGCGGCCCTGGCATCTCGGTATCCTGTACGGTCGTGACCGGCGGATCGCCGACAGCCTGTTTGCGACCTATCGGGGCGAGCCGGAAACCGTCATCGGCGACAACGAACCCTATGGACCCTGGGACGGCGTCTACCATACGCTGGAACGGCACGGCGAGGCGCGCGGCCTGCCGTGCGTCATGCTCGAGATCCGCAATGACCTGATCGCCACGGCGCCCGATCAGGAGCGCTGGGCGAACAGCCTGGCCGCGGCACTGTCGGCGGCCAGACGCGATCTTGACATGCCGGCCGTTGCGGCCGGGGAACGGTGAGCGGGGAGCCATGCCGAAGGCGATCACAGCCTATGTCCGGCTTGTCGATGGCGTGAACAGGTATGTCGGCCTGTTCGCGATGTATCTCGTCTTCGCGATGATGGCGATCCTGTTCTATTCGTCGATCTCCAAGACGTTCCTGCTGCCTGCCAACTGGACGCTCGAAATGGCCCAGTTCACCATGGCGGCCTACTACATACTCGGCGGTGGCTATTCGCTGCAGATCGATTCCCATGTGAGGATGGACCTCGCTTACAGCCGCTGGTCGCCGCGCACCAGGGCGGTGGTCGATTCGGTCACCGTTACGTTCCTGATCTTCTTCCTCGCGGTACTGCTGATCGGGGGCATCTCCTCGACCGGGTACGCGCTCAGATACGGCGAGACCAGCTATTCGTCGTGGTCGCCCTACATGGCGCCGATCAAGATCATCATGTGCATCGGCATCACGCTGACGCTGCTGCAGGCCATCGCTGCCTTCTTCCGCAATCTCGCCGAGGCCATCGGGAGACCCATTCCATGAGCTATGAGCTCATCGCCATCCTGATGTTCTCCTCGATGATGGTGATGCTGATCACCGGCCAGCGGGTCTATGGCGCGATCGGCTTCGTCGCCGTTGTCGCGGCGCTGCTGCTGTGGGGCGATGGCGGCGTCGAGCTCGCCTTCGGCGCATCCATGAAGCTGATGAAATGGTATCCGCTGCTGACGCTGCCGATGTTCATCTTCATGGGGTACATGCTGTCGGAATCCGGCATCGCCGACGACCTCTACGAGATGTTCCATGTCTGGTTCGGTCCGGTCCGCGGCGGGCTTGCGATCGGCACCATCGGCGTCATGGTGGTGATCTCGGCGATGAACGGGCTGTCGGTCGCCGGCCTTGCCATCGGCGCGACCATCGCGCTGCCGGAACTGCTCAGGCGCGGCTACGACAAGATCATGGTGACCGGCGTCATCCAGGCCGGCTCGACGCTCGGTATCCTCGTGCCGCCGTCCGTCGTGCTGGTGCTCTATGGCATGATCGCCCGCCAGCCGATCGGCCAGCTCTGGCTCGCCGGTGTTCTGCCCGGCCTGATGATGGCGAGCCTGTTCATCGTCTACATCCTCGTGCGCTGCTACCTGCAGCCGCAGCTTGCGCCGGTCCTGCCGAAGGAGGAGCGGCAGGTGAGCCTCGCCCGCAAGCTCAGCCTGCTCAGGGCCGGCATCCTGCCGCTGATGATCTTCTTCCTGATGATGGGCCTGTTCATGATGGGCATCACCAGCCTGGTCGAGAGCTCTGCCGTCGGCGCCATGTCGGCGACGGTGGCGGCGCTGATCAAGGGCCGGCTGACGTTCCGTGTGCTGCACGAGACGGTGCGCAAGACGCTCGGCGTCAGCTGCATGTTCATGTGGATCATCCTTGCCGCGCTGACCTTCGGCGCCGTCTTCGACGGACTCGGTGCGGTCAAGGCGATCGAGGCGTTCTTCATCGACAGGCTCGGGCTCGGGCCATGGGAGATCATCATCATGATGCAGATCTCCTACCTGCTCATGGGGATGTTCCTCGACGACACCGCGATGCTGGTGATCGTCGCGCCGCTCTATGTGCCGCTGGTGCGAGCCCTCGAATTCGATCTGATCTGGTACGGCATCCTGTACACGATCACGTGCCAGATCGCCTACATGACCCCGCCCTTCGGCTACAACCTGTTCCTGATGCGCGCCATGGCTCCGCCGGAGGTGACGCTCGCCGACATCTACCGCTCGATCCTGCCCTTTGTCATCGTCATGACCTGCGGATTGGCGATGGTGATGGCATTCCCGCAGATCGCGCTGTGGCTGCCGCAGATGGTCTACGGGCGGTAGCTGCGTCCGGCGCGGGAGGAGAGTGTCGGACGCGGCGGGGACTTCGACTGCGGCGGGGGGGATGCCGCCGCGCAGACTGAACCGACGAGAAGGGAGACGAACAGCATGACCGAATCCAGGAAGCTCACGAAGCGACAGTTCCTGAAGACGGCGGGTGTCGCGACCGCCACCGCCGGCGCCACGACCCTCGCCGCGCCTGCCGTGATCGGCCAGTCGCCGATCCGCTGGCGTCTGCAGACCTATGCCGGCCCGGCGCTGGCCGAGCACGTGATCAAGCCGTCGATCGACGCCTTCAACAAGGTCGCCAACGGCGAGATGGTGATCGAGCTGTACACCGCCGACCAGCTGGTGCCGACAGGCGAGCTGTTCCGCGCCATGCAGCGCGGCACCATCGACGCGGTGCAGAGCGACGACGACTCCATCGCCGCGCCGGTCGACATCTCGGTGTTCGGGGGCTACTTCCCCTTCGCCACGCGCTATTCGCTCGACGTGCCGGTGCTGTTCAACCAGTACGGGCTGCGCGAGATCTGGGAAGAGGCCTATGGCGAGATCGAGAACGTCACCTGGCTCAGCGCCGGCGCCTGGGATCCGTGCCACTTCGCGACGGTGAAGCCGCTGCGCTCGCTGTCCGATCTCCAGGGTCTGCGGGTGTTCACGTTCCCGACAGCCGGCAAGTTCCTGTCCCGCTTCGGCGTCGTGCCGGTGACACTGCCCTGGGAGGACGTCGAGGTCGCCGTGCAGACCGGCGAGCTCGACGGCATCGCCTGGTCCGGCATCACCGAGGACTATACGGTGGGCTGGGCGGACGTGACCAAATACTTCCTCACCAACAACATCTCCGGCGCCTGGATCGGATCCTATTTCGCCAATACCGAGCGGTGGAATGCCGTTCCCGATCACCTCAAGGAGCTGTTCAAGCTGTGCATGGACTCCTCCCACTACTATCGCCAGTGGTGGTACTGGGGCGGTGAGGCGGAGCTGCGCGTCCGCGGTGCCAAGCTCGAGCTGACCACCATTCCGGAGGATGAGTGGAAGCAGGTCGAGGAGGCGGCGGTGACGTTCTGGGACGAGATCGCGGCGATGAGCCCGCGCAACGCCCGCGTCGTCGAGATCCTGAGGAAGTACAACGACACCATGCGCCACGCCGGTCCGCCCTACCGCGAGGCCTGAGAGGGCGGGGCTCGCAGCCCCGGCCGAGACAGTTGCGGGGGCCGGCGGCGCGGCCGGCCCCCGTCCGGAACCAGCCGGCAATCAACGGACACCACACATGGCTGCCAAGCTCACCCTCGAAACGCTCGCCAAGGCGGTCAAGGCCGGCGACATCGACACCGTCATCGTCTGTTTCCCGGACATGATCGGCCGCCTCGTCGGCAAGCGCTTCCAGGCCGAGCATTTCGTCGCCTCCGCCCATGAGGAGACGCATGCCTGCGACTATCTGCTTGCCAATGACATCGAGATGGAGCCGGTGCCCGGCTACAGGGTCGCCAACTGGGCGCGGGGCTACGGCGACTTCGTGCTGAAGCCCGACCTGGCGACACTGATGCCGGTGCCGTGGCTGCCGCGGACGGCACTCGTGCTGTCCGATCTCGTTGACCACCACCATCACGAACCGATCGCGCACAGCCCGCGCGCGATCCTCAAGCGCCAGCTCGAACGGCTCGAGGGGCTCAAGGCGACCGCCTTCTTCGCGTCCGAACTGGAGTTCTATCTGTTCGACGACAGCTATCGCGCCGCCTTCGAAAAGGGGTACCGGAACCTCACCACCTCCGGCTACTACATCGAGGACTACAACGTCCTGCAGTGCACCCGCGTCGAGCCCGTCATGCAGGCGATCCGCACCAGTCTGACGGCGGCTGGCATTCCGGTCGAGAACACCAAGGGAGAATGGGGCCCCGGCCAGGAGGAACTGAATGTCCGCTACGCCGACGCGCTGACCATGGCCGATCGCCACGTCGTCATGAAGAATGCGGTCAAGGAGATCGCCGACCAGCACGGCAAGTCGATCACCTTCATGGCCAAGTGGCGCTACGACCTCGCCGGATCGAGCTGTCACATCCATTCCTCGCTGTGGGACGCAACGGGCCAGACGCCGCTGTTCTTCGATCCGACGGCAGAGCGCGGCATGTCGAAGCTGATGCGCCACTACGTCGCCGGGCTGATCGCCCATTCGCGCGAGATCACCTGGTTTCTTGCCCCCTACATCAACTCCTACAAGCGCTTCCAGGCCGGCACCTTCGCCCCGACCAAGGCGATCTGGAGCGGCGACAACCGCACCGCCGGATTCCGGGTGTGCGGCGAGAACACCAAGGCGGTGCGGATCGAATGCCGGATGGGCGGCGCCGACCTGAACCCCTATCTCGCCTTCGCCGCGATCCTCGCCGCCGGCATCTCCGGGATCGAGAACGAACTCGAACTGGAACCGCCCTTCGAGGGCGACGCCTACCGCGGCGAGACGCTGCGCGAGATCCCCAAGACCCTGCGCGAGGCGATCGAGCTGATGAAGGGCTCGAGGATGCTGCACGAAGCGTTCGGCGATCAGGTGATGGAGCACTACATCCATACCGCCGAATGGGAGCAGGGCGAGTACGACCGCCGCGTTACCGACTGGGAGGTGGCGCGCGGCTTCGAGCGGGCGTGATCGTGCCGGGCGCAGCCCGCCCCGGTCGCAGCACCGCAGCCCCGCTGCCCGTTGGGTCGGGTCTGATCCGGCGAATGCCATGTGCACAGCGAGGCCCGGGTCGGGCCCCGGCGTGAGCTGCAAGCGGACCGATCGACAGCATCCGGGGGAAGCACGACCCCAATTCTGGAAACAAGGCATCAACGCATGACCTCCACCATCCGCTGCATCTCTCCAGTCGACGGATCGCTCTATGCCGAGCGGCCGCTCACGCCCGACGCCGAGGTCGACGCGGCGCTCGCCGCGGCGAAGGCGGCGCAGGCCGAATGGTCGCGGCTGCCGATCTTCGAGCGGGCGCGCTACTGCAATGCCGCCGTCGATGCGATGGTCGCGATGCGCGACGAGATCGTGCCCGAGCTTGCCTGGCAGATGGGCCGGCCGGTGCGGTACGGCGCGGGCGAACTGCGCGGCTTCGAGGAGCGTGCCCGCTTCATGATCGACATCGCCGACGTGGCGCTCGCCCGTATCGATCCCTTGCCGAAGGAGAATTTCCGGCGCTGGATCACCCGCGAGCCGCTTGGCATCGTCTTCGTGGTCGCGCCCTGGAACTACCCCTACCTGACCGCGGTCAACTCGGTGATCCCGGCGCTGATGGCCGGCAATGCGGTGATCCTCAAGCATGCCGCACAGACGCTGCTGGTCGGCGAGCGGTTCCAGCGCGCCTTCGATGCGGCAGGGCTGCCGGCGGGGCTGTTCCGCAACCTGGTGCTCAGCCACGCCCAGACCGCGCGGATCATCTCGGCAGGTCTCGTCGATCAGGTGAACTTCACCGGCTCGGTGCCCGGCGGCAAGGCCATCGAGCGGGCGGCTGCCGGCACCTTCACCGGCCTCGGCCTCGAGCTTGGCGGCAAGGACCCGGCCTATGTCCGGCCCGACGCCGACATGCGCGCCGCCATCGAGAATCTGGTCGACGGCGCCTTCTTCAACTCGGGCCAGTCCTGCTGCGGCATCGAGCGGATCTATGTCCACGCCGATGTCTACCAGGAATTTGTCGACGGCGCGGTCGAACTCACGCGGCAATACGTGCTGGGCAACCCGCTCGATCCCGACACCACGCTCGGCCCGATGGTCAAGGCCGAGGCGGCCGACTTCGTGCGCGACCAGATCGAGGCGGCGGTGCGGTCCGGTGCGACCGCGCATATCGATCCGAAGGCGTTCCCGCGCGACGCCAGGGGAAGCCCCTACATGGCGCCGCAGGTGCTGACAGGGGTCAATCACCAGATGGCGGTGATGGTCGAGGAGTCGTTCGGTCCGGTCGTCGGGATCATGAAGGTTGCCGACGACGAGGAGGCGATCGGGCTGATGAACGACAGTCCCTACGGGCTCACCGCCTCGCTGTGGACCTCGGATCTCTCCACGGCCGAACAGATCGGGCAGCGGCTCGAAACCGGTACGGTATTCATGAACCGCTGCGATTATCTCGATCCCGCGCTCGCCTGGACCGGCGTCAAGGACTCCGGCCGAGGCGTGACGCTGTCGCGGATCGGCTACGAGACGCTGACCCGGCCGAAGTCGTGGCACATGCGGACGAGCTTCGCGTCGTAGCAGCCTCCCAGGGCGTGATCAGGTGAAGTGAACTCCGGTTCACAGGTTCGATCACGCGGCCAAACGAGACGCCAGAGGCGGATCGCTTCAGTCTGGACCGATCCAAGTCTGGGCATCGCCAACCCCAGGTGGACCTATCCATGCAGATCACCGCGAACTGGAACTATCCGACCGCCGTCCGCTTCGGACCGGGCCGCATCGGCGAACTGGCCGATGCCTGCCGGGTGGCCGGCATCTCGCGCCCTTTGATTGTCACCGACCCGGGACTTGCCGGCCTGCCGATGATCGCCCGGATGTCGGCGATCCTGCAGGAGGCGGGCCTGCCGGCCGCGATCTATTCGGACGTTCGTCCCAATCCGGTCGAGGCCAATGTCATGAACGGCGTGGCCAAGCTCCGCGCCGGCGGCCATGACGGCGTGGTGGCGGTCGGCGGCGGCTCGGCGCTCGACTGCGGCAAGGTGATCGCCTTCATGGCCGGTCAGACCCGTCCGATGTGGGATTTCGAGGACATCGGCGACTGGTGGACGCGCGCCGACCCGGCGGGCATCGCGCCGGTCGTCGCCGTGCCGACAACGGCCGGAACGGGGTCCGAAGTGGGGCGGGCCGGCGTCATCACCAACGAGCAGACCCACACCAAGAAGGTGATCTTCCATCCGGCGATGATGCCGAAGGTGGTGATCTGCGATCCGGAACTGACTGTCGGCTTGCCGGCCAGGCTCACCGCCGGCACCGGCATGGACGCCTTCGCCCATTGCCTCGAGGCCTATTGCGCGCCGGGATACCATCCGCTCGCCGACGGCATTGCGGTCGAGGGCATCCGGCTCGTGAAGGAATTCCTGCCCCGTGCGGTAGCCAACGGCAGCGACATCGAGGCGCGCGCCGGCATGATGGCGGCTGCGGCGATGGGAGCGACGGCGTTCCAGAAGGGGCTGGGTGCGATCCACTCGCTGTCGCATCCGGTCGGCGCGCTCTACGACACCCATCACGGGCTGACCAACGCCGTCTTCATGCCCTACGTGCTGGTCTTCAACCGCCCCGCCATCGAACAGCGCATCGCCCGGCTGGCAGCCTATATCGGCCTTGCGGCGTCGTTCGATGCCTTCCTCGCCTTTGTGCTGGAGCTCAGGCGCGAGATCGGCATCCCGCACACGCTCGCCGGTCTCGGCGTCGACGACGCCCGCTTCGATCTCATGTCGGAGATGGCGATCGTCGATCCGACCGCCGGCGGCAACCCGGTGAAGCTGACGAAGGAGGCTGCCCGCAGCCTGTTCGAGGCGGCGCTGGCCGGACGGTTGTAGCGCGCAGCTCCCCGGGTCCGGGTCATCCCGGCAGGACCGTCAGGTCAGAGCAGAGCCGGGACCGCGGCGCCACCACGCGGGACGCGCTGCCCCTGCGATGCCGGCCCTGCCGATCCCGGACCATCGCTTGCCCCCGACCATCGCTTGCGCGGCGTCCGCGACGACGCTCGCCGGGCGTGCGCCTCAGCTCTCGAGGTTCAGGAGCCGCGCCGCATTGGTCGCCACCATCTTGCGGATGTCGGCCTCGCTGACCTGCAGGTCGAGCAGCATCGAGACGATCTCCCGCCAGCCGGCAACCGGCAGCGGCGCCTCGGTCAGGCCGAGGTCCGAGCCGAGCACGGTGCGGTCCGGGCCGACAACATCGATCAGGTGCTTGAGATCGGCCGGGCCAAAGAGCTTCGCTCTCGAATTCTCGACGAACATGCAGATCGAGTGCTCCATGTAGACACCCATCGAGGCGAAGCTCTGCATGTCCGCGTCGGTGCAGTCGATCAGATAGGTGGGGTGATTGATCAGCATCTTCCTGACGCCGCGCGCCTTCGCCTCCTCGAACAGCGGTACCTGTTCGCTGACATGCAGGTGCCCGCCGGCCAGGATGATGTCGGCTTCGGCGATCAGGTCGATGCAGGCCTTGGTCTCGTCAGTGAGCTTGCCGTTGGCATCGAGTACCGTGAGCGGCGTCGGCGCAACCATCTTCTCCCGCGTCGAAGGAAACGCCATCGCCTGCTTGTTCTTCGCCGCATACTTGTCGATGTGGTTCTTTGCCGAGAAGGTCGGCATCCAGACGATCTTGCCGCCGAGCTTGACGCACAGATCGACGGCGTAGCGGTTGACCCCGCCGGTCGCATTGTTGAGCGCCGTTCCGGAGAACAGCCTGACCTTGCGGTCGGGATAGGCCTTCTCCAGCATCTGCGCGTGCGCCATTCCCGGATAGAAGTGGTCCTTGTAGAGGATCGCGCGGAATCCGGCCGCATCGGCCTGCGCCTGCGCTTCCTCGTGGTCGAGGATGCGCGGCATTGCCGAGGGCCCGCTGTGCACATGCAGATCGACTGCGCCCTTCAGAAGGGCAGAGACCTGTTCGTCCCGCGATCTCGCGTCGAGGGTGGCTGCGGACATGACGTTTCCTCATCCGATGTTTCGAACAACAAAACAATATGCCGAAGATCAGACCATTGTCGCGACTCGGCTGTCAAGCGCCCCGTCGGCTCCATCGTGTGCGACATCTGCTGTGCAGCGTGCGGCGCGCGGCATCGGTGCGCGTACCGCCGCGATCGTCGCCGGCGGCGCCTGCCTCTTGACAGAAGCAAACCGCCCGGTCGAGTATGGATAAGAACATTGTTCTGTACATAAGAACAGGGAGGACTGGTCGATGATTTCCCGCCGTCAGCTCATCGCCGCTGGAGGCACTGTCGCCGCTGGCCTTGCAATGCCTTGGGTCGCCCGCGCCTCGGGCCCCATCAAGATGCGGCTTGCCCATGCCACCGCCGAGTCGCACCCCGGCCACATCGCTGCTGTCGAGTTCAAGAAGGCATTCGAGGCGCGGCTACCCGGTCAGGTCGAGGTTCAGATCTTCCCCAACCGGATGCTTGGCGACGACAAGCAGAACCTGGAGTCGGCGGTCGCCGGAACGATCGAGATCTGCATGGCCAGCGGTGTCCTGTTCCCGCTGGTCACCGGGCGGCAGGCGATGGATGCCTATCAGTTGCCGTTCCTGGTGCGCGACTACGAGCATTTCGGCGAACTCGCGACCTCCGACATCGGCCAGAAGATCCTCGAGGATCTCGGCGAGGCAGGGCTGGTCGGCCTTGCGACCTCAGATATCGGCCAGCGCAACTTCCTCTCGGTCGGCGCGCCGGTCACCAATCTCGCCGGCTTCCAGGGATTGAAGACGCGCATCGTGCCGGTGCCGCTGCACAAGGCGATCTGGGAGGCGGTTGGCACCTCGCCCGTCGGCCTGCCCTACGGCGAGGTGTACGGCGCGCTGCAGACCAAGGTGATCGACGCGGTGGAGATCAATGTCTCCTCGATCGTCGGCGAGAACCTCTGGGAGGTCGGCAAGTACCTGACGCTGACAGGCCACTACCCGTGGACCGCGGTCATCGCCTGCAACAAGGGCTATTTCGACGGGCTGCCGGCCGAGGTGCAGCAGGCGATGCGCGAGGCCGGACTTGCCTCGATCAAGCCGACCCTCGACTACGCCAGGGACCAGGACCATTCGGCCCGCGACGACCTCGTCAAGAACAAGGGCGTCCAGATCTTCGAGCTCGAGGACCTGCCGGCGATGAAGGACAAGGTGGCGCCGATCATCACCGAATGGTCGGGCAAGTCGCCGCTCATCGCGGAATTCGTGGCCAAGGCCCAGTCGAGCACGTAGACTTCGCGGGGCCTCGACGCGGTACGGTCGCCGGCGGTCGCCGGTTCCCGTCGCGATTGCGAGGTCGAGGGGGGACTATTCGATGACGACGCATGACCTCACCGGCGGTGTCGGCGGGGCGCCCAGGAACCTCTACGGTTCGCTGATGGGCCACATCGCCGCGACCTCGATGGCGGTCCTCGTCGTCATCATGGTCGTCCAGGTCTTCGCCCGCTACGTCCTCAACGCCTCGCTGATCTGGGCGGAGGAGCTCTGCCGCTACATCCTCATTTGGATGACATTCCTGTTCATCGGCATTGCCTTCCAGAAGGGCGAGTTCGTCATCGTCGATGTCCTGACCTCGGCGATCCGTCAGCCGTGGCGGTATGTTCTGAAGGTGCTGGTGACGCTGCCAGTCCTCTGGTTCCTGTGGCTCATGGCGGTGAATGGCTACACCTACGCCTCCCGCTTCGCGATCCAGAAGATTCCGGCCCTCGACTTCATCTGGATGTCGCTGTCCGGCGGCGCCACTGCCGACATCTCGGTATTCTGGATCTACGTCTCGGTGCCGGTCGGCTGTGCGCTGCTGCTTGCCCACATGATCGTCGCGCTCCTGCTGGAAGGACGTGATGTCCTCTTCCCCCGCCCGGCCGGAACGAGCGAGGGGGCCGCGTAGCCCATGGGGCAGTTTCTCGGGATCTTCTTCTTCTTCCTGATCACGGGAGTCCCGATCGCGCTGGCGCTCGGTGTGGGCGGCGTGATCTACCTGTTCCTGACCGGCAACGGCATGCTGATCCTCAACTTCCCGCAGCGCATGCTGGCGGGGGTCGATCAGTTCGTGCTGCTCACCATACCGCTGTTCCTGCTCGCCGGCATGCTGATGAATGTCGGCGGCATCACGGATCGGATCATTACCTTTGCCCGCGCCATGGTCGGCCATCGCCGCGGTGGCATGTCGTCGGTCACCGTCCTGTCGAGCATGTTCTTCGCCGGCATCTCCGGCAGCGCCACGGCGGAAGCGTCGGCGCTCGGCTCGATCCTGATTCCCTCGATGGCCCGCCAGGGGATGCCCCCCGCCTATGCCGCGGCGCTGGTCGGGGTCAGCGCCATCATGGGCCCGATCATCCCACCCTCGATCACGATGATCGTCTATGGCGTGCTGTCGGGCGCCTCGATCGGCCAGCTGTTCATCGCCGGCGTCGTGCCCGGGCTGCTGCTGGCCACGGGATTCCTGCTCTATGCCTCGTGGCGGGCGCGGCGCGACAATTTCGCGATCACCGACAGGGCGAGCTGGCCGGTGCGCAGGGCCGCGATCGTGCGCACCTTCCCGGCGCTGATGCTGCCGGTGATCATCATCGTCGGCATCAAGGGCGGCATCTTCACCGCAACCGAATCCGCCGCCGTCGCCGTCGTCTACGCCCTGATCGTCGGATTCGCCTACCGCGACCTCGACGTGGCCAGGCTCTGGCACGCGCTTGCCGCGACCGCGATCTCGACATCCGCAATCATGTTCATCGTCGCGATGGCCTCGATCGTCTCGTTCGTCTTCGCCATCGAGCAGGTGCCGATGAAGGTCGCCGCGACCGTGCTGTCGATCAGCGACAATCCCTACCTTGTCGTCCTGATGCTGAACGTGGTGCTGCTGGTCCTCGGCATGTTCCTCGAGCCGATCTCGATCCTGATCCTGACCATGCCGATCCTGATGCAGATGGCCAAGGTGATCGGCATGGACCTCGTCCAGTTCGGCATGATGGTCGTGCTCAACGTCGTCATTGGCATGGCAACGCCGCCGGTCGGCATCTGCCTGTTCATCGTCTGCGCCATATCGGGGAAATCGCTGGTGGAGGTCTCCAGGGAGGCGCTGCCGCTGCTCGGCATCGCGCTCGTCGTCCTCGCGCTTGTCGCCCTGGTACCGCCCGTTTCACTGTTCCTGCCGCATGCCTTCGGCACCGTGCAGTAGCTTCCCAGTCAGAGGACACCGATGCGCAAACAGGACAAGGTGATCATCACCTGTGCCGTCACTGGCTCGATCCACACGCCCACCATGACGCCGCACCTGCCGATCACGCCAGAGGAGATCGCGGAGGCTGCGATCGGCGCGGCGGAAGCCGGCGCGGCCATCATCCACCTGCACGCGCGCGATCCGAACGACGGCCGGCCGACACCGGACCCAGACGTGTTCATGCAGTTCCTGCCGCGCATCAAGCAGTCCACCGATGCGGTGATCAACATCACCACCGGCGGCGGCCATGGCATGTCGATCGAGGAGCGGCTGGCCGCACCGCTGCGTGCGAAGCCGGAAATGTGCTCGCTCAACATGGGCTCGATGAATTTCGGCCTGTTCCCGATGCTCGACCGCTACAAGGAATTCCGCCACGAGTGGGAACGCCAGCACCTTGAGAACTCGCGCGACTTCATCTTCCGCAACACCTTCAAGGACATCGAATACATCCTGACGCATCTCGGCGAGGCGCACGGCACCCGCTTCGAGTTCGAGTGCTACGATGTCGGCCACCTCTATACGCTCGCCCATTTCCTCGACCGCAAGCTGGTGACGCCGCCGCTGTTCGTGCAGACGATCTTCGGCATCCTCGGCGGCATCGGCGCCGATCCCGAGAACGTCGCTCACATGCACCGCATCGCCGACAAGCTGTTCGGCGACGACTGGAGCTGGTCGATCCTCGCCGCCGGCCGCAACCAGATGCCGTTGTGCACCATGGCCGCGATGATGGGGGCCAACGTGCGCGTCGGCCTCGAGGATTCGATCTATCTCGGCAAGGGCGAACTCGCCACCTCCAACGCCGCCCAGGTCGCCAAGATCCGATCCATCCTGGAGACCCTGTCGCTCAAGATCGCCACGCCCGCCGAGGCCCGCGCCATGCTTGACCTCAAGGGCGGCGACCGGGTGGACTTCTGATCAGATGCGGATCCTGATCGTCTACGTCCACCCCGAGCCGACCTCGTTCTGTGGCGCGCTGAAGGACCGGGCGGTGGAGACGTTGTCGCGTCTTGGCCACGAGGTCGAGGTCAGCGATCTCTACGCCGAGGGCTTCAACCCGGTCGCGGGGCGGCACGATTTCATCGGCCAGTTCGATTCCGAGCGCTTCCACTACCAGAACGAACAGCTGCATGCCGCGAACGAAGGCGGCTTCGCGCCGGAGCTCGAACGTGAGCAGGCGCGGCTTCTGCGGGCCGACCTGGTGATCTTCATCTTCCCGCTGTGGTGGTCGAATGTCCCGGCCATGCTCAAGGGCTGGGTCGACCGGGTGCTGGCCTTCGGCGTCGTCTATCTCGATGGGCTGCGGTTCGAACGCGGCATGCTCAAGGGCAAGCGCGGCATGGCTTGCGTCACCACCGGAGGAACCCCCGAACGGTTCTCACCGGAGGGTGTCTACGGGCCGATCGAAGGCGTGCTGCGGCCGGTCAACAGGGGCGTCTTCGAGTATCTCGGCATGGAGGTGGTGCCGCCCTTCGTGGCCTACGCCGCGCCGCGCATCGACGATGCCGGCCGTCGCGCCTATCTCGACGACTGGACGCGGCGCCTCGAGGCGCTCTGACTCCCGGCTGCGTCGCAAATCCGGAGGGAGCTCCGGCCTCTCCTCCATCGGGAATTGCCGGCACCGGCGTCCTCACGCCGCCGGCGGCGCAGCCTCCCGCGCCGGCGGCTCGGTCGGGGCGGGGGGCGGCATCGGTCGGCGCGGTCTGGCGATCGGTCCCTGTGGCATCAGATGGGTGAGGACCACCAGCGAGATGATCAGCATCGGCACCGCCAGGAAGGCGCCGACCGGCCCCCACAGCCACAGCCAGAAGCCGATCGCCAGGATGATCGGGAACGGGTTGAGCGTCAGCCGGCGGCCGAGCACTGCCGGGGTGATGAACTGGCCCTCGATCGTGTTGAGCGCGACGAAGGCGATGGTCGGCATCAGTGCGGCCCCCAGCGTGTCCTGGGTGATCAGTCCGACCGCGGTGATCAACACCGCAAACATCAGCGGCCCGATGTACTGGATGAAGTTGAGGATGGCGGCGACCGCTCCCCACAGTGCCGGCGAGGGAATGCCGAGCGCCCACATCGCGCCGGCCGTGGCGATGCCGAGGCCGACATTGATGCCGGCGATGGTCAGCAGGTAGCCGGAGATCGTCCGCTCCGCGTCGCGGATGATGCGGGCTGCGCGCAGCCGGGCACCGCGACTGACGCACATCGTCAGGATGCTGTCGCGCAACCGGTTGCGGGTGGCAAGGTAGAAATAGAGCACGGCGACGAACAGCACGACCTGCCCGAGCGCCGGCGGCGCGAAGCTGAGCACGCTGTCGACCAGTCCCGGCCCCTGCACGGCGACGACCGGGGCAGTGTCGCCGCCGCCGGCCTGCTGGACGGACTCCTGCAGTTCGCGCAGGGCACGCATATGCCATTGCAGCTGCGAGGTGTGGCGTTCGACAACCGCGAGCAGTTCCGGCAACCGGCCGCTCCATTCCTGGACCGAGGGTGCGAGCAGGAAACCGAGCCCGTACAGGCCGCCGAGCGCGAGGACGATCACCACGATCGCCGATAGCGGTGCGGGCAGGCCGGCGCGCTCGAACAGGGTCATCGCCGGCCCGAGCATCAGTCCCAGCACGACAGCGGTGAGTACCGGTGCGAGAAAGGCAGCCCATGCGTCGAGTGCGTGGATCGCGATGATCATGAAGATGCCGAGGATCGCGATCTTCGCCGCCTTGTCGAGCAGACTGCCGGGATCCGCGATCGGCCGGCTGCGACCGAGGAACGGGCGCAGGCCTGCCGACGGATCGACCGGTCGCAGCAGCGCCGGCGAAACCGGAGCGACACGGCGGCGTCCGACGTTGCCGGGGTGAGGGGGCATCTGTCCGTCTCCTGGGGTCCCGGCCTCCGGGGGTCCAAGCGCCCGACCTCCTGCGACGGACCCGACGCTATGGAACGCACGGCGAGGCTCGCGCGTTCCCCGGATGGGCGTGGCAGCCCCGGATGCCCGGTGCCCGCGCTGGCGCATGACCGGGGCTTGCGCTGGCGCAATGCGGCCGCCTCGAGAATGGGCGAGGGCAATGCGCGACTTCCCTCGCCGGTGATCCAACGGGAGACACATTGATGAGTGCACGCAAGTCGTCCACCGCCGCCAGGGCGGCCGCCGAGGACTCCGTTTCGGACAGCTGGGATCGTCTTACTGACCGGCTGGACCAGCTTCGCAACGACCTGTCGGACCTCAGTGCCGCCGCCCGCGACTTCGCCCGGGCAGGCGTTGCCGAGGGCCAGGATCGCGTGCAGAGCGAAATCGAGGAACTCGCCGCGCGTGCCGCGGCGATCCGCGACGAGCTGAACGCCAGCGGTCACCGGATCGCGCGCCAGGCCGGAGAGCAGGCCGGCCATTACGCACGCGAGCTCGAGTCCACCATCAACCGCAATCCGATCACGGCGATGCTGGTTGCCCTGGGCATCGGGTTCGTCATCGGCATGAGCTCCCGTGGCCGGCACTAGGGTCGCGGGATGTTGAGGGCACTCGCCGCCCAGGCCGGTGCCGCCGCCCGGGCCACCATGCGCGACGCGGTGACCGGGGCGATACTGATCGCCATCGCGCTGGTCTTCCTGATCGGAGCGATCGCCTTCGGCTCGGTGGCGTTCTACCTCTATCTGCTCACCGTGACTGGCCCGGTGGTCGCCGCGCTCGGCGTTGCCGTCCTGTTCCTTGTCGCGATGCTCCTGCTGTTGCTGATCGCCATGGTGCGGACGCGGCGAGCCTACAAGACCATGGCCCCGCCTGCCGGCGCCGTGCCGACCGCTTCGGTCGCCGGGCTGGCCGGCGATGCCGAGGCGCTCGGCATCCTGTTGGGGCGGAATCTCAACGGCATTCCGCTCGTGGTGACGGCGCTTGCGGTCGGACTGATGCTCGGCCGCATCCGCAGGTAGTCGCCGCGCCGTGGGCCGTGGTGACCGACCCCAGGGCAGGGCGTCACGCGCGCCCTGCCCGACTCATCGCGCATCGGCGGCCAGTCCGATGTGCCGGACCGCCCGCCGCAGGGCCGGCAGGAATCGCTCGACCATCTCCTCGGCCGTGACGCGTCCGGCCTGGGCGCTCATGTTGATCGCGATATTGGTGCGGGTGGTGCGGCCCGGGACCGGCACGGCGATCGAGCGCAGCCCGAGTTCCAGCTCCTCGGAGACGAGCGCATAGCCGCGCGCGCGCACCTCCTCCAGCCGCTGCTTCAGCGCCGCGCGCGTGGTCAGGGTGTGAGCGGTGCGCCGTTCCAGCCGGGCGACGGAAAAGTACGCCTCGAGCTCACGCGGCGACAGCATCGACAACAGCGCCTGGCCCATCGAGGTCGCGTGCGCGGGAAGACGTGTGCCGAGACCAAGACCGATCGTCATGATGCGGTGGCGGGCGGGCGAGCGGGCGACATAGATGATGTCTGCCCCGTCCAGCATGGCGGCAGAGGCGGATTCGTCGAATTCCAGCGTCAGGCCGCGCAATTCGTCCTGCACCACCTCGAGCTCGCTGGCGGCCGCCAGATAGGCCTGGCCGATTTCCAGCACGGCCGGGGTCAGTTCGTAGTTCTTGCCGTCGGTGCGGGCGAGGCCGATCTCGCACAGCGTCAGCAGGAAGCGGCGCGCGGCCGCGCGGGTCAGGCCGGTGCGGGCGGCCACATCGGTGATCGTCTGGCGCCGGTGCGCGGCATCGAAGCTGCGGATCACCGCCAGGCCCCTGACCAGGGATTGCACCGTCTCGTCGCGTTGGGGCATCGCCGTCCTTCCGTTCGCATCTCGAACATAGGATCGTATTGCGAACTTTGCGGTTGACGCAAGCGGTCCGGGCTGGACAATGCCCATGCTGTCGCAATGCCTTGCAGGGACGAACCGGGTGGCCGAGATACTTCCGCTCCGCGATGCGATCGCCCGCACAGTTGGCGACGGCGATACCGTTGCACTCGAGGGGTTCACGCATCTGATCCCCTATGCGGCTGGCCACGAGATCATCCGCCAGCGCCGCACCGGCCTGCACCTGATCCGCATGACGCCCGATATCCTGTACGATCAGATGATCGGCATGGGTTGCGCGGCAAGGCTCACCTTCTCCTGGGGCGGCAATCCCGGAGTCGGGTCGCTGCACAGGCTGCGCGATGCGGTGGAGAACGGCTGGCCCGGCCCGCTCGAGATCGAGGAGCACAGCCATGCCGCCATGGCCAACGCCTATGATGCGGGCGCGGCCAACCTGCCTTTCGCGGTGTTCCGCGGCTATGTCGGCGCCGACCTGCCGAAGGTGAATCCGAACATCCGGTACGTCGACTGCCCCTATACCGGCGAACGCCTGGCCACGGTGCCGGCGATCCGGCCCGACGTGGCGGTGATCCATGCGCTGAGGGCCGATCGTGAGGGTAACGTCCTGCTGGAAGGCATTGTCGGTGTCCAGAAGCAGGCGGTGCTAGCCGCGAAACGGTCGGTCGTGACCGTCGAGGAGATCGTCGACGAACTCGAGGACGGGTCGCCGAACCGCGTCATCCTGCCGTCCTGGACGATCACCGCGATCGCCGAGGTGCCGGGCGGCGCCCACCCCTCCTACGCGCACGGCTACTATCCGCGCGACAACGCCTTCTACATCGCCTGGGATCCGATCGCGCGCGACCGCGATCGCTTCCGCGCCTGGATGGACGCCAATGTGATGACGAAGGGGCCGGAGGATTTCGCCCGCCATCCCCGCCGGCATCGGGTCGGGGAGGATGCATGAGTCATACCGCGACCGAGATGATGACGATCGCGGCGGCGCGCGCGCTGCGCAGCGACCACGTCTGCTTCGTCGGCATCGGCGCTCCGTCGGCCGCCTGCAACCTCGCCCGCCTCACCCATGCGCCCGGCATCACGCTGATCTACGAGTCCGGCACCATCGCGACCCGGCCCGACGTGCTGCCGCTGTCGATCGGCGACGGCGAGCTGTGCGACACCGCCCTCGTCACCGTGGATGTGCCGGAGATGTTCCGGTACTGGTTGCAGGGCGGGCGCATTTCGGTCGGCTTTCTCGGCGGTGCCCAGATTGACCGCTTCGCCAACCTCAACACGACTGTCGTCGGGCCCTATGCCACCCCGAAGGTCCGGTTGCCGGGGGGCGGCGGCGCCCCGGAGATAGCCTCCGGCTGCGGCGAGATCTTCATCATCATGACGCAGAGCCGACGCAGCTTCGTCGAGCGACTGGATTTCGTCACCTCCATGGGGCACGGCGAGGGCGGCGACCATCGCGCCCGGCTCGGGCTCCGCACCAAGGGGCCGACGCGCGTCGTCACAGATCTGTGCGTGATGGAGCCCGACCCGGCGACGAAGGAACTGACGGTCACATCGATCCATCCGGGTGTAACCCGCGAGGCGATCACCGAGGCGACCGGCTGGCCGATCCGGTTCGCCGCCGAGATTGCCGAAACGCCTCCGCCAACCGCGACCGAACTCGCGGTGCTGCGCGACCTGCACGAGCGCACGCGCCGGGCGCATTCCAGTTCCGCCTGAATCGGCGGACCGCCGCCGGCGGGCCATGTGGCCGCCCGCGGCCAACAAGACAAATGCCGAGCAAGAGGAAACTCGGAGGACGAATCCATGACCCGTATCACAGGCTACCGCCGGATCACGCCCGACAGCGCGCCGGCTCATCCCTATCCGGCCTACCGGTCCAATCCGCTCAGGGTGCCGAAGCGGCCGTTGATGATCCTGCCGCACACGCTCTCGGAGATCACCGGCCCGGTCTACGGTCACGAGACGGTACGCCCGGAGGAGGCGGATCTGACCCGCCAGCATGCCGGCGAGCCGCTCGGCGAGCGCATCATCGTGCACGGCCGCGTGCTCGACGAGGACGGCCGGCCGGTCCGCAACAGCCTCGTCGAGATCTGGCAGGCCAATGCCGCGGGACGCTACGTCCATCACCGCGACCAGCATCCTGCCCCGCTCGATCCGAACTTCACCGGCGCCGGGCGTGCCGTCACCGATGAGGAGGGGCGCTATCGGTTCATCACCATCCGCCCCGGCGCCTACCCCTGGCGCAACCACACGAACGCCTGGCGCCCGGCGCATATCCACTTCTCGCTGTTCGGCACGAGCTTCACCCAGCGGCTCGTGACACAGATGTACTTCCCCGGCGATCCGCTGTTTCCCTTCGACCCGATCTTCAACTCGGTTCCGGACGAACGGGCCCGCCAGCGGATGGTCTCCGTGTTCGATCTCGAGGCCACCGAGCCGGAATGGGCGCTCGCCTACCGGTTCGACATCGTTCTGCGCGGCCGCGATGCCACGCCGATGGAGGGATGAGATGTCGACCACCACGCCATCCCAGACGGTCGGACCGTTCTTTCACTTCGGGCTGACCGACAAATACGCGATCACCGATCTCGCCGGCGACGCCGCCGAGGGCGAGCGCATCATCATCGAGGGGCGCGTTCTCGACGGAGAGGGGGCGCCGGTGCCGGACTGCATGCTGGAGATCTGGCAGGCGAACGCGGCCGGCAAGTACGACCATCCCGAGGACACCCAGGACAAGCCGGTCGATCCCGCATTTCGCGGGTTCGGCCGCTGCGCCACCGATGTCGACGGCCGCTTCCGGTTCCGCACCATCAGACCCGGGCCGGTGCCGGGCCCGGGCAATGCCGCGCAGGCCCCCCACATCCTGGTCGCGGTCTTTGCGCGCGGCCTCCTGAAGCCGCTCGCCACGCGCATCTATTTCGAGGGCGATCCGCTCAATGACACCGATCCGGTGCTGTCGCGGGTTGGAGAGGGCCAGCCGCGCCGGAGCCTCCTGGCCGCCGACCGCGGCGGCGGCCACTATCGTTGGGATGTGATCCTGCAGGGCGACAACGAGACCCAGTTCTTCGACATCTGAGGCAACGGCAATCGGCGGCGTGAGCCCAGGGCCACGCCGCCGCCCGCACGGATCGCTCCCGCCTACAGCCGCTCGTTCTCGTAGCGCTCGCGCAGGGCCTTCATCGAGTCCATGAAGCGCCGCATCATCGACTCGAAGGTCCTGGCGACCTCGTCGATCTCCTCGTCGGTGGGAAGCCGCAGCGTCCGCTCGCCGCTGGCGCCGTCATCGCCGGGCGCCGCGCCGCCGCCGGCACCGGGCTGCGCCTGTCCGGGCAGGTCGCGCGGCGCCTGCACCTTCGCCAGCTGCTCGCGCAGGCGGCCGATCTCCATTGCAAGTTCGGCGTTCTCGCGCGACAGTCGCGCAATCTCCTCCTCGAGCGCCTCGCGGTCGTCGGCCACCGCCTCGCAGGCCCAGCCCGATCCGCGCTTGCGGCACAGCGAGGTTGCGCCGGTCTGTCGGTCCACCCGCATCAGCCCGTCGTCGACGCGGCGCAGGACATAGCGGCCGCCCTCGGTGTCCGGCGGCGCGCTCTGCGCGGCGGCGGGACAGGCAATGATGATCGCAACGAGGGCGCAGAACGTGCTCAGACGCATGGTTTAGGCCTCCTTGTCCGACGCCCCCGGCAACACAGACAATCTACCGCTCCCGCCACCCCGGGCAAACCCCCGCGGCCGCTGGCGGTCCGGGCAAGACAGGCTGTCAGGGCAGATAGGGTTGCCGGCCGCGTTCGAGCGCATCGGCGAGGAGGTCGAGCCGGTCCTGACCCCAGAACGGCTCGCCATTCAGCACATAGGTCGGCGCACCGAACACCGAACGCTCGATCGCCTCGCGGGCGTTTGCCGCGTATGCGGCGGTGATCTCCTCGCCCCGGGCGGCGGCCAGGATCGCCCGCGCGTCGTGGCCGGCGTCGGCGAGCAGCCCCTCCAGCACATGCGCATCGGCGATGTCGCGATCATGCGCCCACACCGCCCGGAACACCCGGTGCAGGAAATCGGCCGGATCGCCGCCCGCGGCCGCAATGGCGAGCACGGCACGGTCGGCAAGGGTCGTGTCGGTCGGAAAATGCGCCGGCTGCAGGTTGAGCGGCAGACCGCGCTTCTCCCGCCAGCGCCGCAATTCGACCATGCGGTAGCGCTGCCGGGCCGGCGCCCGCTTGGCGAGCGGCAGTCCGCCAGTCTGCGGGAACACCTCCGCCAGATTGATCGGCCAGTAGCGGATCGACGCGCCGTGCCGCCGCGCCAGATCGACGAAAAGGTCGTGACCGAGATAGGACCACGGCGATATGCAGGTGAAGAAGTAGTCGATTGTCGGCGTCATGGCGTTTTCCTTTGCGTGCCGCTGCGGGGCCGGATGGTCGGCAGAATGCGGGCTAACCGCCGGATTGGCAAAGGGATAGATCGCCGTGGATGTGCACTCAGCCGAGCGCCGGATAGCCCGCGGCGACCGCCTTCGCCTCCATCGCGAGAATGGCATCGTAGGCCGCGTCGGAAGGTATCTCGGCACCTGCCAGGAACAGCGACCTGCGCACGTCCGCCGTTGCCGGGTCGGCCAGCGTCTCGAGCACCGCAGCCCGGATCTGCGCGATCTCCAGCTCGGAGCGCCGGGCCGAGGTGACAAAGGGCAGGGCGGGTGCCGGCGGGCTCCAGGCGATCACCCGGAGGCGGCTGGCGAGGTCGCCGCGATAGTGCTCGGCCATCGCCCAGCAGACGCAGTCGATCGCGGCACAGTCGGCGCCGGCGTCGGCGACCGCCTCCATCGAGGCCAGATGGGAGCCGGTCTCGACCGCCGCGGCGAAGAACCGGCCTTCGCGCGCCAGCGGCGCGGCAAGTGCGCGCATGGCCGAATAGCCGGATTGGGAGTCGACCGAGTTGTAGGCAACGATGCGTCCGCGCAGGTCCGCCAGGCCGCGCGCCGGATCGTCTGCCCGCACCAAGACGACGCTTCGGTAGCTCGGACCGGCACACCCCTCGGCGGTATAGATCGGCACCGCCACCAGCCGAAGCCAGCCCTTCAGTGCGGTCACAAAGGGGTAGCCGCAGGTCTGGGACAGCAGCAGCGCCGGATCGCGCCACTGCGCATGGCGATCGCCCTCGCGGTCGAGGCCGGATGGCGCGGAGATGCCCCGCCGCGACAGCGCTGCGGCGAGCGCGCGCCACAACGCATCGGTCGCCGGGCGCAGCTCCGGCCAGTCATACATCGGCAGCGACGCGATCACGCCGGCAAGACTAGCGCCTCAGGAAGGGATGGGCCACCGGCTCCTTGCACCTGAGAAGATAGCGGCGGGCCAGGTCGGCATAGCCGTCGAAGCCGTAGCCGCCGTTCTCGGCCCGGAACCTCTCCCGCTCGGCCCGGTAGACGGCCGGAAGCTGGTACCAGGGCACGCGCGGGCGCTGGTGGTGGACGTAGTGGAGATTGTTGTTGAGGTACAGGAAGGCGAGCATCGGCGAGGCCTCGATGATCGCCGTGCGCCGCGCCACCTCGGGGTCGGCCCGGTGCTCGGCGAAGGTGCGCAGCATGAGCAGCGCCAGACCAGGCCAGGCAACCGCCAGCAGATAGGTCAGCATCCCGAAACCCGACAGCTCGATCCAGGCGAGGACGGGCGCCGCCCCGGCGGCATGCAGCGCCCAGGCGGCGGCGATCCTGCGGTCGCCGGCGCGCATTGCCCGGATGTCGTGGCGCACGAGCCCGACGACCGACAGCGGCGGGCCGAGCACCAGCCGCCCGGCGAGCGTCGTGTTCGCTTTCAGCAGCAGCCTGACCGGTGCCGGCAGCGCGCGGTAGTCCCGCTCGGCCAGATACCAGGATTCCGGATCGTCATAGGGGTCGGTCAGTCGGGAATCGTGGTGATGCCGAAGATGCGTGTCGCGGAACCGCCGGTAGGGGATCATGAGGCACAGCGGCGGGAAGACGAGCGCCTCGTTGATTGCCAGCGACCGGGTCGGATGGCCGTGCAGCGCCTCGTGCCGCAGCGAGGACTGCAACGCGACGCAATAGGCGGCAAGCGGCGCGGCGAGCCACAGCGTCAGGCTCGCGTGCCACCAGATCGCCGCCGCCCAGACCGCATAGCAGCCTGCGAGAGCCAGGAAGGTTGGCCATTCGATCTCGCGCCGGCGCCGGCGCCGGGCCCCGGCCGCCACGGCGGCGGAAACCGCCAGTTCCTCGTGCGGATAGTCCCCCATGCCGGCGAGTGTCGGCGATCGGACCGCAGCGATTCAAGGCGACAACGGTGATAGTTCGTTGCGTTTGGTGTACATTCTGTAGAAACGATGATGAAATGCAACAGGCGGTGAGAAAAGTGGACAAGCGCGATCTCGGCGCCGTCTTCCGCGAGCGTTTGGCCCGCGTCATGCGCCGCGCCGGGCTCGGCCAGTCGGCCTTTGCCGCGACGATCGGCCTCGATCGCTCCGCCCTCTCGCAGCTGATGTCCGAGCGCGCCGTGCGCCTGCCGCGCGCCGAGACGCTGGTCGCCATCGCCAGCGCCCACGGCGTCAGCCTCGACTGGCTGCTCGGCATCAGCCAGAGCGAGCGGCTGTCGGCCGAGATCGCGCCGATGCTGGCCATCGAGCTCGGCGCCTCCGGCATCGACGATTCCCGTCTGCAGCACTGGCGGCGCGAGGCAACGGGCTTCAAGATCCGCTACGTCCCGGCGACGCTGCCGGATCTGCTGCGCACCGAGGCGGTGATCCGCTACGAGCTCGGCCGGGAGCCGGACGCGCGCATCGAGGCCTCGATCGCCGACGCCGGTTCCTATCTGGCCTACACCCGCAGACCGGAAACCGACATGGAGGTCTGCATGCCGCTGCAGCGTCTCGTCTCCTTTGCCCGCGGCGAGGGCATGTGGTCCGGTCTCGGTGCAGCCGAGCGGCGCGCCCAGCTCGCTCGGATGGCCCGCCTTCTCGACGAGCTCTATCCGACCTTCCGGCTGTTTCTCTATGATGCCCGCCGAACCTTCTCCGCGCCGATGACCATCTTCGGTCCGCAGCGTGCGGCGATCTACATGGGCGACATGTACCTCGTCCTCAACGCCACCGAGCACATCCGCACCCTGATCGACCGCTTCGACAGCCTGATCCGCCAGGCGGTGGTCAACCCGCACGAGGCGGCGGCGCGGATCGCGCAGCTTGAGGAAGAGGTATGAGGGTGCCCGGCCGGACCGGATCTGTCAGATCGGGTGTCGGTGGAGAGTCGCCCTGATCGCGCCGTTGCGTCGGGTGCGGTGGGGAGGTCCGACGGGAGGCGGACGTTGGAACGTTCGATCATATCGCAAGACTCATGATTGTCAGGGCGATATGGAAGACCGGCGTCGAGCACCTCGGCAGCGTGTATAGATGCGCTGTCGGTTCGCGACGAGAGTTGCGCAGCTGGGGTGGTACGACAGTGCCCGACGGGCCCTGGCCGGTCTGACGAGATCATCCCGATTGCGCCGCCACCCGCTTCCGGCTACCAGACCGCATGGCCTTGCGCGCGCCCTGCCAGACGCCGGCGGACGATCGGGCCGATCCGGCACCCGCCGCCTCAGCTGCGTCGAGGCTCAAACGTCTGTCCGAGATCTGCCTTGGCGAGACCCGTATCCCGCCCTCCACGCGGCGCAAGGAGCGCGCGGCATGACACGCCCCCCGCATCCAACCCTTGCCGAGGCGACACGGGTCTGGGCCCGGATCGGCCTGCTGAGCTTCGGCGGTCCGGCCGGCCAGATCGCGATGATGCACCGGATCCTCGTCGAGGAGCGCCGCTGGCTCGGCGAGACCCGCTTCCTGCATGCCCTCAACTACTGCATGCTGCTGCCGGGACCCGAGGCGCAGCAGCTGGCCGTCTATGTCGGCTGGCTGATGCACCGCACTCCCGGCGGCATCATCGCCGGTCTGTTGTTCGTGTTGCCGGGCGCCGCGGCGATCATGGCGCTGAGCTGGATCTATGCCCTCTACGGCAATGTCGGGCTCGTCGAGGCCCTGTTCTTCGGCCTGAAGGCCGCAGTGCTGGCGATTGTCGCGCAGGCCGTCGTCCGCATCGGTCGGCGTGCCCTGCGCAGCGGAGCGATGGTGGCGATCGCCGCCGCCTCGTTCGTCGCCATCGTCGCCGTCAACCTGCCCTTCCCGCTGATCATTCTCGTGGCGGGGCTCGTCGGCTATCTCGGTGCCCGCGCCAACCTGCCGGCCTTCGCCGATGGCCGCGGTCACGGCCTGCTGGGCGGGCAGACCGTCGCGGATGCGGGGACGATTCTCGGCGAGGAGGTTCCCGATCACGCGCGCGTCGACCGCGCCGCCGCCTTCCGGCTCTCCGCGGTGCTGCTGACGCTGTGGCTGGCGCCGGTCGCCGGCCTTGTCATCGCGCTTGGACCTGCCAACGTCTTCGCGCAGCTCGCCGCGTTCTTCAGCGTCATGGCGGTGGTGACGTTCGGCGGCGCCTATGCGGTACTGGCCTATGTGGCACAGGAGGCCGTGCAGAACTACGGATGGCTCGCGCCGGGCGAGATGCTCGACGGACTCGGCATGGCCGAAACCACGCCGGGACCGCTGATCATGGTGACACAGTTCGTCGGGTTCATGGCCGCCTTCCGTGAAGCGGGCGGTCTGCCGCCGCTGATCGCCGGCACGTTGGGCGGGCTGCTGACCACCTGGGTCACCTTCACCCCCTGTTTCCTGTGGATCTTCCTCGGGGCGCCCTTCATCGAGCGGCTGCGGCACAACCGGTCGCTGACCGCGGCGCTGACGGCGATCACGGCGGCGGTAGTCGGCGTGATCCTCAACCTTGCCCTGTGGTTCGGGCTGCATGTGGTGTTCGCCGAGGTCGTCGAGGCGGCCGGTTTCGGGCTGCGCCTCGACGTCCCGGTCATCGCCTCGATCGACTGGCCCTCGGCGCTGCTGGCCGCTGCGGCGTTGCTGGCGGTCTTCCGCTTCGGCGTCGGGACGCTCACCGTGCTCGCCGGCTGTGCTGCTGCCGGAATCGCCCTGCACAGTCTCGTCCCCTGGCTGGTCTGAGCCGACCGGCAGAGCGGGGCGGGCAGGGTCGGGCGGGCAGCTACAGCCGGTGCCGTTGCCGCCAGGCGGCATGGATCGCGCCCGCCGTCATCAGGTCGAGATGCGCACCGCCGCCATTCTTGTAGACGGTGATCTCCTCGGGCGAGCGGCGTGCGGCTTCGCCGCGGTCGGCTGCCGGCACCAGATCGAACAGGTCGCCGGAAACGTCCGACTCGCTGATCACCCCCGCAGCGAGCGGGATCTTCAGTTCGCCGATCTCGTGCAGCGTCGTCTCGCGCGCATCGACGAACAGCCGGCCGCGGCGCAGCACGTCGTCGTCGGCCTGGCGCATGTCAGGTGTGTAGGCGCCGACGAGGTCGACATGGGCCCCGGGCCTGAGCAGCAGCCCCTTGATGAGCGGCGCGTGGCTCATGGTTGCTGTGCTGATCAGGTCGGCCTCGGCGACGGCCGCGTCCACGCTTTCCGCGATCTCGATCCGCCGGCCGGTGTCGGCAAGGCGTTGCGCCAGGGCTTCGGCGCGGCTGCGACTGCGGTTGGCGATCAGGATGCGGCGCAGCGACGGTCTGACCGCCAGATGCGCCCGGACCAGCGGTTCGGCCATGCTGCCGGCGCCCACCATCGCCATCGTCTCGATGTCCGGCCGCGCCAGCAGGTCCGCCCCGAGCGCCGAATCGCCCGCCGTCTTCCAGGCGGTGATTGCGGCGCCATCGATTGCCGCGGTGACGCGCCCGGTCTGCCCATCGAACAGCAGGAACTGCCCCTGTACCGCCGGCAGCGGCGGGTCGCGGTCGGGATTCTCCGGAAACACGGTCACCGCCTTCAGGCCGAGTGCCCCGCCCGGCTGCCAGGCGGCGCGGATCAGGAAGGCTGCGGCGCCGTCGCGCTGCAAGAGGTCGTCGATCCGCGGTCGCGCACCGCGATGCCCCTCTCTCAGTGCTGCCACCAGCGCGTGCCAGTCGAGCAGTTCGTTCACGGCGGGAGAATCGATCACGATCATCGCGGGTCCGTCCGGGTTCGGAAGTGCAATCAGCACGAAACATGCGCACGATATGTCCGGGCGTCGGTTGCTGCCACCTCCCGCAACGAGATGGACGCGCTGCTGGGCTTTGGTCACAATGCGCCGGAACGGGCCCATGGCGGCCCCAGGGAGGATAGGATGTGGTTGCGTCGCGTGGGTCTCGTCTCGATGGTCCTCCTGTCCGGTGCCTTGCTGGCCACGGACCCGCCGATGGCGGTTGCACAAGCCCAGGATAGCCGTATCGAACGGCGCATCGTCACCGTCGAGGATGGTGACTATTACGGTCACGATTACCAGACCCTGCGCGGCGTCCCGCTCGACCAGTGCGAGCAGGCCTGCATCGACGATACGGCCTGCAAGGCCTTCACCTACAACCGCAATGCCGGCTGGTGCTTCCTGAAGTCGGAGGCTGGCGAACTGAAGTCGTTCTCGGGTGCGATCGCCGGCCGGATCAGCGAGGTGACGGTCCGCGTCGAGACGCTGCCACCGCCGGATCTCAGCTTCGTGCTCGACTGGATTCTCGACGATGCCGCAACCCACGCTGCTCGTCTGCGGGCTGCGCCGGTGCCGCAGGGCGAGACCGCCCGCGCGCTGATCGCCGAGGCCCGCCGGGCGCTCGATTCCGGCGATCCGGAGGCAGCGGCTGACCTGTTCCGTCGTGCCGTGCCGCTCGCCCCCGGTGATGCCGCCGTGTTCACCGGTCTGGCGCGCGCACTCCTGGCAATGTCGCCGGGAGAGGAAGACAGCTACCGCATCAACAGCGAGGCCGTCTGGACGGCGGTGACGGCGGTCCGCGAGGCCAGGGACCGCACGGCCCGGGCCGAGGCCTATGACCTGCTGGCGCAGGCCCTCGAGCGCCAGCAGCGCTACCGGCCGGCGATCGAGGCCTACAAGGCGAGTCTGAAGCTGGTCGACTCGTCGGTCGTGAGGGAGGCCTTCGAGGAGCTGAGGCGGACCCACGGCTTCCGCGTCGTCGACTACAGCATCGATTCGGATGCCCCAAATCCGCGCATCTGCGTGCAGTTCTCGGAACAGCTTCAGGTCGGCCGCATCGACTTCACGCCCTTCGTGACGCTCGACGGACGCACCCCTCCTGCGGTGACCGCCGAGGGCGAGCAGCTGTGCGTGGACGGCATCCGTCACGGAGAACGCTACCGGCTGTCGGTGCGCCCCGGCGTGCCCTCTGTGGTCGACGAGACGACCGAGATCGCCTCGAACTTCGACATCTACGTTCCCGACCGCAATCCCGGCGTCCGCTTCGCCGGCCGCAGCTTCGTGCTGCCGCGGGTCGGCGCACGGGGTGTACCGGCGGTGACGGTGAACACCTCGCAGATCGAGATCGAGCTCTACCGGATCGGCGCGCGTGGCCTCACCAACATCGTCGGCGACGGCCCGTTCCTGCGCCAGCTCGACAACTGGGACGCCGAGCGGATCGCCGAACAGACGGGCGAGAAGATCTGGAGCGGCGCGCTCGAGGTCCGCAACGAACTGAACCGAGACGTCACCACGCTGTTCCCGATCGACGAGGCGTTGCCCGAGCGGCGGCCCGGCGTCTACGTGATGACCGCCAGGGCGGTCGGGGCGAAGCAGGAATACTGGGAGGCGAACGCCACCCAGTGGTTCATCGTCTCCGACGTCGGCCTCACCACGTTGATGGGACAGGAGGGCCTGCATGTCTTCGCCCGCTCGCTGGAGACGGCACGGCCGCTGGCGGGCGTCACCTTGCGGCTGCTGGCGCGCAACAACGAGGTGCTGGGCGAGGCGACGACCGACGCCGACGGCCACGCCCGGCTCGCTGCCGGACTGACCCGCGGCACCGGCGGCATGGCGCCCGGCGTGCTGACGGCCGAACACGGCGGCCTCGACTTCACCTTCCTCGACATGACCCGCCCGGGCTTCGACCTGACCGATCGCGGCGTGGCCGGCCGAGAGGCACCCGGCCCGCTCGACGTGTTCCTCTACACCGATCGCGGTGTCTACCGGCCGGGGGAAACCGTCAACCTGACGGCACTCGTCCGCGACGACACCGCCCAGGCCGTCGCCGGCCTGCCGCTGACGCTGATCGTCACACGTCCTGACGGGGTCGAGGACAGGCGGCTGATCGGCCGCGACGACGCCATGGGCGGGCATCTCTTCGCCCTGCCGATGATCGGCGACGCGATGCGCGGCTCATGGACGGTGGCCGCCTATACCGACCCGAAGGGACAGCCGGTCGCCTCGATCGACTTCCTCGTCGAGGATTTCGTGCCCGACCGCATCACGTTCGACCTGACCACCGCCGCCGCCGTCCTGCCGGCCACCGAACCGATCGAGGCCGAGGTCGACGGGCGCTTCCTCTATGGGGCGCCTGCCGCCGACCTGCGGCTCGAGGGCGACATCATCGTCGCGCCGAGCTCGGAACTGCCGGACTGGCCGGGTTATCGCTTCGGCCTAGCCGACGAGGAGGTGACACCTGTCCGCGAACCGCTCTACGACCTGCCACGCACCGGCGCGGACGGCAGGGCGACCTTCAGGATCGCCGCGCCGGCATTGCCGGACACGACCCGACCGCTCAAGGCACGCATCGACGTGCGCATGCGGGAGGGCGGCGGCCGGGCGGTCGAGCGCCGTCTCGAACTGCCGATCGAGACCGGCGTGCCGATGCTGGGCGTACGGCCGCTGTTTGCCGACGGCAGCGTGCCGGAGCGGACCAGCGCGGCCTTCGATGTCATTGCGCTCGACCCCTCCGGCAAACGCATCGCCCAGCGCGGCGTCCGCTGGGAGCTCCTGCGCGTCGACCGCAGTTTCCAGTGGTACCGGCTCGACGGCAGCTGGACCTACGACGCCGTGACGTATACCTCACGCGTCGCCGACGGCCGTATCGACCTGGCCGCCGACCAGCCGGCGCGGCTGACCGTCGACGTGGACTGGGGCCGCTACCGCCTCGAGGTCATGTCCCCGGATCCCGACGGTCCCGTCACCAGCATCGAGTTCACCGCCGGCTGGTATGTCGAGGCCAGCGACGCCGACAGCCCGGACTCCGTCGAACTCACCCTCGACAAGCCGTCCTACCGGGTCGGAGACACGGCGCGCGTGACCATCGCGCCGCGCATCGCCGGCACGGCGATCGTCGCGGTGATCGGCGAGACCGTTCTTGAGCGCCGTGAGGTCGACGTCGGTGATGCCGGTGGCACAGTCGAATTCACCGTCGATGCGAGCTGGGCACCCGGCGCCTACGTGACCGCGACGGTGCTGCGCCCGATGGGCGAGAATGCCTCGCTTATGCCGGCCCGCGCCGTCGGCCTCGCCTGGCTCGGGATCGACATGGCGGACCGCACCCTGACCGTCGATCTCGATCTCCCCGAGGTCGTCCGCCCGCGCGGCGAGATGTCGGTGCCCCTGGCGGTCGGCGGGCTTGCGCCGGGACAACAGGCCTATCTGACGGTTGCCGCGGTCGATGTCGGTATCCTCAACCTCACCGGTTTCCAGCCACCGGCGCCGGAGACCTGGTATTACGGCCAGCGCAAGCTCGCCATGGAGATGCGCGACATCTATGGCGCGCTGATCGACGGGCTCTCGGGCGAGGTCGGCCGGCTGCGCGCGGGCGGCGGCGAGGCGGCGGCCATGCAGGGCAGCCCGCCGACGCAGGAGCCCGTCTCGCTGTTTTCCGGGCTGGTGACCACGGATGCAGACGGGCGCGCGACCGTCAGCTTCGATATCCCCGAATTCAACGGCACGCTCAGGGTGATGGCGGTCGCCTGGACAAGGGATGGCGTTGGCCACGGCACGGGCGACGTCATCGTCCGCGATCCGGTGGTGATGCTCTCGAGCCTGCCGCGCTTCCTTGCGCCGGGTGACCGGTCGCGGCTGCGCATCGACCTCGACAACACCGACGGCCCTGCCGGCGCCTATGTGGTTTCGATCGACAGCCAGGGTCCCGTATCCGCCGGCACACCGGAACCGGCCGCGATGCTGCACATGGCCGAGAAGCAGAAGGCGGCGGTCTCGGTGCCGCTGACCGCCACCCGCATCGGCCAGGACCGGCTGCGCGTGCGGCTTGCCCATGAAAGCGGACTGGAGATCACGCAGGATCTCAACATCGGGGTGCGGGGCGCCGAGCCGCCGCTGAGCGAGCGCCGGGTCGTCTCGCTCGCTCCGGGCGCGAGCCTCACGCTGGACGGGGCGCTCGTCGCCGACCGGATCCCCGGCAGCGGCTTCGTCAGCCTGTCGGTCACCCGCGCCGGCGCGCTCGACATTCCCGCCATCATGGCGGCGCTCGACCGCTATCCGTATGGATGCGCCGAACAGCTGACCAGCCGCGGCATGCCGCTGCTCTACCTGTCCTCCGTCGCGCGCGACCTCGGCCTCGGCACCGAGCCGGAGCTGCGCGAGCGGATCGACAAGGCGATCAAGGACGTTCTGGCAAAGCAGTCCTCCGGCGGCGGCTTCGGCCTGTGGGGCCCCACCGGCGGCGGCGACCTGTGGCTCGACGCCTATGTCAGCGAGTTCCTGACGCGCGCCCGCGAGCAGGGCCATGCGGTGCCCGATCTCGCTTTCGGCCAGGCGCTGGACCACCTGTCCAACGGGCTCGCTGTGGCGACCGATGTCGAGGGGGAAGGCGTCCAGATCGCCTATGCGCTCTATGTGCTCGCCCGCAACAAGCGGGCAGCGATCTCCGACCTCCGCTACTATGCCGATACGCGGCTGTCCGACTTTCCGACCGCGCTTGCCAAGGCGCAGCTCGGTGCGGCGCTGGCACTCTACGGGGAGGCCGAGCGCGCCCGTCGGGCCTTTGCCGCCGCGCTGGAGAGTCTCGAGGGCAGCACCGGCAGCGGTTACCGATCCGACTACGGCTCGAGGCTGCGCGACGGCGCCGCCACCCTGACCCTCGTTGCCGAAAGCGGTGTCGGCGACGGTCCGATCCCGACGCTGCTGCAGGTCGTTGATGCCGAGCGCGCTGGCCGCCGCTACACCAGCACCCAGGAGGACGGCTGGATGCTGATGGCAGCCCATGCGCTGATCAACCGGTCCGGCGCGCTCAGGCTCGATGTCGACGGCGAGGTTGTCGAAGGCAACCTGTTGCGGCGCTATTCGGGCGAGCGGCTCGAGGGCCGGCCGGTCAGCATCCGCAACACCTCCGACCACGCCGTGACCGCCGTCCTGACCGCAACCGGCATCCCGCAAGTGCCGCGCGGTCCCGAGGCCAACGGATTCTCGATCACCCGCACCTATTACGACATGAACGGCGACCCGGTGCCGGTTGCCGAGGTCGCGCAGAACGACCGCTTCGTCGTGGTCATCGAGGTGACCGAGACCAGCGACTGGCCGAGCAAGGTGCTGGTCGTCGACATGCTGCCCGCCGGCTTCGAGATCGACAATCCGAGCCTCGTGGGATCGGCGGATCTGGCGGGTTTCGGCTGGCTGCCGGACGACGTCAACCCGGCCCATGTCGAGTTCCGCGACGACCGGTTCGTCGCTGCCTTCGAGCGCGACGGCAGGGGCGACCGGGAATTCTCGCTCGCCTATGTGGTGCGGGCCGTTTCGCCCGGCAGCTTCGTCCACCCGCCGGTGCATGTCGAGGACATGTATCGCCCCTATCTGAACGCGCGCGGCGAGACCGGCCGCCTCGAGGTGCTCGGTCCAAGGCCCTGACCGTCTGGCATCGGGGGCGGTGATGCGCGACGAAGGGGGGGCGACGGTTCGCGCGGTGGGGGGTGCGCTTGCCGCGATCGTACTCGTCGTGTCGATCGTTGCCGCCGCAGCCTTTCTTGCCGCGCCCGGCGGTGCCGAGACGGTCGCCCGCGCGCGCGCCATTGAAGTCTCCCGCGAGATCGTCGACCGCGACGGCGTGCTGCTCAGGCCCTTTGCCATCTCCGACGGGCGGTGGCGGCTCGCCGTGAACGCCGATGCCGTCGACAGCCGCTTCCTCGACATGCTGATCGCTTACGAGGATCGTCGATTCGCCAGCCATGCCGGTGTCGATCCGCTGGCGCTCGGGCGTGCCGCCTGGCAGCTGGTGACGTCGGGACGCATCGTCTCGGGCGGCTCGACGCTGACCATGCAGGTCGCCCGCCTGCTGACCCCCCGCGCCGAACGCAGCCTCGCTGCCAAGCTCGTTCAGATGCGCGACGCGATCCGGCTGGAGCTTGCCTTCGAGAAGCACGAGATCCTGTCGCTCTACCTGACACTCGCGCCCTATGGCGGCAATCTCGAGGGTGTCCGTGCCGCCTCGATCGCCTGGTTCGGCCGTGAGCCGCGCCGGTTGTCCCTTGCCGAAGCCGCCTTGCTGGTCGCGTTGCCGCAGGCGCCCGAGACACGCCGACCGGACCGCAATCCCGGCGCGGCGACGGCGGCCCGCAACCGGGTGCTGGAACGGATGGTCGCAGCAGGCGTCATCGAAGCCGATGAGGTTGCATCCGCCGTCGCGGCCAGTGTGCCGGCGGCGCGCCGCGACATGCCCCATCTTGCGCCGCACCTGTCGCGCCTCGTGGCGGCAACCGCGTGGGCGGGTGCGGAGCGTCGCCTCACCATCGACGCGGGCCTGCAGGCGCGGCTCGAGGCGCTGGCGCGCGACCGAGCCGCCGGACTGGGCGCGCGCATGTCGCTTGCGATTCTCGTCGCCGACCATTCCACCGGCGAGGTGCTGGCCGAAGTCGGTTCGGCCGACTTCTTCGACGCCGGCCGGGCCGGACAGGTCGACATGATACGCGCCGTCCGCTCGCCCGGCTCGACGCTGAAACCGCTGATCTATGGCCTCGCCTTCGAGGCGGGGCTCGCGCTGCCCGAGACGCTGATCGACGATCGCCCGACCAGCTTCGGCACCTACCGGCCGCGCAACTTCGACTTCGCCTATCAGGGTACGGTCAGCGTCCGGGAAGCGCTGCAGCAGTCGCTCAACATACCGGCGATCCGCCTGCTCGAGGCGGTCGGGCCCACCCGCCTCGTCGCGCGGCTGCGGCGCGCCGGCGCGACGCCGGTGCTGCCCCGGGGCGACGCGCCAGGCCTGCCGGTCGGCCTCGGCGGCGTCGGCATGACGATGGACGGTCTGGTGACCCTGTTCGCGGGTCTTGCCGCGGGCGGGCGGCCGGTTGTGCTGCGGCGCGAGGTCGCCGCCGGGCCCAGTCTGCCGGAGGACGAGGGGGAGTTCCTCGATGCGCGCGCGGCCTGGCTCGTCGGCGACATCCTGAAGGGAACGCCGCCCGCGCCCGGGCGGGCCGGTGCCGGCTTCGCCTACAAGACCGGCACCTCCTACGGCTTTCGCGACGCCTGGTCGGTCGGGTTTGACGGGCGCCATGTCATCGGGGTCTGGGTCGGCCGTCCGGACGGCGCCTCGGTTCCCGGCCTGTCGGGGCGGCTCACCGCCGCGCCGATCCTGTTCGACGCGTTCGAGCGCCTCGGCGGGCGTCGTGTGCCGCTGCCGCCACCGCCGGCCGGGACGCTGATCGCCGGCGCGGCCGACCTGCCGCCGGCGCTGCGCCGCTTCGAGCCGCTGCGGCCGATCGCCGGCCCCGTCGTGCCCGAGGCGCCGCCAACGATCGTCTTTCCGCCGGATGGCGCCCGCGTTGCCCTGCAGCATGCACCGGACGGCCGGCCGCGGCCGCTGGTCGTCAAGCTCGACGGCGGCCGTCCGCCTTTCCAGTGGTTCGCCAACGGCCGTCCCGTCGATGCCGCACAGCGTCGCCGTAGCGTCATCTGGCAACCGGACGGGTCCGGCTTCTCCACCCTTTCCGTCGTCGATGCCGACGGCAAGGCGACCAGCGTCACGGTGTTCCTGGAGCAGCCGACAGCATCGGCCCGGCGCTAGATCTTGGCGCGTCGCCATCCGGCAGCCCGTGCGTCCGACTCGCTGCAGAACCAGCGCTCGCCCCGGGCAAGATCGACCTGCGTCGCGGCGTAGTATTCCTGGCCGGGCACGTGGTAGATGCGCTGGCCGTTCGCCGCGATGTTGCCCTTGATGTTGCAGCCGGGGATGAGCCCGAAACTGCCTGCCCAGTCCCGCGCGAATGCCATAAGCCTCGGCTCGACCGTCAGGGCCGCAAGAGCCGCGGTACCGGCAGCCACCGTTGCGAGCGCGATCGCGGTGGAGAATGCGGGCGTGCCGATGCGGCTGGACGTCGGTCTGGTCATCGGTGCCCCAGTATCGGAGATGTTTGCTAAGACCAGCCTGACACCTTCAAGACAATCCTATCGGATATCGGAGCCGCGAGGCACCGGGATCTCCCGACGTTAACTCTTACCGAGACGTTAATTTGCAATTTGCCGACCGCTCGCCTTTCTTGGACTGCGGACGGCCACGACCGAAAGCTGAACGGAACTGGGCAATGACCGCTGCTCTGCGCACGGCCAAACCATCGATCCATGCCGATACGGGGGAGTCGGGGGCGCGCTGCGATCTGCCGCCGCTGGTGCTGGATCTCGATCGCAGTCTGATCCGCTGTGACATCCTGCACGAGACCGCGATCGGCTTCCTGCGCCGCAATCCGTTCGGCATCTTCAAGGTCGTCCGCTGGCTCATGCAGGGCCGCGCGGTCCTGAAGCGCCGGCTCGCCGAGCAGGTCGCCGTCGATGTCGACTCGCTTCCCGTCAACGAGGAACTCGCCGCCTATGCCGCGGCCGAGAAGGCCAAGGGCCGGCAGGTGGTGCTGGCGACTGCAACCGACCTGCTGCTTGCCACCGCCATCGCCAGACGCTTCCCGTTCATCGACCGGGTGATCGCCAGCGACGGTGTTACCAACATGAAGGGCGCGGCCAAGGCCGAGGCGCTGGCGCAGGCCTTTCCGGACGGCTTCTCCTACGCTGGCGACAGCAGCGCCGACCTACCCGTCTGGCGGCGCGCCGATACGGTCGTGCTGGTCGAGGCGCCCCGTCGCATCGAGCGTGAGGCAGCCCGGTTCCGTCCGGTCGAGGCGACGTTTCCGCGTCCGAGCATCGCTGCCGCCTTCGCCAAGGCGGCGCGGCTGCACCAATGGGCGAAGAACGGGCTGGTCTTCGTGCCCCTGGTGCTCGGCGGCGAGATCGGCAATACGGTTGCCTGGGCGAATGCCGCGATCGCCTTCGTCGCGATCGGCGTGCTCGCCTCCACCACCTATCTGCTCAACGATCTGTTCGACCTGCCCGAGGACCGCCGTCACTGGTCGAAGCGGCTGCGGCCGCTGGCCAGCGGGCACATGCCGATCTCCACTGCCGTGCTCTCCCTGCCGATCGGCTTTGCCCTGGCCTTCGGCCTTGCCGCGATTGTCGGCGCGGCGGCCGTGGCGCTGCTCGCGGCGTATCTGATCCTGACCGTCGCCTATTCGATGGCGCTGAAGCGGCAGCCGATCGTCGATGCCTTCGTGCTGGCGCTGCTCTTCACCATGCGACTCGGCCTGGGAATTGCCTCGGCCGGTGTCGTGGTCTCGCCGTGGCTGCTGGTCTTCTCGATGTTCCTGTTTGCCTCGCTGTCCTTCGCCAAGCGGCATACCGAGGTCGAACGCATGGCCGCCCTCGGCGAGCGCCGGATCGCCGGCCGCGGTTACATCACCACCGACGGTCCACTGCTGCTGGCCATGGGTGTGGCCAGCGGGCTGGCCGCAATCGTGATCATGGTGCTCTACCTGATCAACGATGCCTTCAAGGTCGGGCTGTATGCGAATCCGATCTGGCTCTGGGCCTTTCCGCCGATCCTGTTCCTGTGGATCGGCCGCGTCTGGCTGCTGTGCCAGCGCGGCGAGCTCAACGACGATCCGGTCGCCTTCGCCATCCGCGACCGCACCAGCCTGATGCTCGGCGCGGTAATGGGGCTGACCTTCCTCGGCGCCTGGTACGGGCTCGGCGCGTGAACCGAACGCTCATCGCGCAGATCCTGCGCTTCCTGCTGCTGGGCGGGCTCGCCGCCGCGATCAACTGGCTCGTCCGCTTTCCGCTATCGCTGGTGCTGCCGTTCTCCGCGGCGATCCTGGTCGCCTACGCCATAGGCATGACGGCCGGCTTTGCCCTCTACCGGGCCTATGTGTTCCCGGGTTCAACCGTGCCGATCGGACGGCAGGTCGCGGTGTTCCTGATCGTCAATGCGGCCGGAGCGGTGGTGGTCTGGTCGGTGGCGATGCTCCTCGTCGCGCGCGTCTTCCCGGCCGCCGACTACGCCTTCATGCCCGAGGCGACCGCCCACGGCATCGCCATCGCGGTGGGCGCGGCGGTCAACTTCGTCGGCCACAAGTTCCTGACCTTTCGTCACGCCGCAGGTCGCCACGCCGCAAGCGCCGATATTCCGGCTCAGCGGCCGGCCGGCAGGCTGGCATCGTAGTCGGCGAGATCGGTGATGTCGGTATCGCTCAGCGCCTGCGTCACCGTGAACATCATCCCGAACTGATCGCCGCCCCGCTCGCCGGCCCGGTAGCGCTTCAGCGCATGTTCCAGGCAGAGCGCGTTCTGCCCGGCGATGTTCCGATAGGTCGGCACCGGCGAGATGCCGACCGGACCATGGCAGGAGGCGCAGATCGCCGCCTTCTCGAGCCCCGCCGCTCCGCCCGGCCCGGACGCAGCCGCCGATCCGCTGGTCGCGAGCCCCGCCAGGACGGCAATGATCGAGGAGATCGGTCGCATGCGCTCGCCTCGTTGATCATGCGGAAGATCGCTGACGGCAGACGTCTGACCGGCGGGTGTCGGCGAGATTGGGACAGTTTCCGCATCGGTGAACCCGGTTCGCCGTCAGGATGTACGACGTGACGGGAAGCAGGAGCGGAACAGCGGTTGCGATCAGCGTGCAGCCCGCCGGTTCTTCGCAACGATGTCGGGCAACCCGTTCACGTGCCGTGTGCAGGCCGACGCCACGGCTACGGCGACGCCTTCCGGCGGTCGCCCGGGCGCGAGCTGCCTTGCCATTCAGTCGCGACCGCGTTGCGCCGGACGTCCGGTCCCGTGCCCGTTTAGCCGACCCCTCTCGACACCGGAACGTCGCAACCTCGGCAGCCTCTCGCCCGGAACGCATCATCGGATCGCGGCTGCGATGATCCGCGTTACCCGACCCTGCGATGCAAGCCGGCGCTCACCGGTCCGCCCTCGGTCAGTTCGATCCCCGACAGCCGCCGGTCGAGATGGCGCGCCCGCCAGGCCAGCAGCTTCTCTGCCATTTCCAGACGGATCGCGGCATAGGCCGGGTCGTTCGCCCGGTCCACCAGTTCGCCGGGCTCGCGCTCGAGATCGAACAGGAGCGGCGGCAGGCCGGCGAAGTGGACATACTTGTAGCGCTCGCTGCGGATCACGGCCAGGTTGAGCGCATCGAGCGGCAGTCCGAACGCCGCCTCCGTCTCGCCTGTCGCGACCTCGCGGAAATCGAACTCCCAGTGCGCTTCGGCGCGCCAGCCGGGCGGCGTTTCGCCGCGCAGGAACGGCATCAGCGAACGCCCGTCGAGATGGTCCGGCACCTCGGCGCCGATCCGCTCCAGGATCGTCGGCATGATGTCGATCGACTCGGTGAAGGATTCGACGACGGTGCCGCCGGCCGTGGTCTTCGGGTCGCGGATGATCAGCGGCACGTGATAGCTCGCGTCGAACCAGCCGAGCTTGCCGAACAGCCACTGGTCGCCCAGCATCTCGCCGTGATCGCTGGTCAGGATCACCATCGTGTCGGCGGCAGCGCCCGCCTCGTCCAGCCCGTCGAGGATGCGGCCGATCTGTGCGTCGACCTCGGAGACCATGCCCCAGTAGGTAGCGCGGATCTGCCGCCGTGCCGCGTCATCCCACTCGCTGATCAAGCCCTCAGCGCCGTACACGAAGCTGCCCTTGCGGATCGACGCCAGGCTGTAGGCGAGGAAGGGATGTAGGGCCGCAGCCTCCGCGGCGGTCGGCTGGCGCACGAAAACCGTGGCCGCTTCCGGCGGATACATCGAGGCATAGGGTTCCGGCACGATGAAGGGCGGGTGCGGCCGCAGGAAGCTCACATGCGCGAACCACGGGCCGTCCTGCTCCCACAGCCAGCGCAGGAACTCGTTGGTCAGGAACGCGGTCTCGGTCTCGTCCGGCCCGTAGACCGGCGCCGCCCCGGCCGGCGGATCGGCCGGCGCATTCCTGGGCAGGTAGATGTCGAGCCCGGCCGGCACCTCGACGCCGCGGCCCCTCAGCCAGGACAACCACGGCCGCGCATGCTCGGGCAGCAACACCCTGACGCTCATCCCGGGCAGCACGCTCTCGTAGGTCGTCAACGCCGGATCGCGTCCCGAGCGGTCGCGCGGATCGAGCGAGACGTCGGTATAGCCAAACTGGGTGGGATCGTAACCCGCCCGGCGCATCGCCAGCGCCAGCGTGTCGTGGCGCCGGTCGAGCGGCGTGCCGTTGCGGCAGACCCGGTTGGTCATCTGGTAGAGGCCGGTATAGAGGCAGGCCCGCGCCGGCGAGCATGGCGCGGCTTGGCCGAAATGCCGCGCGAAGCGCACGCCCTCGCCGGCCAGCCGGTCGATGTTGGGGGTGCGCACCACCGGATGGCCGGCCGCACCGAAGGTATCGCCGCGCCACTGGTCGGCCGTGATCAGCAGAATGTTGGTCATGCGAGCGCGCCTCGGTCGCCTCTGCCCAGCCGGTTAGCCAAGAACGATGACAGCAAGGCGACAGCTGTCATACACTTGTCAAGGCGGCCTGCTAACGCCGGGGGCCGACGCGGGGTTGCAGCCTGATCGCAGCCTCCTCGCGCGGGAGAACCCCGTTTCGGCCGTATCAATCGGGAGGCAGAACATGACGACAGTAAACCGCCGTTCCATGCTGAAGGCGACCGCCGCAACCGGAGCCGTGCTCGCCGCTCCGGCGATCCTGCGCGCCTCCGACGCGCTCGCCTCATCTGGCACCGTCAACGTCTTCGCCTGGGGCGACTACGTCCAGGACAACATCAAGGAAGCCTTCGAGAAGGCGACCGGCATCACCATGAACCTCTCGACCTATGGCTCGAACGACGAGGCCGAGAACAAGCTGCGGGCCGCCGGCGGCAAGGGCTTCGACGTCGTGTTCCCGTCCGTCGATACCGGGCCGAACTACTACAAGGACAATCTGCTTGCCGAGATCGATGAGAACAAGCTCGAGGTGAACCGGGTGATCCCGTCGATCTACCGCGCGTCGATCAGCCTCGGCGCCACCAACCGCGGCAAGCGCTATCTCGTGCCGTGCGACTGGGGCACCGAGGCGATCACCTGGAACAACGAGGTGCTGCCGATCGAGTCCGCGGCCCTGTCCTATGGCGACCTGTGGCGCGAGGATCTGGTTGGCAAGGTGGCCGTCCGCCAGAAGTCGGTGCTGGTGTCGCTGGCGATCTATCTCGACGCCACCGGCGAGGTGAAGTCCGACCGGGCGATGGACCTCTACAAGTCGGCGGACGAGTGCAAGCGCGTCTTCGAGGCAGTCACCGACTGGGCGATCAAGCACAAGAAGAACATCGGCGCGTTCTGGAACAACGCCACCGAGGCGACCGCCGCCTTCACGGATGCGGGCTGCGTCATCGGCCAGACCTGGGACACCACGGGCCTGCTGCTCAATCGCGACAACAGCCCGAAGTGGCAGTACTCGATGCCGAAGGAAGGCGGGCTTGCCTGGCTCGACACCATGGCGATCCCGTCCGGCGCCGAGAATGTCGAACAGGCCTATGCCTTCATCAACTTCATGCTGAGCCCCGAGACCGGCGGCATGTTCGCCAACAACACCGGCTACAACTCGGCGGCCGTCGGCGCCGAGAACTTCCTCAACGAGGCCCAGAAGAAGGGCTTTGCGATGGCCTATCCGACCCAGGAGGCGATCGACAATCTGTGGTGGTGGCCGGCACAGACCGACTTCTTCGCCTCGCTGCGCTCGGAGTATTCCGAGAAGCTGACCAACGCCTGAGCGGGCGGTCGGGCGACACCGGACCGCGCGCCACGGCGGTCCGGTAAAGGGCCGGCGGCCTCTGCCGCCGGTCTGCGACGACAGCGGGTGGGGCAGAGATGGTTGTCGGCGTGACGGGCGAACTGCGCGGCAAGAACGTCGTCCTTGACGGCGTGACCATGGTCTTCGGTGACTTCACCGCCGTCCACCGCACCGATCTCGAGGTCAAGGCAGGCGAGTTCTTCTCGATTCTCGGCCCGTCGGGCTGCGGCAAGACCACCATCCTGCGGATGATCTCCGGCTTCCTCGAACCGACCTCGGGACGCATCCTGATCGGCGGGGAGGACATGGCCGGAATCGGCCCGAACCGTCGGCCCACCGCACTGATCTTCCAGAACCTGGCGCTGTTTCCCCTGATGCCGGTCTGGGAGAACGTCGCCTTCGGTCTCGAGGCGCGTGGCATGCCGAAGAGGCAGCGTCGCGAACGGGCCATGCAGCTGATCGAACTCGTCGCGCTGAAGGGGCACGAGAACAAGCGGCCCACCGAACTCTCCGGCGGTCAGCGCCAGCGCGTCGCCATTGCCCGCGCACTCGCGGTGGAGCCGTCGGTGCTGCTGCTCGACGAGCCGCTGTCGGCGCTCGATCTGAAGCTGCGCCAGCACATGCGCGCCGAGTTGAAGGCGATCCAGCGCAAGACCGGTGTCACCTTCATCTACATCACCCACGACCAGGGCGAGGCGCTGACCATGTCCGACCGCATCGCCGTGATGAACCAGGGGCGGATCGAGCAGGTCGACACCACCGACATGCTCTACGACAATCCGGCGACGCCGTTCGTCGCGACCTTCGTCGGCGAGCAGAACGTGTTCCGCGGCAGGGTGGTCGAGGCAGCGGAAGGCTTCGCCGTCATCGAGGGTCCGTCAGGCCGCCTGCGCGGGCGCAACCGGGACGGACTTGCCCCCGGCGCCGAGGCATTGCTGTTCGTGCGGCCGGAACGGATGCAGTTCCTCAACGGCGCTGCCCTCGACAACGAGATCGCAGCCGCGGTCGACCGCCGCGATCTCGAAGGGCCGTTCGTCAACGTGTTCCTGCGGCGTGACGGCAACGAGATCATGGTGCATCTCACCAATTCCGGCGCCGCCGGCCGCAACCTCACCGGCGAGCAGCGGATCGGCTTCGCGGCGGCCGATGCGCTCGTGCTGCCGGCCGGGGAGCTCGCGCGTGAGTGATCTGCTGCGCACCTACGGGCGCGGTCTGGCCGGGCTGTTCATCGCCCTGACGGCGGTCTGGATCCTGGTGATGATCCTGGTGCCGCAGCTGTTCATGATCGAGCGTTCGCTGTGGAACCGCACGGTCTCCACCGACATCTCGCTCAGGATCGACCGCGCCTACAACGAGGTCAGTCTTCTGGAGCTCGACTCGCAGAACGCGACCGAGGCGGAACGGCAGGAGCTGGCCGAGAGGATCTCGGCGTTGCGCGCGCAGATCGCCGAATGGGAGGCGGAGGAAACCGATCCGCCGAAGGTCTATTCGCTCTACAACTACACACGCATGTCGGCGCTGCACGTCCGCATCTTCGTCAAGACGATCTTCTACTCCGCGCTGGTGACCATCCTGGCGCTCGTCGTCTGCTATCCGATCGCCTATGCGGTGGCGCAGGTGGCGACCCCGCAGCGTGCCGCCTTCCTGCTGCTCGGGCTCATCATCCCGTATGCCATCAATGAGCTCCTGCGCGTCTATGCCTGGCTGATGATCCTCGACTATCAGGGGGTGCTGAACACCATGCTGAGCTGGATCGGCGTCACCGACCTCGCCGCCGGGCAGTGGATACCCTTCCTGGAATCCCCCGCCGCCGTCTTCGTCGCGATGGTCTACGCCTACATCCTGTTCATGGCGTTCCCGATCTACAACACGCTGGAGACGCTCGACCGGAACCAGATCGAGGCGGCGCGCGATCTCGGCGCCTCGACGTGGCGGATTCACTGGCGCGTCGCGATTCCGCACGCCAAGCCCGGCATCGCGGTCGGCTGCATCATGACCTTCATGCTGTCGGCCTCGTCCTACTCGGTGCCGCAGATCATGACCCGGGGAACCTCCGGCGACTGGTTCAGCCAGACGATCTACCGGCAGTTCTTCGAATCGAACAACTGGAACCAGGGCGCGGCCTACGCCTTCACCCTGCTCGTCGTGTGCATCCTGTTCATCTTCCTGATGATGATGATCTTCAGGGTCGGCATCCGCGATATCGCGAGGTGAGGGGGATGACCGCCACGACCGCCGCTGCACCCGCCACACCCGTCCGCGCCAGCCGCGAGGGGCGCTGGGCCGATACGGTCCTCAACGTCTATCTGGCGATCTTCTTCCTCTACCTGTTCGCGCCGCTGCTCGTCATGGCGCTCGCCGCCTTCAATGCCTACGACTATCCCTCCGTCACCCAGTGGCGCGGCTGGACGCTGAAATGGTTCGGCGAGCTCGCCCGCGACCAGCGCATCCTGCAGGGCCTGTGGAACTCGATCGTGGTCGGCATCGGTGTCATCGCCGTGTCGGTGCCGCTCGGCCTGTCGGGCGCCTTCATCCTGACCCGGCTGCAGTCGCGCTGGACCGGCCTCCTCTACGGCGTGCTGGTCTCGCCGATCCTCACCCCCGGCATCATCCTCGGCATCTCGACGCTGATCTTCTGGCGGACCTTCGATGTGCCGGGCGGTCTGTTCGTTGCGGCCATGGCGCAGGCAACCTTCATCGCCTCGTACTGCATGCTGATGTTCATGGCGCGCCTGCAACGCCAGGACCGCAGTCTGGAAGAGGCCGCGCTCGATCTCGGCGCCTCCAACCTTCTGGTGTTCCGGCGGATCACGTTGCCCTTCCTGACTCCGACCATCTTCACCGCGGCGGTGATTGCCTTCCTGCAGTCGATCGAGAACTACAACACCACGGTCTTCGCCATCGGCGGCAACTGGACTCTGGTCACCGAGATCGGCTCGCGCTTCCGCTTCGGGCTGTCGCCGGTGATCAATGTCATCGGGGTGATCTTCGTCGTCATCACCGTGATCGCCGCCACGGTCTACGTGCTCCTGATGGAGCGCGACCGCAAGGCGCGCAGCGCACGGTAGCCATGCGATCGACGCGGGCACGAGCGGCCGCATGCGGTTCCGCCGCGGCAACCCGGACGGCAGGACGGCCGATCCAAGATCGCGATGGGGCCACCGGTGGATCCAGCCCGACCCCGGCGCCGCACCTCGTGCCGGCCGGGATGACGCCGACCGGGCGTGCCGAGAGGTCCGCTCCCGCGACCCGCCGATGGTCTGCACGATGCGCCTGACCTTCCGCTGCCTGCCGGGCTACGAATCGATCCTGCCGAAGCCGGTGGCGGCGCGGACCGCGCTGCCGGACTGGCTGAGGGCGATGCCGGCGACAACCGTGAGCGAGACGCTGGGCGGCCTCGAGGTGCGCACGCTCAAGCACTGTCCGCCGCTGATCGACGCCCTGTCGGCGGGCGTGCTGATGCCGCTCGCCGCAGACCTGACGGTTGCTGGCGGCGAATTGTCCTGGGACTGGGAGGCGCCGCGCGTGCCGGGCCTGCGGCACACGCGCTCGCCGATCGGTCTGCACGTTCCCGAGCAGGTGCGTGGCGTGCCGCTGCCGGCGGCAGACGGACAGTTCGTGGTGAAGTTCACCAATTTCTGGGCGCTGGAAGCGCCGGAAGGGTGGTCCATCCTGTTCGTCCATCCGCTCAACCGCGAGGATCTGCCATTCCGGACGCTGGCCGGCCTGGTCGATTGCGACCGGTTCTCCGACGGCTTCGTGCATTTCCCGGCGCTATGGACCGACCCCGGCTTCGAGGGCGTGCTGCCGGCCGGGACGCCGGTCGCCCAGGCGATCCCTGTCCGGCGGGAAGCCGTCGAGATCGTGGCGGAAACGATGGACGTCGGCCATATGGCGGCCTACCGGGACATCGAGGAAGGCCTGTCGGCGGATCCCGGTCTTTACAGAAGGACGTTCCGGGTCGGGCCGGGATAGGGGCACCGGCGAGGCTGTGCCCGGCGACCGGCAAGGGCAATGAGGGGCGTCGTCACCGAGCCGGAACCATCCCTGGCCCCGACCCGGTTCCGGCCTTGGGCGGTGTGCGGGCGCCTCAGGCGGCGCGCACGCGCTCGACGAAGCCGTTGACCTCCTGCCGCAGGCGTTCGGCCTGGTCGGCCAGTCCACGCGCCGCTCCCAGCACCTGACTGGCGGCACTGCCGGTCTGGCTGGCCGCCGACGAGACGCCGGCGATGTTGGCACTGACCTCGCCGGTGCCGCTCGAGGCCTGCTGGACGTTGCGGGCGATCTCGTCGGTGGCCGCGCCCTGTTCCTCGACGGCCGAGGCGATGGCCGTCGAGATCTCGTTGATCGAGACGATCGTGTCGCCGATCTCGCGGATCGCCCGCACTGCCTCCGCGGTGGCCGCCTGGATGTCGGAGATCTGCTGGCCGATCTCCTCGGTCGCCTTCGAGGTCTGGCTGGCGAGCGCCTTGACCTCCTGCGCCACCACCGCGAAGCCCTTGCCGGCGTCGCCGGCGCGCGCCGCCTCGATGGTCGCGTTCAGCGCCAGCAGGTTGGTCTGCTCGGCGATCGAGTTGATCAGTTCGACCACCTCGCCGATCTTCTGGGCCGTTGCGGCGAGACCCTCGACCGTCCTGTTGGTGGCACTGGCGCTGGTCACGGCACTCGCCGCGATGCCGGCGGCGTGCTGGACCTGGCGGGCGATCTCGCCGATCGAGGAGGACAGTTCGTCGGCCGCCGAGGCGACGCTGTTGACGTTCGTCGACGCTTCCTCCGACGCGGCCGATACCGCGACGGCCCGCCGGTTCGTCTCCTCGGCTGTCGCGGCCATCGACCGGGCGGTCGCTTCCATCTCGACGGCGGCCGACGACACCTTTTCGACGACGCCGCCCACGCTGGCGAGAAAACTGTCCGCGAGTTCGTTCATCATCCGCCGTTTCTCCTCGGCGGCCAGCCGGTCGCGCTCGGTCTGCTCGGCCTCGAGGCGCGCCACCTCCTCGGCATTCCTTCGGAAGACCTCGACCGCGGCCGCCATGGCGCCGACCTCGTCCCGACGCTCGAGGCCAGGCACCGCGATGTCGCGTTCACCGTCGGCAAGCCGCGTCATCGCAAGGCGGATCGCCTCGAGGGGGCGCAGCACGCGTGCGGCGACGATCCAGAATGCGAGAGCCGCGCCGCCGGTCGCGACCAGGAGCGCGCCGAGGCCGAAGATCATCCAGGTGCGCGCCGTGCGGGCCATTTCCGCCGTCAGCGCATCAATCTCCTGTCCCGCTGTGCGGTTGAGCTCCAGGATCGCGTCGATGCCCCTGGTGGCCGCCGCGATCCACTCGTCGGCGGTCATCGGATACGGTTCACCACTGGCGCTGGCGTTGATCAGCCTCCGACGCGCATCGCCGACCGAGCCGATATACTCGCTTTCGACGGCCGCAATCGCGCGATCGATGGCCTGCGAGGTATTCAGTTCCTCGGCAATGAGCTTGACGGTTTCCCAGGCATGGTCGATGCGGCCGCGAAAACCTGCCACGGTCTGCAGCTGCCCGCTGCCGAGAGGGGTGCCTTGCGCGACCGCGCCGCCGAGCAGCGCCCGTTCGCGGCCGGCGAATTCGCTCATCACCCAGATCGCGTCCTTCATCGACTGGAGATGGGCCGTCCGCGCCGTCGCGGATTCGAGTGACAGATCGAGCGCGCGGCGCAGCCTCTGGGTGGCGTCGATGAGATCTGTCAGCGCCGCCCCGGCATCCGCCGCTGCCGCCTGCGGGCGTTCGCTCTTCGGCATGGCGAGCTGGCTGTCGATCGTGCGGCGGACCGCCGAGATCGCAGCATAGGCGGCGCGGGCGTCGTCGAACTCGTGGAGATCGCTGCCCCCCATCGCCTCCAGCGCCCCGATCGCTGCCGCGAACTCTGCATCCGCCGTTTCGCGCGCCCTGGTGATCGCCGCCAGGCGATCCGGGCTCGACTGGGCGGCCGCGTTCAGGCCGGTGACGGTCAGACCGCGCTCCGCGGCGAGGCTGCCCGCGGTTGCCAGGAGCCGGTCGCCGACCGCGTTGTAGGACTGGGTCAGTTGGGCCGCAGCCTGCTGCTCCCACATGTGGCGGGCATTTTCTGCCGCCAGGAGCACCGCGAGGCCGGCCAGCAGGCCGGTCACGCCGTAGAGAATCGCCTTCAGGGATAGGGATTTCATGGAGTCCACCTGCATATCTTGTTGTCGATCTCTGCTCGCGGAGATCTCGCCGGCCCGATCGTCGTCGGAGTTCCTGAAAGTATGGTTAACGGAATTAAATATAGATGTATTTCTGATCGGACGATCAAATCGTGCGTGTGCTGAGATTCTATCACGAGACGATCAACACGCACGTCATCAAAGTATCCTGCAGGAGTGGCTTATGAAATTCAGAGCGTGTTTGAGAAGGGGGATTCCCAGGGCGACTCCTGTATGATTCATGGGGTGTCGGCTTTTCCGAACCGAGGTCGACACCGATGCGGCGCCGCCGCCGTGCCTATCCGACCGATCT
>NZ_SMAK01000006.1 GCF_004346195.1 Tepidamorphus gemmatus | reverse complement strand
CCACGGGCGCAAGCGGCACATCCTGACCGACACCGACGGGCGGCTCCTCGCCGTCGAGGTCCACGCCGCCGATGTCCAGGACCGCGACGGCGCAAAGGGCGTCCTGCGCCGCTTTCGCCGCGCCTTCCCCTTCGTCGAGCATGTGTTCGCCGATGGCGGCTATGCCGGGCGCCTCGTCGATTGGGCCAGGAGCCGGACCCACATCGTCCTTGAGATTGTCCGCCGCTGCCCGACCGCCGCGGGCTTCGTCGTGCTCAAGCGGCGCTGGGTGGTCGAGCGCAGCTTCGCCTGGATCATGAAGTGCCGCCGCCTGGTGCGCGACTACGCGCAACTCACCGCCGTCGCCGAAGCCCTCATCACCATCGCCGCAACCGCCACGCTGCTCAGAAGATGGCCGTGACCCTTCTCAAACACGCTCTAAAGCGCCCTGGCCCGGGCGAAATAGGTCTCGATCTCCGCCTCTAGGTTGCTGGCCCGGCCACGCAGCCGTTCGGCAGCGGCCGTCAGGGCCCGCGCGGCTTCGCCGGTGATCGACACCGACCGGCCGACATCGGTGATGTTGGCGGAGACGGTATCGGTGCCGGTGCGTGCGACCGACATGCTGTCGGCGATGCCGCGGGCGACGATCGTCTGCTCGCGCACGGCGTCGGCGATTGACTCGGAGATGCCGACGATCTCACCGACGATCGAGGAAACCTCGCCGATCACCTGGACAGCGCGCGAGGTTTCGGCGCGGATCACGGCGATCTGCTCGCCGATGCGGTCGGTAGCCTGGGCGGACTGGGTCGCCAGCGCCTTCACCTCGGAAGCCACCACCGCGAAGCCGCGGCCGGCCTCGCCGGCGCGGGCGGCCTCGATCGTGGCGTTGAGCGCCAGCAGGTTGGTCTGCTCGGCGATGGCACGGATGAGATCGACGATCTCGCCGATCGCGCCCGCCGCCTGTTCCAGCCCCTGGATGGTGCCCTGCGAGTTGCGCGTCTCTGCCGCTGCCCGTTCGGTCACCTCGCGGGCGGTTGTAACGAGCCCGCCGATCGAATCGACGGCGGCGCTCAGTCGGCCGATCGCATCGGCGACGTTGGCGACCTCGGACTGCATCACGTCGGCCTGGCGGCCGATCTCGGTGGTCTTGACCGAGCATTCGCCGGTCGCTGCCGCCATCGCCGCCGCAGTGTCGCCGACTTCCTCGGCGGCCGCGCGGACATCGCGCATGACGCTGCCGAGTTCGGTTTCGAACTTGTCGGTGACGGCCGAGAAATGCTGGAACTTTTCGCCCATCGCCGCGGTCGCCGCATTCATCACGTCGGCGGCGTGGCGGAACGAGCCGAGCAGTCCGCGCCGCAGGACGCGCCGGAAGAAGCGTCCGTCGCGCACATGCGACAGCGACGCCGTCGCCTCGCGCGCGAAGGCATCGACGATGTCGAGCTGATGGTTGATCGCCCGCATCATCCGTCCGAGCGTATCGGTCTCCCGGATGCCGATGATCCGGGCCTCCAGATCGCCCTTCGCCGCGCGCTCGCAGATCCCGGCCACCATGTCGAGACGGCCGCGCAGCACGGCGAGCTGATGAAGGGCCGCGAGAAGCGCGAGCACCGCCAGGGCAACCGCCGCCTGGCCGAGCGCAGGCGACAGCAGTCCGCCGATCAGCGCGCATACGGCCAGCGCGGCGCCGGCGGCGGTCAGGGCCACCGACCTAGAGAGAGAAGACGAATTCGTCATAGGGCATGCCTTTCTCGCGCAGCAGTGCATCGAGGAGAGCGGCGGAGGCGTCGAGACCCTGGGCGCGATTGGCGTGGCGGTCTTCCTCCGCCTTCAGCCGGGCATAGATCGCGGTGACGGCCGGCAGAACGCGCCGGTCCGGAGCGCGCCGATTGGAGTGGTAGCCGACGATCTGCCCGTCGGGACCGAAGCTCGGGGTGACGTGCGCGAAGACCCAGTAGTGATCCCCGTCTGCGGCGAGGTTCAGCACATAGGCGAAGATCTCGCGGCCGGAGGCGATCGTCTCCCACAACAGCCGGAACACCGCCCTCGGCATGTCTGGATGCCGGATCACCGAATGTGGCGCACCGAGCGCCTGTCCCTCCGACATGGCCGCCACCTTGAGGAACACGTCGTTGGCGTAGGTGATCCGGCCCTTGGTATCGGTCTTCGAGACGATGATCTCGTCCTCGCGGAACGTCCGTTCCCGGCCGCTCGGCACGACCGTCCGGGCGAGTTTCCTCTGGCCTGCGGCCTGACCTCGCGTCGCTGTCCTGCTCCCTGCAAATAGCATCGCGCCTCCCCAACCTCGTGGCATGCCCGGCGAACGAAGATGCGTCTACGGCGAGAGGCTTACGAACTGATTAAGGCCGATAATGCGCGCTTAACCAACGTGCGCGGGGTCGAAAGTCGACTTGCAACAGGGGATGTGGTAGTCGAAACGCATGCAGAACCCTTGCGATGTCGAGCTGGTGTCACGGCCGCGCACCGGGACGAGTACAGCGGTGCTGGCGGGCGCCGCGACGCTCGGTTTGCTGCTTGCGGCGGGGTTGGCACTGTGGGCTGTCTATGGCGACGGCCTCTATGCCGAGCGGCTGTTGTCGATGATCGCGAGCTGCATTTGAGGCGGCGCGGCCGGCGTGGCCGCCCCACCTGCGCGGAGTGATTTCAGGCGATCAGCCGGTAGGCCGGCAGCGTCAGGAATTCCTCGAAGCTGTCGGACGTCGACATGTCGCGGAACAGTGCCACGGCCTCCGCGAAACGGCCGGCATCGTAGACGGCAGGCGTAAGTTCCTTGCGCACATTGGCCATCTCATCGTCCAGCGTGGTCAGGAACAGATCCCGCGTCACCGTGCGGCCATCGTCCAGGGTGGCACGGTGGCGCAGTTGCTGCCAGATCTGCGCACGGCTGATCTCGGCGGTCGCCGCATCCTCCATCAGGTTGTAGAGCGGAACCGCGCCGCGGCCGCGCAGCCAGGCCTCGATGTACTGGACGCCGACGCGGATGTTCTCCCTGAGGCCGGCCTCGGTGCGGCTGCCCTCGTGCACCTCGAGCAGATCCTTCTGGGCGACGACGACATCCTCGCGCAGGTTGGTGAGCTGATTCTTGCCCGACATCCGCGCGTCGAAGACCGCCATCGCGACCGGTACCAGGTCGGGATGGGCGACCCAGGTTCCGTCATGGCCGTCGGCTGCTTCGCGTTCCTTGTCGGCCTTCACCTTGGCGAGCGCCGCCTCATTGGCGGCCGGGTCGCGGCGGTTCGGGATCTGCGCGGCCATTCCGCCCATGGCGAAGGCGCCGCGCCGGTGACAGGTCTTGATCAGCAGCAGCGAATAGGCCCTGAGGAATGCCTTGCCCATCACCACCTGGCCGCGGTCGGGCAGCAGGAAGGCCGGGTTGTTCCGCAACCGCTTGATGAAGGAGAAGATGTAGTCCCAGCGGCCGCAGTTGAGCCCGACGATATGGTCCTTCAGCTCCCACAGGATCTCGTCCATCTCGAAGGCGGCGGGAAGCGTCTCGATCAGCACGGTCGCCTTGATCGTGCCGCCCGGAAGGCCGAGCCGCTCCTGGGCATGACGGAAGACGTCGTTCCACAACCGCGCCTCGAGATGGCTCTCGAGCTTCGGCAGGTAGAAGTAGGGGCCGCTTCCCGCCTCGAGCGTCTTGCGGGCATTGTGGAACAGGTAGAGGCCGAAATCGAACAGCGCGCCCGAAACCGGCTCTCCGTCGACCAGAACATGTGCCTCCGGCAGATGCCATCCGCGCGGCCGGACGATCAGCACGGCTGGATTGTCGCCGAGCCGATAGGCCTTGCCGGTGTCCGGGTCGGTGAAGTCGAGACTGCCGTGCCAGCGGTCCCGGAGGTTGATCTGGCCCTCGACGATATTCGCCCATACGGGCGACGTGGCGTCCTCGAAATCGGCCATGAACACCCGGGCGCCGGAATTCAGCGCGTTGACGATCATCTTGCGGTCGACCGGACCGGTGATCTCGACGCGCCGGTCCTGCAAATCGGCCGGGATCGGCGCGATGGACCAGTCGCTTTCGCGCACATGTCGGGTCTCGGCCAGGAAATCCGGCAACTCGCCGGCATCGAACCGCTTCTGGCGCTCCTCACGCATCTTCAGCAGCCGTCGGCGTTGCGTATCGAAGCGGCGATGCAGGTCGGCCACGAAGGCCAGCGCCGCGGGCGTCAGTACCTCGTCGTACCGCGCCCCGGCCGGGCCGACGATCTCGACTGCGCGATCCAGAGCCGATTCGGTCATGGCGGTTCCTCCCTGCCGTGTCGGGTTCAAGGAACCACAAGCTGTCTACTGTCGGAATAGACGATAATAACTCGCTCTTGTTCCCTCCGGGAAAAGATCGTCGGCCAACGCGGCAGGGCGACGGTGTGAATTTACCGTTAATCCCAAAAGCCGCCCATCCGGTGCGTCGGGCCGCTAATCTCGCCTGCATTCGACGCGAATTTGCAGCGACTTGAATCGCCTCGACCGGGGCGGTCGTCCGGCAAGCGGGATTGTGGCGATGATCATCGACCTCGACCAATTCGAGACCAGCGAAGCCGTCGTCGGCGGAGTCTGCATCGTCGGTGCCGGTCCGGCCGGCATAACCCTGGCGCTGGAACTTGCGGCCAGGGGCCGGGACGTCATCCTGCTTGAGTCGGGCGGGCGAAGCTACGAGGACGCCACCCAGGCGCTCTACCACGGCGAGGTGATCGGCCAGCCGAACACCGATGTCGGGGCCTCGCGGCTCCGGCAGTTCGGCGGCACCTCCGGCCACTGGACAGGGTTGTGCGCGCCGCTCGATCCGATCGATTTCGAGGCGCGCGCCGGCGTCCCGCATTCGGGTTGGCCGATCGGCCGCGCCGATCTCGATCCCTACTACGAGACCGCCCAGACCTATCTCGAGCTGGGGCCGTTCCGCTACGATTTCGCCGACTGGAAGGATCGGCTGCCGAGCCCCGCGCTGCCGCTCGATCCCGCCCTGGTCGAGACCGCGATCTATCAGCAGAGCCCGCCGACCCGCTTCGCCGAGACCTACTGGGATCCGATCGCGCGCAACGACAGGATCCGCTGCATCCTGCACGCCAACCTGGTCGACATCCTGCTGGTCGACGACGCCGTCGCCCATTTCGAGTTCGCGAGCCTTGGCGGGCACAGGCTCAGGGTGCGCGCCGGCGCCTATGTCATCGCCTGCGGCGGCATCGAGAATGCACGGATCCTGCTCAACTGCCGCAAGCAGCGCCCGGCCGGAATCGGCAACGAACACGATCTCGTCGGCCGCTACTTCATGGATCATCTCAATTGCGAGGTCGGTGCCATCCTCTTTGCCGAGGACGACATCGACCTTGCGCTCTATGACCAGGTCATCGACAGCGACGGCGCGGCGCTGCAGATCGGTCTGAAGCTGCCGGCCGCGACGATGCGGCGCGAGGGGCTTCTCAACAACACCGCCTTCCTGGTCCCCGAGTACGAGAACGCAGCCTTCTCCGACGATTTCCGCGGCCATGGCTGGGTGTCGTTCTCGACGATGGTGAAAGCCTTCTCGCGCGGGCGGATCCCGGACCGCTTCGCCGAGAACTACTGCAACGCAGTCGAGGATGCCGGCTCGATTGCCGTCGGCGCCTATCGACATGTGATGCGCCGCTTCGTTCCGGCCGGCCGCGCCATTGCCGCCAAGCTGCGCCAGGATGCCGAGCAGTCGCCGAACCCGGACAGCCGCGTGCTGCTGATCGACGAGCAGGATCCGTTCGGGTGGCGCCGGATCGCGCTCGACTGGCGCATTCAGGCAACCGATTACGACAGCCTGCGCCGCACCCACGAGGCGATCGGTCAGGCGGTCGGCGCTGCCGGCCTCGGCCGCGTCCAGATCGGCATCACCGACCCGCCGGACCTCGATCTCGCCTACACCGGCTACCACCACATGGGCACCACCCGCATGCATGACAGCCCGCGCCGCGGCGTCGTCGACCGCAATTGCCGGCTGCACTCGGTGAACAACCTCTACATGGCCGGGAGTTCGGTATTCACCACCGGCGGCACCGCCAATCCGACGCTCACGATCGTCGCGCTTGCTGCCCGTCTTGCCGACCATCTGGCGACTTCCGTCACCGCCCAACTGAGGATCTGAGCCATGGGAACCGCCACCCGCATCACCCGCCGCGTGGCGCTGGGCGCACTTGCCGTCGTCGGCCTGGGTGCCGCCGCCTACGGCTCGAGCCTTGCGGCCTGCGGTTTCGTCAAGCGCAACCGGCCGGATTTCTTCGCCCTGCTCGACGCCGTTCCGGATGATGCCTCGAGCCGCCGGGTCGGCCGTGCAATGCTGGCGAGCGGCCGGGCGCCGCGCGATCTCGCCAGGCTCGCCGCATCGCTTGGCGAGCGTCCATTGATCCGCGCCGCGCTCGACAGCGGCTGTCCCGACACCCGCCGCGCGCTGGTACAGGCCCAGTGCCGTGCCGATTTCGTCGAGGGACGGATGGTCACCGTCGACGGCTGGGTGCTGTCGCAGACGGAAGCCGAGCTCTGTGCGGCGGCCGATATCGCGCGCAGCGCCTGACGACGGTTCAGTCGGGTGTCGGCGCGGGGTGGACCGCTGCCCGGGCCGTCCTGACAGCATCGGCGATCGCGCGGGTCGCCGCCTCAGGATCGCCCGCCGCGCAGATCGCCGAGACCGCCGCCACGCCGTCGGCACCCGCCCGGATCGCTTCGCCGGCGCAGGTCGCGTCGATGCCGCCGATCGCCACCACCGGCAGCCGGCACAAGGCCGTCACTGTCGCGATCCCGGCCGGCCCGATCGCGGCGCCGGCGTCGTCCTTGGTCGCGGTCGCGCGGAACGGACCGGTACCCAGATAGTCGACGGCGTGCAGATCGTCGCGCGCGGCGGCGAATTCCGCCGGGTTTCCGACCGACAGGCCGATGATCGCATCCTCGCCCATCAGCCGCCGCGCGGCAGAGGCAGGCATGTCGGTCTGGCCGAGATGCACCCCGTCGGCGCCGGCAGCCATCGCGACGTCGACGCGGTCGTTGACCAGCAGCGGGACACCGAGCGGCCGCAGCATTGCGACCAGCGTCTCGGCGAGCGCCAGGATCTCGCGGATTGGCGCGGCGGAATCGCGCAACTGGACCAGCGTCGCGCCACCGGCGACGGCAAGCCGCACCGTCTCCGCGACGCCGCGTGCCCCGCACAGCCGCGTGTCGGTGACGAGATAGACGGACAGGTCGAATGGCTTCACGGCTTCGCTCCCGCTGTGGCGAGGCGAGCATATGGCTGGCGATGCGTGAACGAAAGCCGGCGGCCGGCGGGGCGTGGCTGTCGTGCCACCCTGTTGGTTTGGGTCGGGGCGACGATGAACATGCTCGCCCCCATCAGACCGGAGCGGGCCCGTTCCTCGCCGAGATCGTCGGTATCGAGCCTTGGCACGGACCGGTCGGGGCAGGCGGCCGCAGTCGAGTGCGTCCGACGAGGTGTCACGGGCTGGCGACGGCGGCCAGCCGCTCCGGCTTCGTCCCGCCATAGGCCCAGTCGAGCAGTTCCACCGTATGGACGATCGGGATTGCGGTGCCGAGCCCGATCTGGGTCATGCAGCCGATATTGCCGGTGGCGATCACGTCGGGTGCGGTGCTCTCGATGTTCCGCACCTTTCGCGCCCTGAGCCGGCCCGACAGTTCCGGCTGCAGCATGTTGTATGTTCCCGCCGACCCGCAGCAGATGTGGCCCTCGGGCACATCGCGGACCTTGAAACCGGCGGCCCTCAGCAGCTCCTTCGGCTCCTCGCGGATCTGCTGCCCGTGCTGCATGGAGCAGGCCGAGTGATAGGCGACGGTCAGGCCCGGCCGTGTTTCGGGGGCGGGCAGGGTGAGCGTCGCCAGATACTCGGAGATGTCCTTCGCCAGGCGCGCAACCCGCTCCGCCTTGCCGGCATAGGCGTCGTCGGTGCGCAGCATGAAGCCGTAATCCTTGATCGTCGTGCCGCATCCCGAAGCGGTGATCAGGATCGCGTCGAGCCCGTCCCCTTCGATCTCGGCCGTCCAGGCGTCGATGTTGGCGCGGGCGAAGGCGAGCGCATCGGCCTCGCGGCCCATGTGGTGCACCAGCGCGCCGCAGCAGCCCTCGCCCTTCGCCAGAACCACCTCGATGCCGAGGCGGTTGAGCAGCCGGATCGTCGCCTCGTTGATGCCGGGGTCGAGCACCGGTTGGGCGCAGCCGGACAGCAGCACCACGCGGCCGCGCCGCGGTACGGCCGGGGCGAATATCGCCGGTCCCTCGACGGGTGAGCGGCCGGGCAGGCGGTTCGGCGCCAGCGCCAGCATTGCGGCGAGCCGCTGCAGACCCGGCACCCTCCGCACCAGGGGAAGCGCGAGCCGCCCGAACCATGCGGCGGCGAGCGCAGCGCGGAAACGGTTCGGATAGGGCAGGATCGCCGCGATCAGCGACCGCAGCGCCCGGTCGTGCCAGGGGCGCCGATAGGTCGCCTCGATATGGGCGCGGGCATGATCGACCAGATGCATGTAGTGCACGCCCGAGGGGCAGGTGGTCATGCAGGACAGACAGGACAGGCATCGGTCTATGTGCTTCACGACCTGTTCCGAGGCCGGCTTGCCGCCCTCCAGCATGTCCTTGATCAGGTAGATGCGCCCGCGCGGGCTGTCGAGCTCGTCGCCAAGTTCGAGATAGGTCGGACAGGTCGCCGTGCAGAACCCGCAATGTACGCAGCTCCTCAGGATCTTCTCCGAGGCCGCCATGTGCGGATCGGCAAGCTGGGCGGGTGTGAAGTTGGTCTGCATCTGCGCCTCAGACCCCCGCGTACATCCGCCCCGGATTCAGCACCCGCGCCGGGTCGAAGGCGTCCTTGATCTTCCGGGTCAACTCCATCACCGGGGTGGGCAGGGGATGGAAGACCTCCGCCGCGGCCCGTATCTCGTCCGGCGCCTTCATCAGGGTGGCGTGGCCGCCATGCGCGGCGAGTGCGGCGCGGATCGGTCCGGCCTGCGCGTCGCCGGCAGGCTCGCACGCCGCCCAGATCAGGCCCCCGCCCCAGTCGAGGAACAGGCGGGAGACGCCGGCCCGGCGCAGCGCTGCGGCCACCGACGGTCCGGAGGCAGGCCGGGTCGAGATCTTCCAGACGGCCAGGGCCGAGACGTCGCCGAGCGGCGCGAGCTCGCCGACCTCCCGCCAGCGGGCCGCGCTCGCCTCGCCGCGCAGCACGTCCGGCACGCCGTGCGCGACCAGATGGGCGGCCAGCGCGCCCGCCCGGTAGGTCATCTGCGCCTCGAAGCCCTCGAGTCGGAGGAGAGTCTCGGCCGGACTGCCGGCCCAGCCGGGAAGGTGCGCCGCGCCGGTCACCTCCCACGGACTGCCGAGCCCCGCGGAGAGGCAGGCGACCGCGTCGGCCTCCGACAGGCCTGAGAAGATCAGCGTTGCCTCGGTTTCTGGGCTGGGCAGCACCTTGAAGGTCACCTCGGTCAGCACACCGAGCGTGCCGAAGGCCCCCGCCATGAGCTTCACCAGATCGTAGCCGGTGACGTTCTTCATCACCCGGCCGCCGTTCTTGACGATCTCACCGCGACCGTTGACGAGGCGCACACCGATCAGTGAATCCCGCGCCGCCCCGGCATGGATGCGACGGGGGCCGGCGAGGTTGGCCGCGACCACCGCGCCGATCGAGGCACGGGCCGGATCGCCCTCCCACAGCGCGGTCAGGCGTGGCGGATCGAAGGCGAGGCGCTGGCCGCCGGCCGCAAGCGTCGACTCCAGCTCGGCAAGCGGTGTACCGGCCTTCGCGCTGATCACCAGTTCCGCCGGCTCGTAGAGCGTGATGCCGCTGAGTCGGTCGAGCGACAGCGTTGCCGCGGTCTGCGTCGGACGGCCGAGGCCGCGCTTGGTTGCGCCGCCGGTGATCTCCAGCGGTCCGTCGATCCGCGCGGCGCGTACCGTCTCGGCAACCGATGCCTCGTCATCCGGGCGGAAGTCCGGCATCGGAACGCTCACGCGGCCCTTGCCGGTGCGGGCCGGCCGTCGAGCGGAAACACCTTGGCGGGATTGAGCAGCCAGGCCGGATCGAACACCGATTTCAGCGCCATCTGCTGGTCCAGGTCGACCTGATCGAACTGCGCGCGCATCAGGTCGCGCTTCTCAATCCCGACCCCGTGTTCGCCGGTCAGGCAGCCGCCGACCTCGACGCACAGGCGCAGGATGTCGGCACCGCACGCCTCGGCCTTGGCGAGCTGCTCGGGATCGTTGACGTCATACAGCACGAGCGGGTGCAGGTTGCCGTCGCCGGCGTGGAAGATGTTGGCGACTCCGAGCCCGTAGCCCGCGCAGATCGCCGCGATGCGGGTCAAGACTTCCGGCAGGCGGCCGGTCGGGATGGTGCCGTCCATGCACATGTAGTCGGAAATGCGGCCCATCGCGCCGAATGCCGACTTGCGGCCCTTCCAGATGGCCGCCGCCTCGGCAGCCGTCCGCGCCTCGCGCACATGCACCGCGCCGGTCTCGCGCGCCACCGCGACGATGCGCTCGAGCTGGTCGGAAATCTCCTCCGGCGAGCCTTCGACCTCGACGATCAGCATCGCCTCGACGTCGAGCGGATAGCCGGCATGGGCGAACTCCTCGCAGATGCGGATCGCCGGCCGGTCCATGAACTCGATGGCGACCGGAAGGATGCCGCGCGCCAGCGTCGCGGCGACGCAGGCGCCCGCATCCTCGCTCGAGTTGAAGCCGAACAGGACTGGCCGAGCGCCCTCGGCCTTCGGCAGGATGCGCAGCGTCGCCTCGGTCACGAGGCCGAGCTGGCCTTCCGAACCGGTCATCAGGCCGAGAATGTCGTAGCCCGGACTGTCGAGATGCTCGCCGCCGAGCTCGATCACCGTGCCGTCCATCAGCACCACGGTGAGACCGAGCAGGTTGTTGGTGGTGACGCCGTATTTGAGGCAGTGGGCGCCGCCGGAATTCATGCCGACATTGCCGCCGATGGTGCAGGCGAGCTGGCTCGAGGGATCCGGCGCGTAGAAGAAGCCGAGATGATCGACCGCCTGCGAAACGGCGAGGTTGGTGATGCCGGCCTCGACCCGGATGGTACGGTTGGCGGTGTCGAGTGCAAGAACGCGGTTCATGCGCGACAGGCCGACGACGACCGAATCGGCGAGTGGCAGCGCCCCGCCGGCCAGCGAGGTGCCGGCGCCGCGACCGACCACCTTGACCCCTGCTCTGTTGAGGAAGGCGAGGATGCGGCTCACCTCGTCCGTCGTCGCCGGCAGCGCGACGGCGAGCGGCACCTGCCGGTAGGCGGTCAGCGCATCGGTCTCGTAGGCACGCAATTCATCCTCGTCGGCGATCGTCCAGCGCTCGCCGACGATTGCCGCGAGGCCGCGGACGATCTCCGCGCGACGTTCCAGGATGGCCGGGTCGGGGGCCGGCTGAGCCACGCTCGACATTGTCTCCTCCCGCGCCGGATCTCCTCGCCCGTCGGGTCTCTTCCCGTGAAGGGGGTGATCCCGGCGCCTCGCCGGCGCGTCCGCTTCGTTCGCAACGAGAACAAATGTTGCACGTCGCCGGTCGGAGCCCGTGCGATCTTGACCTAGTTTGCCATCGCCTGACTTACTCACAAGGCATAAAGTCAACAAGGATTGTTTCCATCATGGAAACTGCGGTGGGATAGCGCGCATGACCGAGCTGACTGACATGGAGATCTTCGCGCATGTCGTCACGGCCGGCAGCATGTCGGCTGCCGGCCGCGAGATGGGACTATCGCCGGCCGTCATCTCCAAGCGGATCCGCCGTCTCGAGGAGCGGTTGGGATCGCGTCTGTTGCAGCGCACGACGCGCCAGATCGCGCTGACCGAGGAGGGACAGGGCTACTATGAGCGGGTGATCGCCATCCTCGCCTCGATCGAGGAGGCCGAGGCATTCGTCGCCCGCCGCAACGAGTCGCCGCGCGGCACGTTGCGCGTCACCGCGCCCACGTCCTTCGCCCGCATGCACATCGCCCCCTATCTCGGCCGCTTCCTCGAACAGTATCCTGATCTTACCCTCAATCTGATGCTGTCCGACACCTTCGTCGATATCGTCGGCGAAGGATTCGATCTGGCAATCCGGATCGCGGCTCTGGAGAATTCGAGTCTGATCGCGCGCCGGCTCGCGCCCAACCACCGGGTCATCTGCGCCTCGCCCGCCTATCTGGCGCGGGCTGGCAGACCCCGGAGCCTTGCCGATCTCGCCCACCACAACTGCCTGTTCGCCTCGCATCAGGACCTCTGGCAGCTCGAGGGGCCGGAAGGGCCGACGGCAATCCGCGTGGCGGGCAAGCTGCAGACCAATTCCAGCGAGGTGGTGCGCGAGACGGTGATCGCCGGTCTCGGCATCGCGCTGCGTTCGACCTGGGATGTCGGTCCGGCGCTCAAGAGTGGCCAGCTCGAGATCGTGCTGCCGCAATATCGGGAATCGCGCCGTGTCGCGGTTTATGCCGTCTATCCTAGCCGCCGCTTCCTGCCGGCCAAGGTCCGGGTCTTCATCGATTTCCTCGCCGATCTCTACGGACCCGAACCTTACTGGGACAAGGGACTGGCACTGGGTCTCAGGCAGGATGGCGAGGTTGCGGCCTGACGTGCCGGTCCGTAGTGTTGCGTCGGGTGCGAGAATGGCGCTGAAGCGGGCGGTTCGCGGCATGAATCGGCTGGCACGTGTGGCGATCTGGGTGGCTGGTCTGGTCCTGACCGCGCTCACCGCAATCGGGCTTGCAGAGGGCGAAGCGCGCGCGCAGTCCAGTGCGGACCGGGGCGAGGAACTGTTCCGGGTATGCGCGGCCTGCCACCAGATTGGCAGTGGGGCGCGCAATGCGGTCGGCCCGATCCTCAACAACATCGTCGGCCGCCGCATCGGCAGCCGCTCCGGTTTCCGCTACTCACCGGCCATGGCCTCGGCGGGAGCCGATGGGAAGGTGTGGACGATCGAGCTGCTGGACGCCTTCCTGGCGGATGCGCGCGCGGCGATGCGCGGCAACCGGATGGCCTTTGCGGGCCTGCGCGATCCCAGTCAGCGCGCCGACCTGATCGCCTATCTGGCGACGCTCAATTTCGACGATCCGTCGGAATCGAAGATCCTGAAATAGCCGTCCAGCGCCGGGACGGCCTCGCGCAGCAGGCGCAGTCGGTCACGGCCTGTCAGCCGGGATCGCGAAGCTCGGCGTCTCCGGTCAGATCCTGATCGGCCTCTGCCGTGGGCTGGCGGGTAAAGCCTCGCAGCGACCCGAACTCCTCGGCATCGCGCGGGATGTCGACGGGGCTCTGCACATAGACCGAGATCAGTTCCGCCAGCGATCGCAGCGCATGCATGTGGATGCGCTCGTAGCCATGGCTGGCGTCAACGCCGAAGGTGACGAGGGCCGTCCGCACGTCATGGCCGGCCTCGATCGCCGAGGCCGAGTCCGAGCGGTAGTGCCGGAACACGTCCTTCTGGAAGCGGATTTCGTGGTCCCGGCACAGCCCGACCAGCTTGCGGGTGAGGTGCCAGTCGAACGGCCCGGTCTGATCGGCCATCGCGATGGTGACGCCGAACTCGTTCGAGTTCTGGCCCGGTGCCGTGGTGCCGTTGTCCACCGCGACCATTGCGGCGATGTGCGGCGGCAGCACGCCGGACGCGCCGACACCGACCTCCTCGGCGATGGTGAACAGCCAGTAGGCATCGACCGGCAGCTTCGCCTTCTCGCGTCGGATCGCTTCCAGCGCCGCCAGCATGACGGCGACCCCTGCCTTGTCGTCGAGATGCCTGGAGACGATGAAGCCGTTGTCGAGGAACTCGGTCTCGGGGTCTATGGCGACGATGTCGCCGACATCGATGCCTAGCCGGCCAATCTCCTCGGCGGAACGGGCGAAGGCATCGACGCGCAGCTCCACATGGGGCCAGCCCACCGGCAGGCTGTCCACCTCGTCGCCGTAGGTATGGCCCGACGCCTTCAGCGGCAGGATCGAACCGCGATAGGCGCCGCTCTCCGAGTAGATCGTGCAGCGCGCCCCTTCGGCGAACCGGGCCGACCAGTGACCGATCGGCACGAGTTCCAGCCGACCGTTGTCCTTGATCAGCTTGACCTGGGCACCGAGCGTGTCGAGATGGGAGATGATCGCCCGGGCGGGATGCTCCCTGCGGCCCTGGGTGAAGGCACGGATCGCGCCGCGCCGGGTCAATTCGAAGTCGATGCCGAGCCGGTCGAGCTCCTTGCCGCACAGTCGCACGACATTGTCGGTGAAGCCGGTCGGACTGGGGCAGGCGAGGAGCTCGCGGAGCGTCCTGGCCAGATAATCGGTGTCGATCCTTAGACGCGTCATGCCGGCTGCGCCACGCTCTGCCGGGCGGTCCGCATCGCCGTCGGGATCGATAGCGGGAACAGGAGGTCGACGAACCGCTCGGCGGTCGGCTGCGGTTCGTGGTTGGCGAGCCCGGGCCGTTCGTTCGCCTCGACGAACACGTAGTCGGCCTCGCATGGGCTCTTCACCATCAGGTCGATTCCGGTTACCGGGATGTCGATCGCGCGCGCCGCCCGGACCGCCGCCTCGATCAGCACCGGGTGCACGTGGTCGGTGACGTCGTGGATGGTGCCGCCGGTGTGCAGGTTGGCGGTGCGCCGAACGCGCACTTCGAGCCCCTCCGGTGGCACGTCGTCGAGGCCGAAGCCGGCGAGACCGATGCAGCGCTCGGTCTCGCCATCGAGCGGGATCCTTGATTCCCCGCCGGTCGCGGCCGCGCGCCGCCGGCTCTGCGCCTCGATCAGTTTCCGCACCGTGCTCTCGCCGTCTCCGACGATGCGCGCCGGCTTGCGGATCGCGGCGGCGACGACCCGGTAGTCGATCACCACGAGCCGCAGGTCCTCGCCCTCGACATATTGTTCCACCAGCACCCGGTCGCAGATCTCGCGGGCCCGGACGATCGCCGTTTCGACCTCGGCAAGGTCGGTCAGGCCGACGGCGATGCCGCGACCCTGTTCGCCGCGGGCCGGCTTGACGACGACGCAGCCGTGCTCGGCGAGGAAGGCTGCCACCGCCGCCGGGTCGTCCGCCTCGCATTGCGCGGGAACCGCGACGCCAGCCCGCGCGACCACGCGCCGGGTGACCGCCTTGTCGTCGCAGATCTGCACGGCGACGCCGCTGGTCAGCTCGCTCAGCGATTCGCGGCAGTGGATCGAGCGGCCGCCATAGGACAGCCGGAAGAAGCCGCCGGCCGCGTCGGTGATCTCGACGTCGATGCCGCGCCGGCGCGCCTCGTCGACGATCAGCCGCGCATAGGGATTGAGGTCCGCCTCGGGGGGAGGGCCTGCGAACAGCCTCTCGTTGATCTGGTTCTTGCGCTTGACTGCGAAGAACGGCACCCGCACGAAACCGAGCTTCTCGTACAGTGCGATCGCCTGGGCGTTGTCGTGCAGTACCGAGAGGTCCATCCAGGCGGCCCCGCGGGCCGTCATGTGCTCGGCGAGCCGGCGAACCAGCGCCTCGCCGATGCCCGGCTGCGGTGCCTGCGGATCGACGGCGAGGCACCACAGCGACGAGCCGTGCTCCGGATCGCCGAAGGCCCGGCCGTGATCGACGCCCATCACCGTGCCCACCACCGATCCCGTCGCCTCGTCCTCGGCGACGAACACGGTGATCGCCCGGCTGTCGCGACGCGACCAGAAGTAGTCCGGCGCCACCGGCACCATGCCGCGCGACACGTAGATGCGGTTCACCGCGTCGGCGTCGTCGGCCGACGACATCCGCCGTACGACGAAGCCGTGCGGCTTGCGCCGGGCGCCGCGATACGTGGCGAGATCGAGCCGGTAGGTATGCGAGGGATCGAGGAAGAGTTCGTGCGGCGCGGCGGCCAGGACGACATGCGGGTCGCGCACGTAGAACGCGATGTCGCGGCGCTCCGGCGTCTCGGCGCGCATTGCCTCGGCGAGCTCGGCAGGGTCATCGAAGGTCTGGCCGAACAGCAGCCGCCCCCAGCCGCAGGAGACCGCGACGTTGCGCGGACGGTCGGGCGCGGAGTCGGTCCCCGGATCGTGGATCGGCGGCTTCAGGCCCTGATCGCGCATCCGCCTGAGGCGGTGGGTGTAGGCGTCTCGGGATCGGCGCGGGGATATGGCCATCGTCATGCTTGCCTCCGTGCGGAAAGGTCATCCCACATGGCTCTGCAGCCACATCTCGAGCAGCGCCACCTGCCACAGCTCCGAGCCGCGCAGTGGAGTGATATGCGCGGCGGGATCGTCCAGCAGCGCGTCGAGATACGGCTGCTGGAACAGATTGCGTTCGCGTGCGGCACGGCTGTGCAGCACGTCGCGCACCATTTCGAGATATGGTCCCTGGATGTATTTCAGCGCCGGAACCGGGAAATAGCCCTTCGGCCGGTCGATCACTGCGGCCGGCAGCACCTGGCGCGCAACATCCTTGAGAATGCCCTTGCCGCCGTCCTTGAGCTTGAGGCTGCCCGGCACCCGGGCGGCGAGTTCCACCAGTTCATGGTCGAGGAACGGGACACGGGCCTCCAGCCCCCAGGCCATCGTCATGTTGTCGACCCGCTTCACCGGATCGTCGACCAGCATGACGGTGGCGTCGAGCCTGAGCGCCCGGTCAAGCGGCGTGCCGGCGCCGGATCTGGCGAAGTGGTCGGCCACCAGCTCGCGGCTCGCATCCGTTCCGCACAGGGCAGCGGGGTTCACCTGCCGGCGCAGAGTCGCGTCGTCGCGATCGAAGAAGTGTCGGGCATAGTCGTCGACGATGTCGTTCGACTCCGCCAGCGGCGGGTACCAGTGATAGCCGCCGAATACCTCGTCGGCGCCCTGGCCGCTCTGCACCACCTTGATGTGCTTCGACACCTCCTGGCTGAGCAGGTAGAAGCCCACAGTGTCATAGGACACCATCGGCTCCGACATCGCCTCGATGGTGCCGGGTAGCGCATCCATCAGCCGCTCGGACGCAACGAAGATCTTGGTGTGATCGGTGCCGTAGTGCTCGGCGACCATGTCGGAATAGACGAACTCGTCGCCTTTCTCGCCGAACGCCTCCTCGAAGCCGATCGAGAAGGTTTTGAGGCCAGTCTGGCCGGCCTCGGCGAGCAGCGCCACCACGAGGCTCGAATCGACGCCGCCCGACAACAGCACGCCGACCGGCACATCCGCGACCATGCGCCGTTCGACAGCCTGGCGCAGCGCCGCACCGACCTGCTCGCGCCACAGCTCGGCGGGCATCGCGATCTCGTCGGCGGTTCGGTCGAATTCCGGCGCCCAGTAGACGCGGTCGTTGCTGCGGCCGTCGGGTTCGACGATGCGGATCGTCGCGGGCGGCAGCTTGCGCACCCCGTTGAGGATGGTGCGCGGCGGCGGTACCACGGCATGGAACGTCATGTAGGTGTGCAGGGCGACCGGATCGATCGAGGTGTCGACGTCGCCGGCGGCCAGCAGCGCCGGCAGGGTCGAGGCGAAGCGCAGTCGGCCAGCGCTCTCGGCCAGATAAAGCGGCTTGATGCCGAAGCGGTCGCGGCCGAGGATCAGCCGGCCGCTGTCGCGCTCGTGGATCGCGAAGGCGAACATGCCATGAAAGCGGTCGACGCAGTCCATCCCCCAGGCGTGCCAGGCCTTGAGGATCACCTCGGTGTCGCCGGTCGAGAAGAAGCGGTAGCCCATCGCCTGCAGATCGTCCCGCAGCTGCGGGTAGTTGTATATGCAGCCGTTGAAGGCTATGGAGAGGCCCAGATCGGCGTCGACCATCGGCTGCTCGGCGCGCGCCGACAGGTCGATGATGGTCAGGCGGCGGTGGCCGAGGCCCACCCGGTCGCGCAACAGCAGGCCGGCGCCATCGGGGCCGCGCGGCGCCAGCGCCTCGGTCATTCGGGCCATCGCAGCCGCATCCGCATGCGAGCCGTCGAATCGCACTTCTCCGCAGAAACCGCACATGATCTTGTGGTGAAACTCCGTGGTAATGAATGGAGCCCCGCGGACGACACCGCGTCCGGGCGCTGCGTCAACGCACGAGGGGCGGGCTGGGTTGCCTATTTGTTTACAGGACAAATGTTTTGAGGTCAAATCAAAGCAGGATAACCGAGCGTGACCACCGATCCTTCCGGCCCCACTGATCCTGCCGAGCTGACCATTCCCCTGGTTGCGGGCGCGCACGCCTCCTGCGATCCCAGCGAGGCGCAGGACGTGTTGCGCGCCATCCGGCGCATCATCCGCGCCGTCGACATCCATTCCAAGCGCGTGGCGCGACAGAGTGGACTGACGCTGCCGCAGCTCGTCGTGCTGTTGGCGATCCGTGATCTCGGCGAGGTCACCACGCGGACGATTGCTGCGCATGCGAGTCTCAGCCAGGCGACCGTGACGACCATCCTCGACAATCTGGAACCGCGCGGTCTCGTGGTCCGCGACCGCAGCCTGCGCGACCGCCGGATCGTGCATCCCCGCCTGACCGAATCCGGCCGTGCGGTGCTCTCCAGCGCGCCGCCGGTCATGCGCGAAGCCTTCACGGCTGCCTTCGCCGCACTGACGCCCGAAACGCGGCAGACGATCGTCACCTCGTTCGAGATGGTGGCGACGCTGATGGAGGCGGCGGGGCAGGACGAAGTCCGGGACTGACGGCGGCGAGGAGCCTCAATCCCCCTCGCGATGTCCGCGCCGGATGCGCCGGACCACGAGCCACACCACCAGCACCGAGACCGGGACCGCGGCCGCCGTGGCGACGGTGGGATCGAAGGGCAGGCCCAGTATCGTCTCGCCGCCCTTCGCCAGATAGCCGACCAGACCGACGACATAGTAGCTGACGGCCGCCACCGAGAGGCCCTCGACCGTCTGCTGCAGCCGCAATTGCTGGCGGGCACGCCGGTTCATGGAGTCGAGCAGGTCGCGGTTCTGGCTTTCGAGCTCGATATCGACCCGCGTGCGCAGCAGGTTCGAGGTGCGGGCGAGCTTCTGCGCGAGATCGTCGAGCCGGCCTTCGACGGTCTCGCAGGTTCTCAGCGCCGGCTTGATGCGCCGGGCAAGGAAGCTTTCGAGCGTTCCGAAGCCCTGCACCCGCTCCTCGCGGATCGACAGTATGCGCTGCTCGACGATCTCCCAGTAGGCCCGCGTCGCCCCGAACCGGTAGGAGGCCGCCGCCGCCTCCGCTTCGATGCCCGCGGCCAGGTCGATCAGCCGCGCCAGCAGCTCGCGGCTCGAGTCGAAACCTGCCTCGGTCCGCATCTGGCGGATCAGCCCGGTGAGCTCCGCTTCGATTGTGTCGAGAACCGGTCCGAGACGGCGCGCCTCGGGCAGTCCGAGCAGGGTCAGCGTCCGGTAGGTCTCGATCTCGAGCAGGCGCTGCACGAGGGCCCCGGCCCGACCGGGGGACAGGTCGCGGCTGGCGACGAGAATGCGGGTAAAGCCGGAAGCGTCCGGCCTGAAGTCGGTGGCGACGATGGCCGCGCCGCCGTCGACCTCGGAGGCGCTCAGACTCGCCGGGTCGAACATGCCGAGGTCCGGAACATCTTCGCCCGCGTGGATCAGCGCGAGCCGCGTCGCCACGATCAGCGGACCGGGCGCCTTCGGCAGGAAGGCAGCGAGCGAGGCGATGTTTGGGGCTGCGAAGGGGTCGCCTGGCGGAGGGGCAACCGACAGCGTCATGGTCGTGAACTCGGTGTGGAGCTCCCAGCGCAGCTCGGCGCCACCAAGCGCGACAATATGATGTCGCGCGGCCGGATCTGGCGGCAGCGCGCCGTGCGCGCGACAGAAGCGGGCGAGCGATTCGTAGGCGCTGCCGTCGTCGAAGCGCGATTCGAACGCCATGTGATGCAGCACGCGCGGCGGCTCCACCGGACGGAACGGTCGCGTGTGCACCTCGCCGACCGCGGCGTCCCTGTGCCGGTGCGGCTCGAATCCGGCAGCCGGCTGCCTGGCCGCCTGCGCAGCGGCGCCGCCGGCAGCTGCGTCGTCCACTCCCGTTGCGGTCGATCCGCCATCTCTCATGTCGCTGCGCTCCTAAAACGGACCGGCACTATCGTGCGACCGGTCCCCAACGGCAAGCGTTCAGCGCAGCAGCATGCTCGGCAGCCAGAGCACGAGCGCGGGAAAGGCGATACACAGGGCAAGGCCGACCACCTGCAGCGTGACGAACGGAATGATGCCCCGGTAGATCTGCTGGATCGTGACGCCGGGCGGCGCGACGCCCTTCATGTAGAACAGCGCGAATCCGAAGGGCGGCGTCAGGAACGAGGTCTGCAGGTTCACCGCCGCCAGCACCAGGAACCAGATGATGTTGGCCTTCGCCACTCCCTCCCATGTCCCGACGTGATCGCCGAAATCGAGCAGGCCGATGATCGGCGCGAACACCGGCAGCACGATCAGGGTGATCTCGATCCAGTCGAAGAAGAAGCCGAGCAGGAAGATCATCAGCATCAGCACCAGCAGGATGCTCCACGGCCCGACGCCGGTCGCCTTGATGAAATCGACGATCAGATGCTCGCCGCCCAGTGTGCGGAACACGAAGGAGAAGGCGGTGGCGCCGACGAAGATGCCGAACAGCATGCCGCCGGTCAGCGCCGAGCGCTGGCAGACCTCGACGAACACCTTCCAGGACAGCTGGCGGTTGATCGCCGCGAGCAGGACCGAGCCGCCGGCGCCGACGCCGGCCGCCTCGGTCGGCGTGGCGAAGCCCGCGAAGATCGAGCCAAGCACGAGGACGATCAGTGCGATCGGCGGGACGAAGCTGCGCAGTATCATCGCCCAGAATTCGCCGCGCGTCGTGGGTCCGATGTCGTCGGGCAGCGGCGGCGCGAGGTCGGGCTTCAAATGGCAGAGTGTCCAGATGTAGCCCGCGTAGAGAAGCGACAGCAGCAGGCCGGGCACGATCGCGCCGACGAACACGGTGCCGACGGGAACCGACAGCAGGTCGGCCATGATGACCAGCATGATCGAGGGCGGGATCAGGATCCCGAGCGTGCCCGATGCGGCGATCGTGCCGGTGGCAAGCGGCATGTTGTAGCGCCGCTCGAGCATCACCGGCAGTGCCAGCAGCGTCATCATCACCACCGAGGCGCCGATGATGCCGGTGGTCGCGGCCATGATGGTGCCCATCAGCGTCACCGACAGCGCCAGGCCGCCGGGCACGCGCCGCAGCAGAACCTGCAGCGCCTGCAACAGGTCGCGTGCGACGCCTGACTTCTCCAGCATCGTCCCCATGAAGATGAACATGGGTATGGCGACCAGCACCGGACTTTCCATCGTCCCGCCGTAGATCCGCAGCGGAATGAGGGCGAGCTGCTGGAGCCGGAACACGCCGAACAGATCGCCGATCAGCGCAAAGGCGAGGCCGACACCGCCGAGGATGAAGGCTACCGGATAGCCGGTGAACAGCAGCACCGCCAGCGCGACGAACATCCACAACGGCAGAAGCTCGACGAACATTGCCATGGTCGTGGCCCAGCCTCAGCGATCGGTCTGCGCCGGCCGCAGGTCCTGCGGCACGTCGGCATGGTGGGTGCCGGCGTAATAGCCGGCCTTCTGACGCAGGCACGCCGGTCCGAACAGGTAGACCAGGCATTTCACCGCCACCGAGACGCCTGCGAGCGCCAGCACGAGAAAGCCGAGCGGCAGGAAGCCCTTGATGAGGAAGCGCAGTGGCAGCCCGGTCTGCGCCGAGGAGCCCTCCATGATCTCGTAGGACTTCTGGGCGAAGTCGTAGCCGTAGCGCATGACGACGTAGCAGTAGGCGACCAGGAAGAAGCAGCAGCCGATGAGTTCGATCCACACCCGGGCACGTGGCTCCAGCCGGTCGCGGACCAGTTCGATACGCACATGCGCGTCACGGATATAGGCAAAGCCGAAGCACATCACGAACAGGATGGCGTGCAGGTGCCATTCGGCCTCCTGCAGCTTGGTCGAGGAGAAGATCCGATACCATTCGGTCTGCGAGAAGGCGGGCCAGAAATCCAGCATCTTACGCTGGGTGACGTCATAGATGATGATGATGATCATCGGCACGTACAGGAACGATGCCGCCTTGCCGATGTTCACGGTCAGCGCGCCGAGTGCGTCACTTTCCGCGAGGAACTTGTGCCATCCACCATCCGGTGCGCGCCGCACGGCGACACGGACGGCCAGCGCCACGAGCAGCAGACAGGCAACGATCAGGTAGCCGGCGATCGGCGCGGTGACATCGTGCACGGCCAGAATGGTGGCCGCGCCCGGCTCGCCAGCGTCCACCGCCCGGCGCAGCGCGGTCGTCTCGGCGCGCGTCATCTCGAAGGCGTCGTCGACTGGCGCCGATACTGCCATCAGCGCGGCCGCGGTGAGGAAGTAGCCCGGGCGGCTGCCCCAAAGGGCCGCGCCGAACAGCGCGAGGAATCCGACGACCAATGCGATCCAGTGCAGACCAAATGGCGCCATCACCACGGCGAACGCCGACAGGACGGCGACCACGGCGCTCAACGTACCCATGTCGATGACCTGTGCGATCAGGACGGGGAGCACGGTCCCGGCGGCCGGGACCGTGCTGCCGACGGACGGCCGACTAGTTCAGGTAGCCGAGTTCCTTCCAGCGCTTGTAGCGGTCGCGGAACGCGGAGAGGGATTCCCAGGCTCGCGCGAAGTCGGCATCGGCGGCAACCTGTTCTGCGATCACCTCGTCCCAGGCCGCCTCCAACGCCGCCAGCATCTCGGGCGACCATTGGCGGATGTTCACGCCCTTGGATTCGAGCTCCTCGAGCGCGGCGAACTGGATGGCCTCGCCTTCGGCCAGACCATAGGTGATGCCGGCGTCGCACACCGCCTCGATCTGCGCCTTCGTCACCTCGTCGAGGCTTTCCCACAGGTCGAGGTTGATCATCAGGTCGAACAGGGTCGACTGCTGATGCCATCCCGGGAAGTAGTAGTACTTGGCGACCTGATAGAAGCCCAGATTGAGGTCGATTGCCGGCATCGAGAACTCGGTCGCGTCGATGGTGCCGAGTTCCAGCGCCGGGAAGATGTCACCGCCGGCCAGGAGCTGCGTCGAGACGCCCATCTTTTCCATGACCTTGGCGCCGAGCCCGAAGAACCGCATCTTCAGGCCCTGCAGGTCGGCGGGCGAATTGATCTCCTTCTTGAACCAGCCCGAGGCTTCCGGCGCGATGATGCCACAGTGGATGCCGTGAATGCCGTACTTGTGGTAGATCTCCTCGAACAGTTCCTTGCCGCCGCCGAACTTGATCCAGGCGAGATATTCGCCCGCCTGCGGACCGAAGGGGACGGCTGCGAACAGCTGCAGCGACGGCACCTTGCCCGCCCAGTAGCCGGGTGTCGACCAGCCGGCCTCGACGGCGCCAGAAGCGACCGCGTCGAACACCTCGAGGGCGGGTACCAGCGCGCCGGGCTCCTGGAAGACGAGTTCGACCTTGCCATCAGTGACGAGGGTAACCTGCTCGGCAATGCGCTTGCCGAGCGTGCCCAGCTGGGTCAGCGAGCCCGGATAGGTCGACTGCATGTTCCAGGTTTCAGCCTGGGCCGCGCCGCACAGGCCGACGGATACGGCCAGCACGGAAGACGCAATAAGTCTTTTCATCGGATGCATTCCCTCCCTGGAAGTACCGCGCAATTGCCCGGTCGCGGCGTTCTTTGTCCGCGTCGCGCTTCATGCGCGTGTCCGTCAAACTAGACCGAAGCAGACGGCCTTTGCCAGCCATTTATTTCGGCGGCGCAGCCGCGGAGACGGCAGGTTGCCGCACATTATCTGGGCAGGAAGCATCTGGGCAGGAAGCGCGGTCTGGGCAGGGAACGCGGAACACGCCTCAGGCGCGCGGGCGCCCGAGCTGTCGGTAGAAGTCATAGGCGATCATCATGACGACCGCCACCAGCACGAGTCCGAGATCGAGCCGCCGCACGAACACCAGCAGGACGCCGAGGAAGGCGGCGACCAGGGCGAGGGTGAGAACAGCCAGGATACGGTCGCTGATCATCGCGTTTCCTCCGCCACACGCTCGCTGAGCCAGCGTGCCGTCCGCAGCAGCCGGCCGTCCTGGCCGTGTCGCCCGACAAGCTGGACACCGATCGGCATGCCGTCACTGCCTGCCAGCAGCGGCACGGTCACCGCCGGGAGGCCGCAATAGGTCCAGGTGGTGCAGAAGGCCGGATCGCCGGTCGTTTCCAGCGAGGCCGGCGCCTGGCCGGTCGTCGCCGGCGTCACGATGGCGTCATAGCGCTCGAAGATCTGTTCGAGGCCGGCATTGAGGACACGCACCCAATCGTTGGCGAGAATGTAGTCGACCGCGCGGATCGTCCGACCGTCCTCGATGATGGCCTGCAGACGCTCGCTCAGCCGGTCGCGGCCGCTTTCCCAATAGCGGGCGAAACTGCGGGCGATGTCGGCGTGGAGAACGGTCCGGTGCAGCTCCAGCGCCCGGTCGAACGGCTCGGGAAGATCGAAGCTGTCGGCTTGCGCGCCGAGGATGTCTGCCAGTTCCGCGAAGGCCTCGACGAGATCGGGTTCGGCACGCTCCCACACCGGCGTGCGCACGATGGCGAGCTGCGGCTTCACCGGTACGGGGCTGGTGGCGATTTCGGCGAGCCGCGGCGGTCCGGACGGCCGCATCGCCTCGTCGGCGGGGTCGTAACCGGCGATCGCATCGCCGATCAGGGCCACATCCTCGATGGATCGCGCCATGGTGCCGACCGTATCGAACAGTGGCGACTGGGTCAGCACCCCGCTGCGCGACACCAGCCCGCGGCTTGGCTTGTAGCCGACGATGCCGCAGTACGAGGCCGGGCGGATCACCGAGCCGTTGGTCTGCGTGCCGAGCGCGCCAGGCACCATGCATGCCGCGACAGCGGCGGCCGAGCCCGAGGAGGAGCCGCCCGGGGTTCGTGCGAGATCGCGCGGATTGCGCGTATTGCCGGGCGTGTAGACGGCGAGTTCGGTGGTCACCGTCTTGCCGAGGATGACGGCGCCGGCCTCCCGCAGCCGTGCCACTGCCGTCGCATCCCGTGTCGGCCGCCGACCGGCCTCGATCGGCGTGCCGCGCTCGCAGGGGAGACCGGCGGCGTCGATGATGTCCTTGATGCCGATCGGCACCCCGTGCAACGGCCCGAGCGGCCGCCCCGCCGCACGGCGCCGGTCGAGCGCGCGGGCCTGCTCCAAGGCGTAGTCGGCGTCGACATGCGCCCAGGCGCCGACCTCCGCATCGACCTCTGCGATACGGTCGAGATAGGCGCGGGTGACGTCCTCGGCCTTCGCCTCGCCGTTGCTGACGAGGCGGGCCGTCTCGGCCACGCCGAGTGCGGTCATGCCGGGATCGGCCCGCCGTCTGGCGCTGCTAGCGACCATAGAAATACTCCGGCAGGCCCAGGGCGATCTGCGGAAAGACGTAGAGGATCACCATCGCCAGCAGGATCATGCCGAGATAGGGCATTACGCCCGCGAAGATCTGCATCAGCTGCACCTGCGGCGGCGCGATGCCCTTCAGATAGTAGGCCGACATCGCCATCGGTGGCGTCAGGAACGACGTCTGCAGGTTGAGCGCGATCAGGATGCCGAAGAACAGCGGATCGATGCCGAAATGCGGTAGCAGCGGCAGGAAGATCGGTACGAAGATGATGATGATCTCGCTCCATTCCAGCGGCCAGCCGAGCGCGAAGATGATCACCTGTGCCAGGATCAGGAACATGAGCGGCGACAGCTCCAGGCCCAGCACGAACTCCTCGATCAGCTTCTCGCCGCCGAGATAGGAGAACACCGAGGAAAAGGTCCACGAACCGACGAACAGCCAGCAGACCATCGCCGAGGTGCGCACGGTCAGATAGACCGATTCCTTCAGACGATCCCAGGTCAGCGAGCGATAGATCGCAGCCAGCAGCAGCCCGCCGAGCGCCCCCACTGCGGCAGCCTCCGACGGCGTGGCGAGGCCGAACAGGATCGCCCCGAGCACCGACAGGATGAGGGCGGCCAGCGGCACGAAGGAGGTGACCAGCATCATCGCGACCTGCGTCCCGCTGACCGTGCCGATGTCCTCCTCGCGCGGCTTGGGGGCGAGGCTCGGATTGAGCATCGCCCGTGCGGTCACGTAGACGATGTAGAGGCCGGCGAGCAGGAAGCCGGGCAGGAGCGCACCGGCATAGAGCTTGACGATCGAGACGCCGGACGTCGCCGCGTAGACGATCAGCATGATCGAGGGCGGGATCAGGATGCCGAGGCAGCCTCCGGCGCAGATCACGCCGGCCGCGTAGCTCGTATCGTAACGCGCCTTCAGCATCGCCGGTAGCGCCAGCAGTCCCATCAGCGTCACCACGGCACCGACGATTCCCGTGGCCGTGGCGAACAGCGCGCAGGTGACGAGCGCTGCGATCGCCATCGAGCCGGGCAGACGTCGGGCGGCGATGTTGAGGGATTCGAACAGGCGGGACACGATATTGGCCCGCTCGACGACATAGCCCATGAACAGGAACAGCGGCACCGCGGTCAGCACGTCGTTCTGCATGACCGAGTAGGTCTGGTTGACGAGCAGATCGAAGATGCGGTTGTTGATCAGTGCGCTGACCCACGCGAGGAAGCTGTCGAGCGCGCTGGGGTCCTCGCCGGCGAGTCGCCGCATGATGAACTGCAGGCGTTCGGCGTCATGGTAGGCGTAGTAGCCGAAGCCGACACCCATCGCCATCAGCGTGAAGGCGATGGGAAAGCCGAGCAGGATGACGAGGATGAAGATCCCCAGCATCATCACCGCGACATAGGGATCGCTCATCAGCGCGTGCCTCCGGTCGTCTGGTCGCCCTCCGGACGGACGATGTCCACCGCCTCGTCACCGTGCAGCAGCGCCTCGCGATGTTCCTCGTCCAGGAGCAGCTTCTCGAGTTCCTCGACATCCTCGAGGTGACGTGGCCAGGCGCCTGTGCGCATGCACACGAGGCAGCGCATGATCTGGGCGATGCCTTGCAGGAACAGCAGCACGCCCGCGGCCACGATGATGGTCTTGAACTGGAAGATGGGGATGCCGGCCGGGCTGAAGCTCGATACCTCCAGGAACCGCCAGGAGCGACCGGCATATTTCCATCCGGCCACCACCAGCGCGATTACGCCGGGAAAGAAGAACAGGAAATACAGGATGAACTCCACCGTCGCCTGCGTGCGCGGCTTCCAGAGCCGATACAGGAAGTCGCCGCGCACATGGCCGTCGCGCGACAGCGTGTACGCCCCGCCCATCATGAACAGGGCGCCGTAGCAGATGTAATTGACATCATAGGCCCAGGGCGTGGGGCTGCGCAGCAAGTATCGGACGAAGACCTCGTAACCGACACCGAGCGTCATCACCATGATCAGCCAGGCAAAGCCCTTGCCGAACCATGCGGAGATCTTGTCGATCAACAGGATCGCCTGAACCATCCTCGAACGGCCGCTCCCTCCCGCGACACGGCGTCGTCCGATGGCCCAGGATGCTGCCCAGGGGTCACCAGGCGCCGCTGTCGCCGCCATTGTAAGCCCGGCCCGGACGCCCGGATATGCCCGCCCGTCCACACTCGAGAGCCGGTGTCGCGACGTTGCCCGCCGCTGCCGCGCCGACGCATCGTCTGCTCAATCGACGGGGCGGCGCATGAGCGCCGCCCCCTGTGCGGCATCAGCCAATTGCCGTCCCGCTCAGAACGTGATGCGGCCCGGGAAGTGGTGCTTGTAGGCCATCTTGAAGTCGGCGGCATTCATCAGGTCGTAGTAGGCGACCCGTTCCACCCATGCCTTCTGGCTCTCCACCACCCGCTTGAAGAAGGGGTCCGCCTCGAGGCCCGGCAGCAGCTTGTCCCAGGCTTCCATCTGGGCCTCCATGATCGACTGCGGCGTGCGCACCACGTTGACGCCCATGTCGATCAGCTTCTGAAGGTCGGCCGAGTAGTTGTCCATCGCCAGCGCGTAGTTGGCGGTGTTCGCGGCCTCGACGCCGTACTTCAGGATCGCCTGCAGGTCCTCCGGCAGCGAATCGAAGCGATCCTTGTTGAAGATGATCTCGAAGAACTCGTTGGCCTGGTGGAACGAGCCGAGCATGTAGTTCTTGGCAACGTCCTGCGCGCCAAACCGGCTGTCCGAGGTCGGATTGTTGAACTCGAACGCGTCGATGACGCCGCGCTCCATCGCCGGCACGATCTCGCCGCCGGGAAGCTGGGTCACCGACACGCCCATCTCCTGGAACAGGTCCGCGGCGAGGCCGACCGTGCGGTACTTCAGGCCCTTCAGCTCGTCGACGGACTTGATCTCGGTCTTGAACCAGCCGAGCGGCTGGGTCGGCATCGGTGTGGCGAAGAAACCGACCAGATTGAGGCCGAGAATGTCCTGGATCAGCTCGTCATAGAGTTCCTGTCCGCCGCCGGCATAGATCCACGCCAGCATGTGCTGGGCATTGCCGCCGAAGATCGGGCCGGTTCCGAACAGCGAGGCGGCCTTGTTCTTCCCATACCAGTACACCGTCACGGTGTGGGCGCAGTCGAGGATGCCGTCGTGGCAGGCGTCCTGGACCTGGAACGCGCCGACCACGGCGCCAGCCGGCAGAAGATCGATCTTGAGCCGCCCGCCGGACATCTGCTCGACGCGGTCGACATACTGCTGGGCCATTTCCTGGAAGATGTCCGACGCCGTCCACGAGGACTGCATCTTCAGCGTGATCGTCTGCGCGCGCGAAACGTTCGGCATCGCCACGGTCGCAGCCGCACCGCCGGCCACGGTCGCTGCGCCGGCGAGGAAGCGGCGGCGGCTGGTGCTCTTCGGCGCGTCAGCCCTGGTTTCTGCCGTGATGCGAGTCATCATCCAACCCTCCCTGTTGTTGCTCGGATCCGCAACGATGTCGCGAACCGTCGGAATATGTCCGGATCGCATCTCGCCGGCACCAACCGGCGCGCGCCGGATCTCCCCGAACCCATCATTCTGCCGTTTCAGCGGGTTCATGCCGAGGTTATTGTTACATTGAGCCGAAGCCCGCGGCCGGAGGCAACCTAAATCGTCGCAATGGACTTGTTCCGGCCGGGAAAGGTTGCTGTGCACAGCCGGCCAGCCAGCCATCCGGGGCATCGCATCTTCACAGCCGGGGCATCGTCCCTGTATCAAGAACCGCCGGGTCGGCGCGGCTCGGCAGGCCAGACGCATGGGAGGAAGACAGGCATGGCGGTCGTCTGCGAGATCCGGGACCTGGAGCGACTGGCGCGCCGCCGTGTCCCCAAGATGTTCTTCGACTACGCGAATTCCGGCGCCTGGACGGAAAGCACCTACCGCGCCAATTCCGAAGATTTCGCCAGGATCAAGTTGCGCCAGCGCGTTGCCGTCGACATGTCGGATCGCTCGCTCGAGACGACGCTCGTCGGGCAGCGGGTCTCGATGCCGGTGGTGCTGGCCCCGGTCGGGCTGACCGGCATGCAGTATCCCGACGGTGAGATCGCGGCGGCGCGGGCCGCGGCGGCGGCCGGCGTACCCTATACGTTGTCGACGATGAGCATCTGCTCGATCGAAACCGTGGCCGCTGCCACCACGACGCCGTTCTGGTTCCAGCTCTACGTCATGCGCGACCGTGATTTCGTCGGCAGCCTCATCGACCGCGCCAAGGCGGCCGGCTGCTCGGCGCTGGTCCTGACGCTCGACCTGCAGATTCTCGGCCAGCGCCACAACGACATCCGCAACGGCCTGTCGACACCGCCGAAGTTCACGCCCAAGCATCTCTGGCAGATGGCCACCAGGCCGGGCTGGTGCCTCAGGATGCTGCGCACGAGGAACCGAACCTTCGGCAACATCGTCGGCCACGCCAAGGGTGTCGACGACCTCTCCTCGCTGTCCTCCTGGACCAGCCAGCAGTTCGATCCGCGGCTGAGCTGGAAGGACATCGAGTGGGTCAAGCAGCGTTGGGGCGGCCCGCTGATCCTCAAGGGCATTCTCGACGTGGAGGATGCGCGCAGGGCGCTCGACACCGGCGCCGATGCGATCAGCGTCTCCAACCATGGCGGCCGACAGCTCGACGGTGCACCGTCCTCGATCTCGGTGCTGCCGGAGATCGTCGATGCGGTCGGCGATCGCATCGAGATCCACATGGACGGCGGTGTGCGCTCCGGTCAGGACGTGCTGAAGGCCCTCTGTCTGGGCGCGAAGGGCGTCCACATCGGTCGCGCCTACATCTACGGTCTTGCCGCCATGGGCGGGCCCGGGGTCAGCTTGGCCCTCGACATCATCCGCAAGGAGCTGGACATCACCATGGCGCTTTGCGGCGAGCGCCGCGTCGCCGATCTGAGCCGGACGAACCTCTACCACGAAGGCCGGCAGGACTGAGCGGGGATCCGCCCCGATCCGGGAGCACCGCTCGAGGACGGTCCGGGAGGATTTCGCCAGGCACGCTCTCCATGCCACGTACGGTGTTCTGCATTCGCGGCTGCCGGGAAGGTGGACAATGCCCGCCCTCTCGTCGACTATCCGCCGCCTCGAACGAACGCCGGCGCGACCGGCGACAGCATCGGACGGAGCCCGAATGTCTTCACTGATCACCTATCTCACCACCATCCGCTTCGGCGAGGGCTGCGTTGCCGAGATCGGCGAGGATCTCGACCAGCTGGGAATCCGGCGCGCGCTGATCGTGGCCGACAAGGGCGTCGTCGGTGCGGGCCTGGTCGAGCGCGTGACGGACGCGATGTCGCAGGACCGCATAGCGGGGGTGTTCGACGACACGCCGTCGAATCCGACCGAGCGGGCGGCGCGCAAGGCGCTCGAGCTGTACCGGGCGTGCGGAGCCGACGGCATCGTCGCGGTCGGCGGTGGCTCGCCGATCGACCTCGCCAAGGCCGTGGCGCTGATGGCAACCCATGACGGTGCCTTCGAATCCTACGCGGCGATCCTTGGCGGCGTGCCGCGGATCACCGCCGCCGTCGCCCCGGTGATCGCCATACCGACGACGGCTGGCACCGGTTCGGAGGTCGGGCGCGCTGCGCTGATCACCCTCGATGACGGCCGCAAGCTCGGCTTCATCTCGCCGCATCTGTTCCCGAAGCGGGCGGTGTGCGATCCGGAGCTGACCTATGGCCTGCCGCCCGGCCTCACCGCCGCGACCGGCATGGATGCGATCAGCCACTGTGTCGAGACCTTCCTGTCGCCGAAGTTCAACCCGCCTGCCGACGCCATCGCGCTCGACGGTCTGGGACGCGCCGTCCGCCATCTGCGCCGCGCCGTCGCAGACGGCTCGGACAAGGAGGCGCGGCGCGAGATGATGATCGCTGCCCTGCATGGCGGCCTCACCTTCCAGAAGGGGCTTGGCGCGATTCACGCGATTTCCCATCCGCTCGGCGGGCTTGAGGAGCCCTCGCTCCACCATGGCACGCTGAACGCGGTGCTGCTGCCGCACGTGCTGCGCTTCAACGAGGCGGCTGCGGGCGCCAAGTACGAGGCGATGCGCGCGGCGATGGGGCTGGCCGCAGGCACCGATCTCGCCGCCTGGTTCGATGGCCTCAACCGCGAGATCGGCATGCCTCGATCGCTGTCGCAGATGGGGCTTCCGCGCCAGGCGATCCCGCCGGTGATCGATGGCGCGCTCGCCGACCATTCGGGGCCGACCAATCCGCGCCCGCTCGACCGGGCCGCTGTCACCGCGCTGATCGAGGCGGCCTACTGAGCCGGGCGAGCCGGCGGCGCGCTTCGGGCATTCCGGCATGGCAGCCTGCAGCGTCGGCTGCTAAACAGGCGCGGCTATGCACGGGCGGCGCACGCCGCACAGGCCGCGCCTGCTGCGGTCGGGCTCGGGGACGGACGGTCGAAATGACGGATGGTCGGGATGACGGGGATCGACACGGCAGGCGATCGGAGGGCGGACGGCCTTGCGCCATCGGTCGCGCGCCTGCTGGCACTGTTCGCCGAACAGGGGCTGGTGCGGGCCGAGCCGGCGATCCTGCAGCCGGCATCGATCTTCCTCGATTTGTCGGGCGAGGATATCCGGCGCCGGCTCTATCTGGTCCAGGATCCCGGCGGACGCGAGTTGTGCCTCAGGCCCGACTACACGATTCCGGTCAGTCTTGACCATCTGGCCGGTCCGCGGGCCGGCAGCCGGGCAGGCTACTGCTATTTCGGGCCGGTCTTCCGCCATCGTCCCCAGCAGCAGGCGCCCGGCGAATTCCTCCAGGCGGGAATCGAACTCTACGGCGATGCGGACAGGGACGCAGCCGACGCCGACATCGTCGCGTTGTCGCTGCGCAGCCTTGCCTGCTTCGGGCTCGCCGCGCCAGAGGTCCGGCTCGGTGATCCGGGCCTGTTCATGGCCTTCGTCGCTGCACTCGGTTTGCCCGAACCTTGGCCGCGCCGGCTGCGCGGATCATTCGGGCGTCCGGGCGGCCCGGCCGAGATGCTGCGTGGCCGTCCGCCGGCGGCGACCGCCGACCGTGGCTTCCTGACCGCGCTTGCGAAAGCGGATCCCGGGGCCGCCCGCGCCGCGGTCGAGGAGATGGTCGCGGTCGCCGGGATCGCGTCGATCGGCGGCCGCAGCGCCGCGGAGATCGCCGAGCGTCTGATGGAGCAGGCGCAGCTCGCCAGTGATGGCGGTCTGGAGCCTGCCGCGCGCGACCTGCTGCTCCAGGTTGCCTCCGTCCGGGGTGGCCCGGAAGAGGCGCTCAAGCGCTTCACCGAGATCGCCGACAGCGCCGGGTTGGATGTCGAGCAGGATCTCGTTGCCTTCGCCCGCCGCCTGCTGACCATGGCCGAGCGTGGCGTGCCGCTCGAATCGATCACCTTTGCAGCCGATTTCGGCCGGCGCCTCGACTACTATACCGGCTTCGTCTTCGAGGTGTTCGATCCGGCCCGCCGGTCAGCCGGTCAGCTCGTCGGCGGCGGCCGCTACGACCGGCTGCTGTCGCTGCTCGGAGCACCGGAGCCGGTGCCTGCCGTCGGCTGCGCCATCTGGATCGACCGCCTGACCGGGGGAGGGCGGGCATGAGCGCACCGTTGCTGATCGCCGTCCCCTCGAAGGGGCGGCTGCAGGAAAATGCCGATCGCTTCTTCGCCCGCGCCGGCCTCGATCTGGTGCGCAGCCGTGGCGCGCGCGACTACCGGGGCACCATCGCCGGGATCGACGGGGTCGAGGTGCTGTTCCTTTCCGCGTCCGAGATTACCCGTGAACTGGCGGCCGGCAATGTTCATCTCGGCATCACCGGCGAGGATCTGGTGCGCGAGATGATCGCCGATGCGGACAGTCGCGTCGAACTCGTCACGCCGCTCGGCTTCGGCGCGGCAAACGTCGTCGTCGCGGTGCCGCAGATGTGGATCGACGTGCGCAGCATGGCCGATCTCGACGATGTTGCGCAGGGCTTCCACGCCCGCCACGGCCGTCGGCTGCGGGTCGCGACGAAGTACGTCAATCTTACCCGCCGCTTCTTTGCGGAGCATTCGGTCGGCGACTACCTGATCGTCGAGAGCGCCGGCGCCACCGAGGGTGCCCCCGCCTCCGGCACCGCCGACCTGATCGTCGACATCACCACGACCGGCGCGACGCTCGCGGCGAATGCCCTCAAGGTGCTCGACGACGGCGTGATCCTGGAGAGCCAGGCCAATCTCGTCGCTGCGCTGGGCGCCGCCTGGCACGACTCCACGCTGGTCGCACTGCGCACGCTGCTCGACCGGATTGCTGCCGAGGAACGGGCACGGACCATGCGCGAGGTGCGGGCGGCGGTCGAAGGCGATGCACGCAAGGTGTTCGAGGAGCTGCGCAGCCGCTTCGACTGCGTCGCGCCGTTCGGGGTTGAGAAGTCCGCGCCGCTGGTGCTGCATGTGTCGGTCGACCGTCTCTATGGACTTGTCGACCGGTTGCGCGACAGCGGCGCCCGAACCGTGACCGTCTCAGTCCTCGACTACGTGTTTCTGGCCGACAATCCCCTCTACGATCGGGTCATCGGGCGGCTGCGAGCCGCGTCGGGCAGTCGCCGCGCCCGAACCGAGTGATCCTGCATGGTCGCAAGACGGGTGGATCACCGCCAGATCTTCATCTCCACGGTGGCGTACGAGCCGTCCTCGTCGGAATCGGTGCGCCAGCCGCCGCCGGCGCGCAGTCGCCAGCGCTCGGAGAGACGAAATTCGACGATCAGTCCGGCCCGCCGGGCGTCATGGCCGGGTTCGCCGAAGGCGGCGACTTCCGGCTCCAGTGCCCAGCGCGCGGCGATCTCCAAGGTCGGCGCGAAGCGGATGGCATAGGTTTGCGCCGCGCTGGCATACTGACCGGACAGGTTGAAATAGACGCCGTCCGCCGGCCGGTACCATCCTTCGAGCTTCAGTTTGGCGCCGAAACGGGTTCCCTGCCGGGGTCTGTCCGGATCGCGCGGATCGGAGCTGGCGTCCTGCACGACTGGCCCTGCATAGACGGCGAAGCCGGAAACGGGGGTGAGCCACTGAAATCCGCCAAGCAGTTCGAGCGTGTAGAGCTCGCCCGTGAATCGGCGGCCTGCCGACCGGTAGGTGTGAACGCCGGCGCTGCTGCCTGCCCTGAGCCGCCAGCCCGTCTCGTGCAGGTGTCCGGCTGGTGCCCACACCAGTCCGTCGTGGCCGAACAGCGATTCCTCAGCGCCGTCGAAGCCGAAGAACAGGTGCCAGCGAGGAGGTTTGGCCAGCAGCGGCGCAGCCGGGTCGGCAGAATCGACCTGGATCGGAACCATCGCCGCGACGACCGCTCCGGCCGCAACGTTCATGCATCGACGCGGCCTCGCCGACGCCACAAGCCATCCCCATGCCGAGCATGCCCCAACGGCATACAACCAGTGTTGGCGATCGCGCGCAAGTGGCAGCGGGCGGCGGCTACACGGCGACGACCGGATCGGTTCCCGCCAGCCGGGAGTTGCGTAGCCCATCGAACGTCGGGGTGCCACCGATGATGCCGGCCGGATGCAGGCGAGGAGGCTGGAGCGGCTGCCGGGCGCGCCTCCCATGGTCAGGAAGACAAGGGGATCGGGTGGCATCGGACGGCAGTTGCCGTCAGCGAAACGAAAGAGGCCCGGGATTGCTCCCGGGCCTCGAACATGACGTCGGGTCGGACGTTCTCAGAAGTCCATGCCGCCCATGCCGCCGCCGCCCGGCATCGCGTGACCGTGCTCCTTCTTCGGCAGCTCGGCCACCATCGCCTCGGTGGTGATCAGCAGGCCGGCCACCGACGAGGCATCCTGCAGCGCGGTGCGCACGACCTTGGTCGGGTCGATGATGCCCTGCTGGACAAGATCGCCGTACTCCTCGGTCTGGGCGTTGAAGCCGAAGGTGTCCGACTTGCTCTCGCTGACCTTGCCGACCACGATCGAACCCTCGACGCCGGCATTCTCGGCGATCTGACGGATCGGAGCCTCGAGCGCCTTGAGGATGATGTTGATGCCGGCCTGAACGTCGGGGTTGTCCGACTTCAGCTTGGCGACAGCGTTCTTGGCCCGCAGCAGCGCGGTGCCGCCGCCGGGAACGATGCCTTCCTCGACCGCCGCACGGGTGGCGTTGAGGGCATCGTCGACGCGGTCCTTCTTCTCCTTCACCTCGACCTCGGTGGCGCCTCCGACGCGGATCACCGCGACGCCGCCGGCGAGCTTCGCCAGCCGCTCCTGCAGCTTCTCGCGATCATAGTCGGAGGTGGTCTCCTCGATCTGCATCTTGATCTGGGCGACGCGGCCCTCGATGTCCTTCTTCTTGCCGGCGCCGTCGACGATGGTGGTCTCTTCCTTGGTGATCGAGACCTTCTTCGCCTTGCCGAGCATGTCGAGGGTGACGTTCTCGAGCTTGATGCCGAGATCCTCGGAGATCACCTGGCCACCGGTCAGGGTAGCGATGTCCTCGAGCATGGCCTTGCGGCGATCACCGAAGCCCGGCGCCTTGACCGCCGCGACCTTGAGGCCGCCGCGCAGCTTGTTGACCACCAGGGTGGCCAGCGCCTCGCCCTCGACGTCCTCGGCGATGATCAGCAGCGGACGGCCCGACTGCACGACCGCCTCGAGCACCGGCAGCATCGACTGCAGGTTCGAGAGCTTCTTCTCGTGCAGGAGGATGTAGGGCTCCTCGAGCTCGGCGACCATCTTCTCGGCGTTGGTGATGAAGTAGGGCGAGAGGTAGCCGCGATCGAACTGCATGCCCTCGACGACCTCGAGTTCGGTCTCGAGCGACTTGGCTTCCTCGACCGTGATGACGCCCTCGTTGCCGACGCGCTGCATGGCCTCGGCAATCATGTTGCCGATCTCGCGATCACCGTTCGAGGAGATGGTGCCGACCTGGGCGACTTCCTCGGACGACTTGATCTTCTTCGAGCGCTTCTGCAGGTCCTTCACCGCCTCGGCGACGGCCAGATCGACGCCGCGCTTCAGATCCATCGGATTCATGCCGGCGGCAACATACTTGGCGCCCTCGCGCACGATCGCCTGAGCCAGAACGGTCGCGGTGGTGGTGCCGTCACCGGCGACGTCGTTGGTCTTCGAGGCCACCTCGCGCACCATCTGGGCGCCCATGTTCTCGAACTTGTCCTCGAGCTCGATCTCCTTGGCGACGGTGACGCCGTCCTTGGTGATCCGCGGAGCGCCGAACGACTTGTCGAGCACCACGTTGCGGCCCTTCGGGCCAAGGGTGACCTTTACCGCATTGGCGAGGATGTCGACGCCGCGCAGCATCCGCTCGCGCGCATCGGCGGAAAACTTCACGTCTTTTGCTGCCATGGAATTCTATCCTTCGTTTGGGGCCAGAAAAGAAAAACCGCGCCGATCCGAAAGGATCACGCAGCCTTCTTCTTGGTCTCCTTCTGGTCGATCACACCCATGATGTCGGATTCCTTCATGATCAGGTACTCCTGACCATCGATCTTCACCTCGGTGCCCGACCACTTGCCGAACAGGATGCGGTCGCCGACCTTGATGTCCATCTCGATCCGCTTGCCGTCTTCGTCACGGGCACCGGGGCCCACGGCGATGACTTCGCCCTGGCTCGGCTTCTCCTTGGCGGTGTCCGGGATGATGATCCCGCCCGCGGTCTTCTCTTCCTCATCGAGGCGCTTCACGAGCACGCGGTCGTGCAGGGGACGGAAGTGCATGGAACTAGGCTCCTCCAGTTGAAGGCCCATCGCGGGGCTTTATCGGTTCAGAGGGAACTCCGGGGTCTGTTAGCACTCTCATGCGATGAGTGCTAACAGTCGCGGACGAGATAGGGACCCGCTCGGGCCTTGTCAAGAAGCCGGAATGTGACGGCCGACGGTCGGGTTGGCTGCGAACCGGCTATGGCGATGCATCGGTCAGCCGTCGCGGCAGGCGGTTGCGCCGGCTCGCCGTGAAGCAGGCGATTACGATCAGCGCGGCCCCGGCATAGGTCGTCAGCGCCGGGGTCTCGTGGAAGAAGACGAGCCCGAACAGGCTCGCCCACAGGAGATTGGTGTATTCGATCGGTGCCAGTTCGCCGGCCGGCGCCCGCGAGAAGCCCCACGCCATCAGCAGGTGACCGACCGTCCCGAGGAAGCCGATGACGACATATTTCATCCAGTCGTCGAGCGGCACCGGCGTCCAGGTGGCGATGCCGACCGGCGTCATGACGAGGACCGACAGCGCCGCCTGGAGGAACACCAGAACGGGAATCGCGTCGTGGGCGGAATGCTTGCGCAGCAGGATGATGCCGAAGGCATAGGCCAGCGCCGAGAGAAGTGCCGCAGCCGTACCGTCCGGTGTCAGGCCGCTGTCGGTGCTGCCGCCGCCCCAGACCACGACGATGACGCCGGCAAAGCCGATCGCGACCGCCAGGAGTGCGCGTCGCGTGATCGGCTCGCCGAGCACGAGACGGGCAATCAGCACCATGAAGATCGGCGCGGTGAAGCTCAGCGTCACCGCCTCGACCAGCGGCATCCGGGTGATGGCGTAGAAGAACGAGCCTGCCGCCACCAGCATCACCAGCGCCCGCAGTCCGTTCGCCGTCAGCGACCGCCGGGTGATCCGGTGCGGGCCGGTGGCGAGATAGATGACGAGTCCGAACGCCGCGCCGGCCGCATAGCGCAGCCAGACCAGCTGCAGGATCGCGACCTGCGGCCCGAAGCTCTTGATCAGCGCGTCCATCGACGACAGCACGGCGATGGACAGCGCCACGACCAGCGCCGGGCGCGCGAACGTCTCCACTACGGCGCTGCGTCCCGCCGCGTCGGCCATGGGCATGTCCTCACATCGTCGGACGGCCATAGCACGCCCGCCGATGCGCTCCTATGGCGGCGGCGCATGGGTGCCCGCGGCCGCCTGCGGACGTGGGGAGTCGATCATCAGTCGATCGGGAACTCGCGGACCGTGCCGGCCTCGTTGTCGATCAGCATGAAGACGTCGAAATAGCTGAAGCTCGGCACGGTGCCCGTGCGCGCCTGGAATCGGGCGATCCAGTCGGCATCATGCGCGCGCTGCGCCGCCTCGCGGGACGGCCAGATATAGATGCCGGCATGCGAGCCGTCCTCGGCGCGCGCGAAGTGCTTGCGGATCAGATCCGGGTCGGACTGCCACTGCGCCACGACCGCACGGGCATCGGCGAGCACATCCTCCTGAGTCGTTCCCTCCGGCAGGCGGAAGCTGACGATTTCGATGATCATGAACACATCGCGTCCTCTGCGGCCCGCATTGCGGAAGGTGTGTCATCGGACTCTCCGGCTGCCGATCCGGGCCGCAGCGGCAGCCATGCTTGCCGATTGCACGATCGGCGGTGCCGGCGTATCGCGGGTCCGCACGACACCACGGCCAGAATCGCCGACAACCAGCTGCCATGCAACCCGCCCGATCCGCACCGGTCACGGAGCTTCGCCATCTCGATCTCGCCGCGGTGCTGGCGGTGATCGGCGCCTTCGCGCTGTCGATGGGTTATGCCTATCCCGCCATCGCGCTGACCATGCAGGCGCGTGGGCTGTCGGAGACCGTAATCGGCGTGCTCGCGGCGGTACAGGGGTTCGGCGTGCTGGCCAGCGCGCTGCTGCTGCCGGCGATGACACACCGGTTCGGTGCCTGGCGGCTGGTCACGGTCTCGCTCACTGCGACCGCCGCGACGATCGCGCTGCTTGGCGTCACTGACCGGCTGGAGGCCTGGTTCGTGCTGCGCTTCCTGCTCGGGTGCGGCGCCAACGTGCTGTTCGTCACCTGCGAGGTCTGGATCAACGTGCTCGCCCCCGATGCGGTGCGCGGCCGCATCATCGGAATCTACACGACGGTGATCTCCGCGATGTTCGCGATCGGCCCGCTGCTGGTGCCGCTCATCGGCTACGAAGGTCTGCGCGGCTTCGGCACGGTAGCGGTCCTGTTCCTGCTGCTCGGTCTGCCGGTCCTGCGCCTGAAGGCGGCGCAGGCGCCGACGGAGAAGGCGCCGTTCTCCGAATATCCCCGCGTCGTGGCGGCAATCCCGGTGCTGCTGATGGCGGTCGCCACCTTCTCCTTCTTCGATGGGGCGGTCTTGGCGCTTTGGGTGGTGTACGGAGTCGGGCGCGAGCTGACCGGCTCGGGCGCGGCGCTGTCGCTTGCCGTGCTGGTGGCCGGCAACATCGTCCTTCAGTTTCCGATCGGCTGGCTCGCCGACCGCATGAGCCGACGGCTGCTGCTGGGGCTGCTGTCGGCGCTCGCCTGCGCCGGCGCTCTGCTGCTGCCGCAGTTCAGCCTGTCGCACCCGCTCACCCACGTGTTCCTGTTCTTCTGGGGCGCGATCGGCTTCGGCGTCTACACCATCGCCGTCACCCTGATCGGCCAGTACCTGACTGGCAGCCGCCTGGTTGCCGCCAATTCCGCCTTCGGCATCATGTGGGGGATCGGCTCGATGCTCGGACCGGTCGCTGCCGGCGCGGCGATGGAGCGTTTCGGCGGTACCGGCCTGCCGCTGTCCATCGCGGTCGCGTACGCCCTGCTGACCCTGCTCGCGGCAGCGATGCCGCCGATCCGCGACTCGCTGCGCCGGCTTGAGCGGCAACGCCCCTGAAACCGCCACTTGCGGGATTTGTGCGGCGCACGGCGCGCCTGTATCCTCTGGATCCTCTGGCGCTGTCGGGCTGTCGCCGCAACCGGGCAGGGGGTCTCGAACGACAGGGAGGCCACGCAACGTGCATATCCCCGATCGCAACCATCCGATCACGATTGCGCCGGCCGGTATCCGCGTCACCGTCGTCCTCGCCGGCGAGGCGGTTGCCAGTTCCGATCGAGCCCTGGTGCTGGACGAGGCCGGTTGCGTGCCGGTCTATTATCTGCCGCGCGAGGACGTCGCGATGCATCTGCTGGAGGCGTCGGGCCGGACCACCAGCTGCCCATACAAGGGCCTGGCCAGCCACTATTCGATACCGCTGGTCGGCGAACTTGGGGCGGATGCTGCGTGGAGCTATGTCGAGCCCCAGCCGGTCGTCGCGGTCATCGCCGGACATCTCGCCTTCGATCCCGACCGCGCCACGATCATGCTGGGCGAGGTCTGATCAGCCGGTGGTATCAGCGGATGCCGATCGACGTCGGGAAGGCGACCGCATCGCCCTTGATACGGTCGTGCAACGTGGTCGTGACGACGTAGTCGCCCGGTCCGAGCCCTCCGAACACATAGGTCATGGCGAGGAACACCTCGCGCGTCGGCTGCGGCGATGCGATCCGGAACTCGGCGAACGACTTGTGCGCGGCGATGATCCGGCCGCTGGTGTCGGCGATGCGCACGTCTGCGACGAAATCGGTTTCCCAGCCCTGCGCCGTCTGCTTCCAGCCGAAGGCGACCGGCTCGACATAGAGATGGATCTCCTCGTCCATCCTGAAGAGATTGTCGGAGCGCGGGGTGTCCGCGCCAAAGGCCGCTGGTTCGCTGTCGACGAGAACCGCCTTGCGCACCGCCAGCGGGCTTGCATCCCATACCGCTGCGGCGAAGCGATCGCCCAGCGCGACCGCGTCGAGGGTCCGGCCCTCGGCAACCGCCGCTTCGGCCGCCGCGGCGATGTCCGACAGACTGTCGGCGCGAAGCTCGGACGTCATCAGTACGGCCGTCATCAGTGATGATGCCGCCAGTCCGGCAGCAAGGCTCCGCGCAACACCCGCCATTCAGTTGTCCCCCAGGGCGCACCGGCCGCACGTGCGCCGCATCCGCTCGTCATATTGGAGCATCGGCGCCCGCCGCGGCAAGCATCGCAGCGCGCGGTCCGGTGCAGTCACCCCCGGCCTCAGGCGGCCGCGCCGGCGGTCGGCCAGCTCTGCTTCTTGCGGTAGATCGTCGACGGGCTGATGCCGAGTGCAGCCGCAGCCTGGCCGACATTGCCCTGGAAGGCCTCGAGCGCCGCCTCGATGATGCGCCGCTCCTGGACCCACAGCGGCTCGATCGTCGCCGGCCGATGAGCCGTTGCAGCCGCAGTGGCCGCGGAATGCGCGCCAGCCCGAGCCTGGTGGCCACCATGCGTGGCGAGTGCCAGGGCCAGCATTGCCGCCGTGATTTTCTCGCCATCGTTCATGACGACCACACGACGAATCACGTTTTCGAGCTGGCGGACATTGCCGGGCCAGTCATAGCTCATCAGCAATGCCCGTGCGGCTGGCTCGTAGCCGGTGAATGCCCGACCTTCCTCGGCCGAGAACATGGCCAGGAAGGCGTCCGCGAGCGGCAGCACATCCTCGCTGCGCTCGCGCAGCGGCGGCAGCGTCACCGGAAGGACATTGAGCCGGTAATACAGATCGGCCCGGAACCGGCCCGCCTCCACCTCCCGTGCCGGGTCTCGGTTCGTGGCGCAGACAAATCGGACATCGACGTGGCGGGTGCGCGTATCGCCGATGCGACGGATCGTTCCGGTCTGGATGAAGCGTAGCAGCTTCGTCTGCAGGCCGGGATCCATCTCGCAGATCTCGTCGAGGAACAGCGTCCCGCCATGGGCCAGTTCCGCCGCGCCGGCGCGGTCGTCCTGCGCTCCGGTGAAGGCGCCACGCACATGGCCGAAGATTTCGCTTTCGATCAGATCGCGCGGGATCGCTGCACAGTTGATCGCGACGAAGGCGCCGGTCCGGCCAGATCGGGCATGGATCGCCTCTGCGGTGAGCTCCTTGCCGGTGCCGCTCTCCCCGGTAATGAACACCGGCGCGCGCGACGGCGCCATGCGGCTGATCAGCTCGAAGACATCGCGCATCACCGCCGAGCGGCCGATGAAGCGGTCGAAATCGGGGGCGATTGCACTCTTGCGCGCGCGGGCTTTCACGTTGCGGCGGCGGACGCGGGCAATCGCATCGCGCAGATTGTCCCAGCGGACCGGCTTCAGGAGGAAGTCGCTCGCGCCTCCCCGCATCGCGGCGACGGCGAGGTTGAGCGAACCGGCCGCGCTGACCGCGATCACCGGAGCGACAGCGGCTGCCTCGGCGATGTCGGGCAGGCCCGATCCGTCCGCATCGATCGCCAGCAGGATGGCATCCGGCGCCTCTGATGCGTCGTGTCGCCGCACATCCCGCCAAGTCTCGGCCTCGACGACCTCGGCGTCGAGGCCGGCATGGCCGTTCGCCTGCGCGCGGACGAAGCGTCGGAAGGCCCCGTCCCGGTCGACCACGAGTATCCTGGCACTGCAATGAGCGACATCGGCCGACGCCATTCCAGCTCGAACCCCCTTCTCTGCCCGCTGTCCGGGATGCCTTCGTCTGGCCACATTCATGATCGGGTAGGGTAAAGAAACGGTTGCGCGCGCCGCTCCCCCGGGTGGTTCCGCCGGCTGTCCGCCTCTGCTAGCATCCGCGCGCCGGCCGCCCGGACACCAAGCACCAGAAGGAGACCAATCATGTCCGTCGCGCACCAGATCGATCCTGTGGACGAACTGTCGCCGAACGATCTCGCGGCATTCTGGCTGCCCTTCACGCCCAACCGGGCCTTCAAGAAGCGCCCGCGGATGATCGCCCGGGCGAAGGACCTCCACTATTTCACGCCGGATGGCCGCGCCGTGCTGGACGCGACCGCCGGACTGTGGTGCTGCAACGCCGGCCATGCACGCAAGCCGATCGTCGAGGCGATCCAGAAGCAGGCGGCCGAGCTTGACTACGCTCCCTCCTTCCAGTTCGCCCACCCCAAGGCGTTCAAGCTGTCGAACCGGCTGGCAATGATGGCCCCGGCCGACCTCGACCATGTGTTCTTCGCCAATTCGGGGTCCGAAGCGGTCGATTCGGCGCTCAAGATCGCGCTTGCCTACTGGAACGTGAAGGGCAAGGGCTCCAAGACTCGGCTGATCGGCCGCGAGCGCGGCTATCACGGCGTCGGCTTCGGCGGCATTTCGGTCGGCGGCATCGTCAACAACCGCAAGTTCTTCGGCGGCCTGCTGACCGGTGTCGATCATCTGCCCCATACCTACAATCGCGCCGAGCAGGCGTTCAGCCGCGGCGAGCCGGAGTGGGGCGGCCATCTTGCCGACGAGCTCGAACGGATCGTCGCCCTGCACGACGCCTCGACCATCGCCGCCGTCATCGTCGAGCCGATGGCCGGCTCGACCGGCGTGCTGCCGCCGCCGAAGGGCTATCTGAAGAGGCTGCGCGAAATCTGCGACAAGCACGACATCCTTCTGGTCTTCGACGAGGTGATCACCGCCTTCGGCCGGCTCGGCTTCGGTACGGCGGCCGAGCGTTACGGCGTCGTGCCGGACATGATCACCTTTGCCAAGGGCGTCACCAGCGGCACCGTGCCGATGGGCGGCGTCATCGTCCGCAAGCATATCTATGACGCCTTCATGAACGGGCCCGAGCACGTCATCGAGCTGTTCCACGGCTACACCTATTCGGCCCACCCGATCGCCGTCGCCGCCGGGCTGGCAACGCTCGACCTCTACCGCGACGAGGGCCTGTTCGAACGGGCGAGGGCGATGGAGGGGGAATGGGCGGATGCTGCGATGAGCCTGAAGGGCCGGCGCAACGTTGCCGATATCCGCACCATCGGACTGGTGGCGGCGATCGACCTCGATCCCCGTCCCGGCTCCCCCGGTGCGCGCGCCTACGACGCGATGGACCGGGCTTTCCACGACCATGACGTGATGATCCGCATCACCGGCGACACCATTGCACTGTCGCCGCCCTTGACCATCGGAACGGCCGAGATCGGCAGTCTGTTCGACAGGCTCGGCAAGCTCCTCGACGGGCTCGACTGATGCAGGCTCTGGTCGAGGCCGTGAGCCGCCGTCGATGAGGCGCGCGTTGACGGTGCTGCTGGCCGTCGCCTTCGCGGCGTCGGTCGCCTATCTCTGGGTGATGCCGGAGACGCTCGAGGAGCTCGAGATCGAGATGCCTCAGGTGCTGGCGCCAGCCGACCCGCAGCCGGTTAAGGACACCTCCCGCGTCGGCGGTGAGCCGCCGGCGCCTGCGGTGGGGGCAGCGCCCGCCGCGACCGGCCAGGCCGGCGAACATCCGACGGTGGGCATCCTCGATCCGGATGCCCTGCCGTTTCCGACCGGCTGCGGCATGTGGCTGTCGCGCGAGGGCGAATATGGTGCCGTGTTCATCGACGCCGGACCCGAAGGCGGCGGGACCATGGCCGCAGCGATGGTCATCGACGGGGCGCTTGTCGAGTTCGACCGCAGTCAGGCCGATGGCGATCCCATGGAATTCGGGCAGTATCCGCGCCAGGTATTCGTCTCGACGGATCAGACGGTGACGGTCGCTGTCGAGGCGAGCTACGGCGAGCAGGTCTCGCCCGGCGAGATTCCGGTTCGTTCGAGTACCATCACCGTCATGAAGGCAGGTCGGCTCACCCTCCAGTTCCGGGCGACCGGCCGGGCCGGCTGCTGATGCGAAACTCCCTTTCGGTTGCGAGAATCACCTAGTATCGCCCGCATGGCTACTCCATCCGCAGCAGATTCGAGGCCCGTTCGCGGGGTGACGGCGGTGAGGTCGGTGCTTCCCTCCGCCTCGCCATGGTTCGTCGCCGCCTGCATGGTACTGATCTCGGTGTCGCTCGCCGGCCTGCTCTATCTGCGGGCCGGACTGACGATTGCCGAGGCTGGCTGGCTCGGCTTCGGCGCGCTGCTGCTCATGGTGCTCGCCGAGTTCTTCTCCGCACGGGCGCGCGAGCGCAGCGCGGTCGAGGCAGAGCTTCAGGAAATGGCACGCCTCGCCCTCTCGCTCGAGCGCGAGGTGATTCGCCTGCGCGAGCGGGTCGGTGCGTTCGAGGCCGACGTCCAGCAGCGTGTCGAGGAGGCGGTGGATGTCCGCCTGACGGGGCTGTCGGCCGATGTCGTCGTGCTCGAGTCGCTGGTTCGCGACCTGGGCGATACCGTCGCCGCGCTGGAACGGCCGGCGCCCCCCGTCCGCGCCCCGGTTCACGAGGCGGCACCGCAGTCAGCGACGGAGATGGCTGCGCGAGTCGCAGCGGAGCCGCCCCTGGTGGCGCCAGACGGCCCGTTCGCAGGCATGTCCGAGACCGATGCCATGGCGCTCGTCCGAAAGGCGGTGGACCAGGACGGCGTCGAGGTATTCCTGCAGCCCATCGTCACCCTTCCGCAGCGCCGTATCGCCTTCTATGAGGCGCTGGGTCGCCTGCGTTTGGAAACCGGCGGCCTGGCCGACGGCGCCGACTTCGTTCCGCTTGCCAGACAGGCCGGCGTGATGCCGGTGGTCGACAGCATCATGCTGTTCCGTTGCGTCCGGATCATCCGGCGCATGGCGCTGAAGAGCAAGGATGTCGGGATCTTCTGCAACATCTCGGCGCAGACGCTCGCCGATGCCGAGTTCTTCCAGCAATTCGTCGACTTCATCGGCGACAATCGCGGTCTCGCCGAATCGGTCATCTTCGAATTGTCTCAGGCCGAGTTCGACGGGCTCGGTCCGATCGAGCAGGCCAATCTGGAGGCCCTGGTCGATCTCGGCTTCCGGCTGTCGGTGGACAATGTGCGGCGGCTCGACCTCGACTGCGCCCGGCTTGCCGACCGCAAGGTCAGTTTCGTCAAGGTCGACGCCGATCTCCTGATCAACCCGCCGCCGGCTTCCGGCGCCAACATCCATGCTGCCGATCTGGCCCGGCTGTTGCAGCGCTATGGCATCCAGCTGATCGTCACCCGGGTCGAATCGGAGGCGCAGGTCGTGGACCTGCTCGACTACGATGCCGCCTACGGCCAGGGGCGCCTGTTCTCGCCGCCGCGCCCGATCAGGTCGGACGTCATCCGCGCCGATGCGCCCGAACAGGCGCGTCCTGCGCGCGAGCCGCGCGAGGCGGCTGTCAGGTCGGCGCAGACGGGGACCGCGGCGCTCGCCGTCCGCCGCGACGCAACCGTCAGGCCCGCCCCGCGTCCGGCCCCCATCGAATGACCGGAATCGCTGTCCCTGACGGAGCGGCAGCGCGGCCGCTGCTTCTCGCACGATTCGGCGACATTGCCGGCGACTATGATGGCGTGCTGTGCGACATCTGGGGCGTTGTCCACAACGGAGTCCGTGCCACGCCCGAGGCCTGCGACGCGCTGGTGCGGTTCCGGCGGAACGGCGGCCGCGTGGTGCTGATCACCAATGCTCCGCGGCCCGGCCGGTCGGTGGTACCGATGCTCGATGCGCTGGGGGTGTCGCGCGAGGCCTATGACGGCATCCTGTCCTCCGGCGACCTTACCCGGGACATTCTGGTGAGGCATGCTGCGCGACTGGTGTTCCATCTCGGGCCGGACCGCGACCGGGCGATCTTCGACGGCCTCGACGTGGCGCTGGTCGGACCCGATCAGGCAGACATCCTCGTCAACACTGGTCTCTTGGACGACGAGGTCGAGACACCGGAGGATTATGCCGGGCTGCTCGCAGAGCTCGCCGCGCGCGACATCGAGATGATCTGCGCCAATCCGGACATCGTCGTCGAACGCGGCGATCGCCTGCTCTACTGCGCCGGCGCCCTCGGCGAGGCCTACAGCCGGATCGGCGGACGGGTGACATGGGCCGGCAAACCGCATCCGCCGATCTACGAGAGCTCGATCGCCATGCTGGAAACGGCGGCGGGACGGCCCGTCGACCGGCGCCGGATCCTTGCCATCGGCGACAGTCTGCGAACCGATCTGGCCGGCGCCGCCGCGATGGGACTCGATGCGCTGTTCATCGCCTCCGGCATCCACGCTGGCGAGTATGGCGGCGGTGAGGCGCCCGATATGGATCGGCTCGGCGCCTCTCTGCGCGCAGCCGGTCTGGCGCCGCGCGCGGTGATGTCCAGGCTGGCCTGGTGAGGCGCCTCACGAGAACAGCGAGTCGACCTCGTCCTGGTTGATGCCCTCGCCGGGGGCCGACGGCCCGTCCAGCAACAGGCGCTTCTTGCGCTCGGCGCGGCTGGCTTCCTCTTCCGTCAGCGGACCCTCCAGGTCCTCGATCCGCATCTTCTGCGCGAACCGGCTGACCCGCTCGTCGATCATGTTCAGCGTCTCGACGACCTTGCTGATCCGCTGGCCGGTGATGTCCTGGAAGGAGCAGGCCTCGAAGATCTTCAGCACCTGCTCGTTGACGAAATCCCGGTAGGCGGCCGGATCGCTGCTGTCGGCGTTCATGATCGCCTCGGCGCATTCCATGATCGTGTTGGTCGCCTCCTCGGTCGCCGTGACCACCGCGTCGAGCTCGCGGCCGGCGGTCGGAAGGTGCAGCTGCTTGAGATCGTTGGCCTGCAGGCCCGCAATGTCGTTCTTCATCGTCTCGATGTAGGAGGCGATCTCGGTGAATTCCCTGTAGACCGTCTTGTCGATTGCCCGGTAGACGCTCGACAGCGAGCGCGACATCACCTGCGCCAGCGACAGGATCTCGCGGAACGAGAGGTCGCCATCGGCGCCCGTACGCACTTCCTCCAGGACGCGCGAGATCTGGTTCGCGCGCGATGGTTTCCTGGGCATCGGATTTTCCCCCGTTGGCAGGCAGCGCATTGGCGGGACCGCAAGTCCCGTCGTCGTCTGGCCGATATCGGTCCTACTGACCAAAGACCGCGTCGATCTTGCTCTTCAGCGTGGCCGCGTTGAACGGCTTGACGATGTAGTTGTTCACGCCCGCCTTCTTGGCCGCGATCACGTTCTCGGTCTTCGATTCGGCGGTGACCATGATGAACGGCGTCTGGCACAGACGCTCGTCGCTGCGCACGTGCCGCAACAGCTCGTAGCCGGTCATCGGCTCCATGTTCCAGTCGGAGATGATGAGACCGTATTTCTTTGCGCGCAGCTTCTGCAGCGCCTCGGTGCCGTCCGTCGCCTCGTCCACCTCGTTGAAGCCGAGCTGCTTGAGCAGGTTCCGGATGATCCGGATCATCGTCTTGTAGTCGTCGACGACGAGGATCGGCATGCTCGTATCGATCGCCATTCTAGCGCTCCAATCTTCTCGACCTGACCTGTCAGGCGGGTTCGATCCCCCGGATTCGCCGCAGGTCTTCCCGTCCATTGATGCTGTGGCACGCTACCCTTGCCGGCTGAAGAGACGGTTAAACCGGAGGCGGAGTCGGCCGCGTGGTTAACCGATCGTCGCTCTGGCGGGGTCGAGCGACATCGGATAGGCAATCGGCCAGGCGCGGATGTCTGACAGGGGAAGGTGCATGCGGCCACCGCAGACCGGCTTCGGCTACCATTTCGAGGATCTGTCCGTCGGCATGAGCGAGACACTCATGCGGACCGTGATGGCCGACGATGTCGTCGGCTTCGCCAAGCTGTCGGGCGACAACAATCCGGTCCATCTCAGCGACCACTTTGCCGCGCGCACGCCGTTTCGCGAGCGCATCGCGCATGGGCTCTATACGGCAAGCCTGATCTCCGCGGTGCTCGGCACCCGGCTGCCCGGACCCGGCGCCATCTACGTCTCGCAGACCATCAATTTCCGCGCGCCGGTGCGCATCGGCGACGTCGTCGTCGCCCGCGTCGAGGTCGCCGAACTCGACCCGCAGAAGCGGCGCGCGCGCCTCAATTGTGAATGCAGCGTCGATGCCAAGACCGTCCTTGACGGCGAGGCGGTGGTGCTGGTTCCCTCACGCGCCGGCTGAACCCGGCGCCGCGACGAAATCGGCAGCAGATGACCGAGAGCCAGTTCGCCCACATCACCGACGCCCAGGAGTTTCCTGAAAGGCTGCGCCGCGGGGTCGTGGCGATCGGCAATTTCGACGGCGTCCACCGCGGCCACCGCGCCGTTCTCGGCCAGGCGCTGCAAATCGCCCGCGCGCGCGGTGCGCCAGCACTGGCCGTGACGTTCGAGCCGCATCCGCGCAGCTTCTTCCGCCCGGACGAGCCGCTGTTCCGCCTGACGCCCGCCGATGCCAAGGCCGAGCTGATCGCGGCGCTCGGTCTCGATGCGATGGTGGAGATCACCTTCGACGCGGCGCTCGCCGCCACCTCGCCGGAGGCGTTCGTCGACGATATCCTGGTCGCCCGGCTCGATGCGGCGGTGGTCGTGGTCGGCTTCGACTTCCACTTCGGCAAGGGCCGCGCGGGCTCGCCGCAGATGCTGGTCGCGCTCGGCCGCAAGCGCGGGTTCGACGTGGTGGTCGTCGAGAAGGCCGGCGATGGTGAGGCCGGGTTCTCGTCCAGCGCCGCGCGAGCGGCGCTGGCGGAGGGCCGGGTCGAGGAGGCGGCGGCAATCCTGGGCTATCGCTGGTTCGTGCGCGGCGAGATCGTGCACGGCGAGAAGCGCGGCCGCGAGCTCGGCTTCCCGACGGCGAACATGCGCCTGCCGGCCGACTGCGGCCTTCGGCACGGCATCTACGCGGTCCGCATGCGTGTCGGCGGCGCCACCCATGACGGCGTCGCGAGCTATGGCCGGCGGCCGCAGTTCGACAACGGCGCGGCACTGCTCGAGACCTTCCTGTTCGATGTTGCGACCGATCTCTACGGGAAGACGGTCGAGGTCGAGTTCGTCGGCTTCATCCGACCGGAGGCCCGCTTCGCCAGCGTCGAAGACCTGATCGCGCGGATGCACGAGGATGCCCGTATCGCGCGGCGGATGCTGGCCGAAGCCGACGCCGCCGCTGGCGAGGTAGCGGTTTCCGCGGCGGCCCGGGTCTCCGGCTGAGCGATGGCATTGCGCTCGGCCACGGCTGCGGCAGCCAGCGAACGCGACATCGTCTCCGGCATGCTGATCATGGCCTCGGCGACCATGCTGCTGCCGGTGATGGATGCCTTCTCGAAGGAGCTCGGCGCAAGCCTCAACCCGCTCCAGATCGCCTGGGGACGATTCGCCTTCCAGGCTCTCTACACGCTGCCGGTCGTCGTCTTCTGGCTCGGCGCCGCGCATGTCCTGCCGCGGCCGCTCGGACTGCATGTCCTGCGCGGCATCCTGATCGGCGGCTCCAACGTCGCCTACGTGGCGGCGATCATCCGGATGCCGCTGGCGACGGCGCTCGCCACCGTCTTCGTCTGGCCGCTGATCGTCACCGCCATCTCGGCGCTCGTGCTCGGCGAGCATGTCGGTCCGCGCCGCTGGGTGGCGGTTGTCGTCGGGCTCATCGGCGCGCTCATCGTCATCCGCCCGGGCAGCGCGGAGTTCTCGCCGGCGGCGCTGTTGCCGGTGCTCTGCGCCATCATGTTCTCGGGCTATTTCATCGTCACCCGTCGCCTGGTCGGCAGCGCGCCGGCGATGTCGATGCACTTCTTCACCGGCCTGTCCGCCTCGCTGTTCCTCGGGCTGCTGATGGCGCTCGCCGCCTGGTTCGACGTGGCGCTGTTCGCGCCGGCCATGCCGGACGGCCGGCAATGGCTGTTCCTTGCCATCGTCGGCTTGATCTCGACGGCCGGACACCTGCTGATCATTCTCGCCTGCACGCGGGCACCGGCCTCGGTGCTGGCGCCGATCGGCTATCTGGAGATCGTCGGCTCGGCGACGATCGGCTATCTGGTGTTTGACGAGGTGCCCGGTGTCTGGACCTGGGTCGGCGTGGCGGTGATCATCGGCTCCGGCCTCTATCTGTGGATGCGCGAACGCCGCGTCGGCACGGTCGGCGCGATTTCCGGACGCACGACGCTGAAGCCGTGAGGCGCCGCCGCGCTTTATCGAACCCGCCATGCCTGCTAGAAGGCGCCCCATGCGACGCGTCCTCGACAGCCGTCCCGCTCGCGCGGGAGTGCCGCGGCGAATTACCGGCCCGGTTCCGGCCTGAGGCGGAACTGCGGTTCCGCGAAGGCCCGGGGCCGGGACTGCCGATCCTTGCCGCCAGCATGCTCAAACCGCCTGGAAGCCCATGACACACGGTTCCGATTCCGCTCAGAAGCGCGACTATTCCGAGACGCTTTTCCTGCCGAAGACCGATTTCCCGATGCGCGCCGGCCTGCCGCAGCGGGAGCCGGAGCTCATCGCCCGCTGGGACCGGCTCGGCATGTATGCCCGGCTGCGCGAGGCGGCGAAGGGGCGCGAGAAGTTCGTCCTGCATGACGGCCCGCCCTATGCCAACGGCAACATCCACATCGGCACCGGGCTGAACAAGATCCTGAAGGATGTCGTCACCCGCTCGATGCAGATGCTCGGCTACGATTCCAACTACGTGCCCGGCTGGGACTGCCACGGCCTGCCGATCGAATGGAAGATCGAGGAGCAGTACCGCGCCCGCGGCAAGAACAAGGACGACGTGCCGATCATCGAATTCCGCAAGGAATGCCGGCAGTTCGCCGAGCACTGGATCAACGTGCAGCGCGAGGAGTTCCGCCGGCTCGGGGTCGAGGGTGACTGGCAGAACCCCTATACCACGATGAACTTCGCCGCCGAGGCGCAGATCGCCCGCGAGCTGATGAAGTTCGCGATGAACGGCTCGCTCTACCGCGGCTCCAAGCCGGTGATGTGGTCGGTCGTCGAGAAGACCGCGCTGGCCGAGGCCGAGGTCGAGTATCAGGACCACACCTCCGACATGATCTGGGTGAAGTTCCCGATCGCCGCCGGCCCCGAAGCCGGGAAGGCGTTCGTGGTGATCTGGACCACCACACCTTGGACCATCCCCGGCAACCGCGCGATCTCGTTCCATCCGCGCGTCGAGTACGGACTCTACCGGATCACCGAGGCCCCCGCCGGCAACTGGGCCGCGGTCGGCGAATGCTACATCCTGGCCGATCGCCTGGCGGCCGAGGTGTTCGCGGCCGCCAAGGTCGAGCGCTACGAGCGTGTCCGCGACCTCGATTACGGTGAACTGCCGGAAATCGTCTGTGCCCACCCGCTGAAAGGGCTGGCGGGCGGCTACGGGTTTGATGTGCCGCTGTTGCCCGGCGAGCACGTCACCGACGAGACCGGCACCGGCTTCGTCCACACCGCGCCCGGCCATGGCGTCGAGGACTTCGAGGTCTGGACGGCACACAAGGCGCTGCTCGAGAGCCGCGGCATCGACCCGGCGATCCCCTACACCGTCGATGCCGACGGCTACTTTACCCGGGACGCGCCCGGTCTGGAGGGACGCCGCGTCATCACCGACAAGGGCGACAAGGGCGATGCCAATCAGGCCGTGATCGACGCGCTGGCAGCGGCCGGGATGATGGTGGCGCGCGGACGGCTGAAGCACCAGTACCCGCATTCCTGGCGCTCCAAGAAGCCGGTGATCTTCCGCAACACGCCGCAATGGTTCATCTCGATGGAGGACGACAGGGGCGAGGACGGCCTGCGCGCCAAGGCGCTGAGGGCCATCGCTGCGACCCGCTTCGTTCCGGAATCCGGCAAGAACCGCCTCAGCGGCATGATCGAGCAGCGCCCGGACTGGGTGATTTCGCGCCAGCGCGCGTGGGGTGTGCCGATCACCGTCTTCGTGCATCGTGACACGGGCGAGGTGATCCCGGGCGCCGGCTTCGCCCAGTCCGAGGCGCTGATCGAGCGCATCGGGGCGGCGTTCGAGGCGGAGGGCGCCGACGCCTGGTTCGCCGAGGGCGCCCGCGAGCGCTTCCTGTCCGGCCTGGTCGAGGATCCGGCCGAGTGGGAGCAGGTCGGCGACATCCTCGACGTGTGGTTCGATTCCGGCTCGACCCATGCCTTCGTGCTGGAGGTGCGTCCCGACCTGAAATGGCCGGCCGACGTCTATCTCGAGGGCTCCGACCAGCACCGCGGCTGGTTCCACTCCTCGCTGCTCGAATCCTGCGGCACCCGCGGCCGCGCCCCCTATGACGCCGTCATCACCCATGGCTTCGTCATGGACGAGGAGGGGCGCAAGATGTCGAAGTCGCTCGGCAACGTCGTCACGCCCCAGGACGTCATCAAGCAGTCGGGCGCCGACATCCTGAGGCTGTGGGTGGTCTCCTCCGACTATGCCGAGGACCTCCGGATCGGGCCCGAGATCCTCAAGACCAACGTCGAATCCTACCGCAAGCTCCGCAACACCATCCGCTGGCTGCTCGGCTCGCTCGCCCACTATGACGGCGTTGACGTCGCGGAGGCCGAGATGCCGGAGCTGGAACGCTACATCCTGCACCGGCTCGCCGAGCTTGACCGGCTGGTCAGGCGCGCCTATCGCGACTACGACTACAAGCGCATCACCCACGCGCTGCTGAACTTCGCGGCGGTTGACCTGTCCGCCTTCTATTTCGACATCCGCAAGGATGCGCTCTACTGCGATCCGGCTTCCAGCGTCCGGCGACGGGCCTGCCTGACCGTTCTCGACCGCGTGTTCCGGCGGCTGATCGTCTGGTTCGCGCCGATGCTGCCCTTCACAATGGAGGAGGCGTGGCTGTCGCGCTTCCCTTCGGAGACGGGTTCGGTTCACTTCGAGACCGCGCCGGACACGCCTGATGGCTGGTATGATGAGGCCCTCGCCGACAAGTGGCGCCGGATCCGGCGGGTCCGCCGTGTCATCACCGGCGCACTCGAGGTGGAACGGGCGGCAAAGCGGATCGGCGCGAGCCTGGAGGCTGCGCCCGACGTGTACGTCGATGACGACGCGCTGTTCACGGCGGTCGCCGACGTGGATCTGGCGGAGATCTCGATCACCAGCCAGGCGACGTTGAGGCGAGGAGCCGGACCCGTCGAGGCCTACCGGCTCGACGAGGTGCCCGGGGTCGCCGTGGTGCCGCGACGCGCCGAGGGCCGCAAGTGTGCCCGGTCCTGGCGCATCCTGCCCGAGGTCGGTACCGATCCTGACTGGCCCGATCTCTCGCTGCGCGATGCCGCTGCCATGCGCGAGTTCGAGGCCGCCCGTGCCGCGGCGGAGTAGGGCGGTGACGGTTGCCGTCCGGCGCACGGGCGGGGCGTCCGTGTCGGTCCGGCAACGCCGATGACGGTCGCTTCGCACCTTTGGGGGCGGTTCAGCCTGTTCGGCGGCCTCATCGCGCTTGCCGTCTTCCTCGTCGATCGGGCGAGCAAGTGGTATCTGCTCGATGTTTTCGCCATCGGCTTGCGTGGCCGCGTCGAGGTGACGCCGTTCTTCGACCTCGTGATGGTGTGGAACCGGGGGGTGAGCTACGGCCTGTTCCAGCAGGACACCGCGTTCGGTCTCGTCCTGCTCGCCGGGATCAACTTCGTCGCGGCGATCCTGCTGTGGCTATGGCTCGCCCGCGTGCACTACCGTCTGACCGCTGTGTCGATCGCGCTGGTGATCGGTGGCGCGATCGGCAACGGCGTCGATCGCGTGATCTACGGAGCGGTCGCGGATTTCTTCCACCTGCATGCGTTCGGCTGGTCATGGTACGTCTTCAACATCGCCGACATGGCGATTGTTGCGGGAGTCGTCGGGCTTCTGTATGACTCCCTCACCAACAGCCACAAAAGAGCCCCAAAGCCCGACTAGCGGCTGAGTGGAAGCTGGGTTGGGATCTTTGTGGAAGCGCTAGAGGACGTGTCGTTATTGCGCTGGCGTCGGGCCGCCAGTCGGGACACGGGGACAGGACGCTGATGCGTTACGAGCGGGGGATGGTTGCGACGGTGCGGACCGCGGTTGCGGCCTGTGCCCTGGGCGGTCTGGTCGCTGCCTGTTCGAGCGGCAACAGCGGCTTCTCCGATCCTGTCGAGGACATGCTCGGCGATCCGATGGTGATGCTCGGCTTGCGCACCGACCCCAACGAAGAGGAAATCGAGTATGGCCCGCGCTCGCCGCTGGTGATGCCGCCGAGCGCCGAGGCGCAATTCCTGCCGACGCCACAGGAGCCGTCAGCCGATTTCGGTGCGGACTGGCCCGACGATCCGGACGTCCGCGCACGGCGCGAGATGGCCGAGCTCCGCCGGGCAGCGCAGAAGGAGAAGCCATCCGACGTGCAGTGGGCCTCCAAGCCAATGTCGCCCGAGGATCTGGATGCCTGGGGCCGCCAGTATGGTCGGCAGAACGGCGCGGGCCTGGGCACGCCCGAGCGGGTACGGCGCGAGGAAGACAAGGTGGTGAGCTCGCGCGAGCTTCTGGACCGTCGCAGCGATCCCACCGCGCTGCGTTCCGAGCCGCCCCGTACCTCGCTGACCGAGCCGCCGCCGGGGTACCGGACGCCGGCGCCGCCAGTCGAAGGTGCCGCACCGGTCGAGGAGAAGAAGGGCTTCTTCTCGCGCCTGTTCGGTAGGAGTTGACGACGTACGGGTCGAGTGTCGAGCTGGTGATCACGTCCCGGACAGGGGTGTGGCACCGGGCGGGGCGCCCATCTATATCGTGACTCATGCCGCCGGTGCGGCCGCACCAGGGCTGCGCCACGAGTGCCGACTGCCAAGAGGGACCCCATGCAACTGTCAGCGCCCCGGCGCCTCGTTCTGCCGGTTCTGGTCGCCGGCCTGCTTCATCTTCCCGCACTCACCCCGGCCGCAGCGGGCAGCGAGGATGCCGTGACGACGTTTACCCTCGACAACGGACTGGAAGTCGTGGTGATCGAGGATCATCGCGTACCCGTCGTGACCCACATGGTCTGGTACAAGGTCGGGTCCGCCGACGAGCCGCCTGGCAAGTCCGGGATCGCCCATTTCCTCGAGCATCTGATGTTCAAGGGCACAGAGGCGCATCCGGCTGGCGAGTTCTCCAGGGTCGTTGCCGATATCGGCGGTCAGGAGAACGCCTTCACCGCGTCCGACTATACCGCCTATTTCCAGCGTGTCGCCCGAGAGCATCTGGGCACCGTGATGCGCTACGAGGCGGACCGCATGACGGGCCTCGTGCTTGCCCCGGAGGACGTCGAGTCCGAGCGTCTGGTGATTCTCGAGGAGCGCAGCAGCCGCGTCGAGAACAGCCCGTCGGCACAGCTTGGCGAGGCGATGGACGCGGCGCTCTTCACCAACAGCCCCTATGGCCGGCCGATCATCGGATGGCGCCACGAGGTCGAGGGGCTGACGCGTGAGGATGCGCTGGCCCATTACGCGCGATTCTACACCCCCAACAACGCGGTGCTGATCGTGGCCGGCGACGTCTCCCCTCAGGAGGTCCGCGCTCTGGCCGAGGAGACCTACGGGACGATCGCCCCGCGCGCCGAGGTCGGCGAGCGGGTGCGGCCGCGCGAGCCGGAACCGCTCGCCCCGCGCGAGGTCAGCCTGTCGAGCCCCCGCGTCGACCAGGAGCAGTTTCGGCGCGCCTGGCTGGTCCCCAGCTACAACACCGCCGCGCCCGGCGAGGCCGAGGCACTCGACGTGCTGTCCGCCATCCTCGGCAACGGCGCCAACAGCCGCCTCTACCGTGCGCTGGTCGTCGCCAACGGCGCTGCCGCCTCGGCCGGGGGCTGGTATCAGGGCTCGGCGCTCGACGATACCCGGCTGATGGTCTACGCCGTGCCCAATCCCGACACCTCGCTTGAGGATCTGGGACGGGCGGTCGACGCCACCATTGCTGAACTGGTCGCCGGCACGATCCCCGACTCCGAACTGACCCGCGTCAAGAACGCACTGATCGCCGAAGCGGTCTACGCTCAGGACAGCCAGTCGACGCTGGCGCGCATCTACGGCACGGCGCTGACCACCGGTGGCACCGTGGAGGATGTTGCCGGATGGCCGGACCGCATACGCGCCGTCACCGCCGACGACGTTCTGGCGGTGGCCCGCAAGTACCTGGTCCCGGAGCGTTCGGTCACGGGCTATCTGCGCGCCGCGCCGCGCGAGGAGGCAAAGGCTCCCGCCGACCGGTCCTGATCACCGGCCCGCCAGAGGAGATCGACAGATGACCCTGTTCACCGGACACCTGTCCGCAACCCCGGTACTCGCCGCACTTGCCATGGCCGTCTCCCTGAACACAGCAGCCCTTGCCCCTGCCGGCGCCGTCGACATCCAGCGGGTCGTCTCGCCCGGTGGCATCGAGGCCTGGCTCGTCTCCGAGCCGGCAGTACCGCTGGTCAGCATGCAGTTTGCCTTCGACGGGGGCGCCGCCCAGGATCCCGCCGACAAGCCCGGTCTCGCCAACCTGCTGAGCAGCCTGCTCGACGAGGGCGCCGGCGAGATCCGTGCCGCCGAATTCCAGGAGCGGCTGGAGACCCTGGCGATCGAGATGTCCTTCGATGCGGACCGCGACGCCTTCTATGGGGAGTTGCGCACTCTCACCGAGAATCTCGACGCGGCGGTGGATCTGCTCAGGCTGGCCATCAACGAGCCGCGTTTCGACGAGGATGCCGTGACCCGCATGCGCGCCCAGGTGCTGGCGAGCCTGCGCCGCGAGTTGCAGGATCCCGATGCGGTTGCCGGGCGGCGCTGGTCGCAGCTGGTGTTCGGGGAGTATCATCCCTACGGCCGGCCGGTCAAGGGGACGCTCGACTCGGTGGCGCGTATTACCGCCGACGACCTGCGCGCCTATCGCGAGCGGGTGTTCGCGCGCGACACGCTGAAGATCGCCGTGGTCGGCGACATCGACGCCGAGCGACTGGCGCCGCTGCTCGACGAGGTGTTCGGCGCGCTGACGCAACAGGCACGCCTCGATCCGGTACCGGAGGCGGCGCTGCCCGATGGCGATCTCACCGAGATCGTCGAGATGGAGATCCCGCAGACCATTATCCGTTTCGGCGGGCCGGGCCTGAAGCGGGACGATGCGGACTTCATGGCGGCCTTCGTCGTCAACCACATCCTCGGCGGCGGCGCCTTCTCCTCGCGCCTCTACCAGGAGGTGCGCGAGAAGCGCGGCCTGTCCTATTCGGTCTACAGCTATCTCTACCCGCTGAAGCATTCCGCCCTGTTCGTTGGCGGCGCAGCGACCCGCAACGACCGCGCCGCCGAATCGCTCGACATCATTCGTGCCGAGCTCGCGCGGATGGCGACGGAGGGACCGAGCGAGGAGGAGCTCGACAAGGCCAAGCGCTATCTGAAGGGCTCCTATCCGCTGCGCTTCGACACTTCCTCGAAGATCGCGCGCCAGCTCGTCGAGATCCAGCGCGACGGTCTCGGCATCGACTACATCAACATCCGCAACGATCTGATCGACGCGGTCGGTATTGAGGATGCCCGCCGGGCGGCACGCCGTCTGCTCGGCGAGGGCGGCCTGTATGTCACCCTGGTCGGGCGCCCGGACGGTCTGGCGGCGCCGGCCGGCGGCGGCTGAACCAGGCAGGCCCGTCTGCCCCCGGGGAGCCTAGCCGCGGTGCCGCCCATGCCCTAAAGGTGATCTGCGCCGCAACGGCATCGGCGCGTCGCGATCGGTCCAGAGGATGGGGACATGCCGCTGAAACAGATCATCGACACCTGCTTCGATACCGAGGTCGGCGCCAACGGCCTGGATCGGGCCGAGTTCGACACTGTTCTCAAACGCACCGAGCCGGGCCTCGTCTGGTTGCGTGAGGCGTATGATACCGGCGCCCTGCCGCTGCTGGCGCTGCCGGGCCGCGACGACGATCTGCCGGAAATCACCGAGGCGGCCGCGTGGCTGGCCGACGGCGCGACCGACGTGCTGGTGCTCGGCACCGGCGGATCGAGTCTCGGCGGCCAGGCGCTGGCCCAGGTTGCCGGCTGGCGGCTGCCGGTGCTCGGTGACCTGTCCGGCCGGCCGCGCCTGCATTTCCTCGACAATCTCGACCCGCTCAGCCTGCAGTCCGGTCTCGCCGCGCTGCCGCTGGAGACGACCCGGGTGATCGCCATCTCCAAGTCGGGCAGCACCGGCGAGACGCTGATGCAGGCAATGGCGGTGATCTCGGCATTCGAGGAGCGCGGGCTAGCCGACCGGATCGGCGCCCATATGCTCGGGCTCAGCGAGCCGCTGGTCTCCGGCCGCCTCAACAAGCTGCGCAAGCTGCTCGAACCCTATGGCATCCGCTTCCTCGATCACGACCCGGGCGTCGGCGGCCGCTTCGCCGCGCTGACCAATGTCGGGCTGATCCCCGCGGCGATCCGCGGCCTCGACATCGCCGCGGTGCGCCGCGGCGCGCAGCGGGTGCTGCAGCCGGTTCTCGACCACGCGGCAGCCGCCGAGGTACCCGCTGCCGTCGGTGCGGCACTGTCGGTCGCCTTTGCCGAACGCCGCCTGCCGATCGACGTGATGTTCGCCTATGGCGACCGGCTCGAGCGGTTTACCCGCTGGTGGGTGCAGCTTTGGTCGGAGAGCCTCGGCAAGCAGGGGCGCGGCATGACCCCGGTCGCCGCGATCGGTCCGGTCGATCAGCACAGCCAGCTGCAGCTCTATCTCGACGGTCCGGTCGACAAGCTGTTCACGGTGATCACCACCGAGTGCGCCGATGCCGGCCCGCGCATCGACGCGGCGCTCGCCGCCGAGGCTGGTCAGCCCGAATTCGCTGGCCGCACCGTCGGCGATCTGGTGGCGAGCCAGCAGCGCGCTACCGTCGAGACGCTCGCCCGCAATGGCCGCCCTGTTCGGGTGATCAACGCCGGCACCATTGATGCCGAGACGATCGGCGCGCTGATGATGCAGTTCATGCTCGAGACGATCATCGCGGCCCATCTGCTCGGGGTTGACGCCTTCGACCAGCCTGCCGTCGAGGAAGGCAAGGTGCTGGCCAGGACCTATCTCGAGGAGATGTGACGCAGCGCCATTCCCCGCGCGTCATCCCGGCCCGAGCGCCGGGAACGGGATGTGTGGTCCGGCAAGGTCCGGCCCGTCCGAGGCTGTAGCGGCCTTGCGGCCGTCCGGGGTGACGCGGCGGGGCAGATGCGGGACACTATGGACCTGCCGAGCCGGCCGAATCGCCAGACGAAATCGCTCCGCCCATGCCCGTCCGCCGCCTTCCCGATGCCATCGTCGACCGCATTGCCGCCGGCGAGGTGGTGGAGCGGCCGGCGAGCGTGGTCAAGGAGCTGGTCGAGAACGCCATCGATGCCGGCGCATCGCGCATCGACGTGGTTGTCGAGGGCGGCGGCCGCCGGCTGATCCGGGTGGTGGACGACGGCTGCGGCATGTCGCCCGAGGATCTGATGCTGGCGGTCGAGCGCCATGCAACCTCGAAACTGCCCGACGGCGATCTCGTCGACATCCGTACGCTCGGCTTTCGCGGCGAGGCCCTGCCCTCGATCGGCGCGGTGGCGCGCCTGTCGATCGTCAGCCGTTCGGCTGCCGATCCCCATGCGAGCCGCGTGGCGGTTGAGGGCGGGGTCCGCAGCGGGCCGATGCCCGCCGCGCTTGGGCGCGGCACCCGGGTCGAGGTCGCCGACCTGTTCTACGCGACGCCGGCCCGGCTGCGTTTCGTCAAGTCGGAGACGGCGGAGATCCAGGCGGTCGTCGATGTCGTGCGCCGCCTGGCGCTGGCACATCCGGGGATCGGCTTCTCGCTGACCGCCGGCGAACGCAACGTGCTGTCGCTTCCACCCGTTGACGGGGCGGACGGCCTGACCCGACGCATCGCCGATGTGCTGGGCGACGAGTTCCGCGCCAATGCCACGCCGCTGGCGGCGGAGCGGGGCGGCGCCCGCATCGAAGGGCTTGCCGGCCATCCGAACTGGACCCGGCCGACATCCCGCCATCTCTACCTGTTCGTCAACGGCCGCCCGGTGAAGGACCGGGCGCTGATCGGTGCGGTGAGGGCGGGCTACGGCGACCTAATGGCACGCGACCGCTGGCCGGCGGCGGCGCTGTTCCTCGTGCTCGATCCGCGTGACGTCGATGTCAACGTTCACCCGGCCAAGGCCGAGGTGCGCTTCCGCGATGCTGGCCTGGTGCGCTCGCTGGTGATCGGCGCGCTGCGCGCCGCGCTCGCCGGCGCCGGTCCGGTCGCCGCGCCGGCCCGCGCCGCCGTCGCCCTGTCGAGCCTGCGCGGCGGATCCGTCGCGCGCCCCGCTGCGCTGCACGGTGCGTCCGCCCATGCTGTCTCGACCGCGCTTGCCGCCGGCTTTGCCGAACCCGCCGCCGCTTTCGACCGCCGCGCCGCGCCTGCAGCCGAGGCGCTCGGCGCGGCCGCGCCGGCCGAGGAGGCCGTCGCGCATCCGCTCGGCGCTGCGCGCGCGCAGCTGCACGAGACCTACATCGTTGCCCAGACCAACGACGGAATCGTCATCGTCGATCAGCACGCCGCCCATGAGCGGCTGGTCTACGAACGTCTGAAGCGGGCGATCGCCGAAGCCGGGGTGGCGCGCCAGGGCCTGCTGATCCCGGAGGTGATCGACCTGCCGCCGGCTGACGCTGCCCGCCTTGTCGAGCGTGCCGGTGAACTCGCCGAACTCGGTCTCGAACTCGAAGCCTTTGGCCCGGGGGCGGTCGCGGTCACCGCGACGCCGGCGATACTCGGCGATTTCGATGTCCGCGGTCTCGTTGCCGACCTTGCCGACGATCTCGCCGAGATCGGTGCGTCGACGAGGCTCGCGGACCGGCTGGAGGCGATCGCCGCCACCATGGCCTGCCACGGCAGCGTGCGTGCGGGGAGGCGCCTCAAGCCCGAGGAGATGAACGCGCTCCTGCGCGAGATGGAGGCGACGCCGGGTTCCGGCCAGTGCAACCATGGCCGCCCGACCTTCGTTGAGCTGAAGCTCGCAGACATCGAGCGACTGTTCGGGCGGAGATGACAGGAGAGGCGCGATGCCGAAGCCGGAGCCCTACACCGAATACCACAAGGACGGCAGCGTCTGGGCGAAGGGCCAGAAGCTCGACGGCGTTGCGACCGGTTACTGGGAATGGTTCCGCAAGGACGGCACCATCATGCGCTCCGGCACCTTCGAAAACGGCGAGCAGGTCGGCGAGTGGACGACCTACGACAAGGCCGGCAAGGTCTACAAGGTGACTCGCATGAAGCGGTACAAGGCTGACCGGGGGTAGGGACAGGCTCGGCTGTCCGTGTCATCCCTCTGACGTCATGCCCGGGCCTGCGGCGCCGTTTCCCGCCTTGCCCTATTCCATTGCCAGGCGCACCCAGCGTCGGGCAAGCTCCCGCCCCAGCGCGTCGGCGGCAGACGCATGGGCGGCGACTTCGGCGGCAACCCGCTGTGGCCAGTCCGGCGTGTGGGCGGCGATGTGACCGGCGAAGCTGACCGACCAGTCCGAGACGATCCGACCGGACGCCTCGAAGTGGAACTGCACCGCGTAGACCTTCCTGCCGATCCGAAAAGCCTGGATCGGCGTCATCTCGCTTTCCGCGAGGCGCACCGCGCCGGGGGGCAGTGTGACGGTATCCTGGTGCCAGTGAAAGGTGGGCGTTGGCTCGGCGAGGGCGGACAGCACCGGATCGGCAGCCGCCTCGGGCAGCGGCGAGACCGGCCGGTAGCCGAACTCGACCGGCCGCGACAGGATGTTCTCGCCGCCATAGGCGCGCGCGATGATCTGCGCGCCAAGGCAGATGCCGAGGACTGCCTTGCCGGCATCGCCGAACACACGGGTGAGGCGCACGAGACCGGGCAGATGCGGATAGTCGTCGTCGTCGAGCGCGCTCTGCGCCCCGCCCAGCATCACCATGCCGGCGAAGCCGTCCGGATGCTCCGGCAGCGGTTCGCCGGCGTGGGCGACAACATGCGAGGTTTCGGCGCCGGCCTCCGCCAGCGCCTCGCCGACGATGCCGATCGGCGTGCCCGGATAGTTTTCGACGATCAGGATCTTCATGATTGTCCGTAACGCAGGAAGTGAACCTCGGTGTCGCCATAGCTGCGGCGGTCGATGACGCGATAGCCGGCGGGCGGCTCGGCGAATGCGCCGGCCGCCTCCTCGACGACGACCAGCGCCCCCTCCGCCAGCCAGCCGCCTCGGATCAGGCCGGCGAGGGCCTTTGTCGCAATGCCCTTGCCGTAGGGCGGATCGAGGAAGACCAGGGTGAAGCCGCCCTGTGCGCCGGCCGGGCCGAGATGCGTGGCGTCGCGCTTGGAAATGCGGGCAAGCCCCATGATGCCGGCCGCTTCGAGATTGCGGCGGATCAGCGCGCGTGCCTCCGCCGACAGATCGACGAACAGCGCCGAGCGGGCGCCACGTGACAGCGCCTCGATGCCCATGGCCCCGGTCCCCGCACACAGGTCGAGCACCCGGGCGCCCTCAAGCACCTCCGCCTCGCCATGCGCGAGGATGTTGAATACGGCCTCGCGCAGCCGGTCCGAGGTCGGCCGGATCGTCTCGCCCTTCGGCCCGGCGAGGCCGAGGCCCCTAAACCGGCCGCCGATGACGCGCATCTGGCTTGCGGGACGGTCTTGCCGGGGCGGAGGACTGCGGCGGCCGGCCGGTCCGTGCCGTCGCTTCGGCCGATGCCCTCCGCTTCTTCCCTGGGGCAGCAACGGCCGGCTTGCCGGCCGCGCCCGGTTGCGGTGATTTCGCAGGCTTCGACGGCCTTGGCGGCTTGGCCGGCTTGTCCGCCTTGGCAGGTCTTGCAGGGTCGGCACCGGGCTTCGGGCCGCCCGCCGCCCTCACCGGCCGGGTCGCCGGATCGGGACGGCGGGCGCCGCGTTTCGGCGCGGCCTCCCTGGTGGGCTCGGGCAGCCGCACCCTGGCTTCGGCGGCGAGCTTGCGGCCAAGCTGGTCGCGCAGCACGCGCGGCTTCACCTCCTCCACTCCGCCGGGCGGGATGTCGCGCAGCATGAACGGTCCGAACGAGATGCGGATCAGCCGGTTCACGACGAGGCCCAGCGATTCGAGGATCTTCTTGACCTCACGGTTCTTCCCCTCGCGCAGCGCCACCGTCAGCCACGTGTTTTCCCCTTGCTTGCGGTCGAGCAGCGCCTCGACGGGGCCGTAATGGATGCCGTCGATGGTGACGCCTTCCTTCAGCCCGTCGAGCCTGTCCTGATCGACCGTGCCCCAGGCGCGCACGCGGTAGCGCCGCAGCCAGCCGGTGGCCGGCAGCTCCAGGACGCGTGCCAGCCCGCCGTCATTGGTCAGCAGCAGCAGGCCCTCCGTGTTGATGTCGAGCCGCCCGACGGTGACGACCCGCGGCAGATCCGGCGGTAGCCTGTCGAAGATGGTCGGTCGTCCCTGCGGGTCGCGGTTGGTCGTCACCAGCCCCTTCGGCTTGTGGTAGAGCCACAGCCGGGTCGGTTCGGCCTCGGGCAACGGCTTGCCGTCGACGGTGATCGCATCCCCTTCGCCGACATCGACGGCGGGGGTGGCGAGACGCCTGCCGTTGACGGCAACGCGGCCATCGGCGATCAGCCTCTCGGCGTCGCGGCGCGAGCAGAGGCCGGAACGGGCGATACGCTTGGCGATGCGCTCGCGGCCGTCATCTGCGGGTGAGGGTGTGCGGGAGCTGGCAGACATGGCGCCGTGATAGCAGAGTGCCGGGCGGAGGATAAGATGGGGATCGGCGTCAGCTTCATGGCCGAGGCGCTCGCGCAGGCCCGCGCGGCGGCGGCGCGCGGCGAGGTGCCTGTCGGAGCGGTGATCGTGTCGGCTGGACGGATCGTTGCCCGGGCGGGCAACCGGACGCTGGAATTGAAGGACCCGACTGCGCATGCCGAACTGCTGGTGATCCGCGATGCAGCGGCGGCGCTCGGCAGCGAGCGGCTGACCGGCTGCGACCTGTGGGTGACTCTGGAACCCTGCGCGATGTGCGCGGCGGCGATCTCGTTTGCCCGGCTCCGCCGCCTCTACTATGGCGCGGCCGACCCGAAGATGGGCGGCGTCGAGCATGGCCCGCAATTCTTCCGGCAGCCGACCTGCCACCATCGGCCGGAGGTCTATCCCGGTATCGCCGAGCGCGAGTCGGCGGAATTGCTGAGGGACTTCTTCGCCGCGCGGCGGTAATCCGCAGTCGTCAGCGACCGCGCCTATCATCCCGGCCGTCGGCATCGCCGAACAGCCGGGATCGTGGCACTTCCAGGCTCAGGGCCAGCCCCCGATCCCGGGGCGCCGCTGTTGCGACGTGCGGAACGCCGAGGGGCCTGCCCCGCGCCTATGCCACCATGCCGTAGACGAGACCGGTGATCAGCGCGCCGGCCAGCGCGAAGCCGACATAGGCGAGGAACACCGGCAGCCGGGCGAGCGCGAAGACGGCGATCGCCGCCGGGATCGAGGTGACGCCACCGGCGACCAGAAAGGCCATGCCGACGCCCGGCGCCATGCCCTGCCCGATCAGGCCGGACACCAGCGGCAGCGCGGCATAGCCGTTGAGATAGGCCGGCACACCGACCAGCGTCGCCATCAGCACCGTCAGCACTCCGTCACTGCCGAGCACGCGGGCGACCGTCTCGGCCGGAATATAGGCGATCATCAGCGCCTCGAGCAGGAAGGCGAGCGCCAGCCACTTGCCGAGGAACAGCGTCGTCTGCAGGGCGGTCCGGACGAACTTCTCCCTGCGGGCCGGATCATGCCAGAACCGCCAGACGACCGGCTTCGGCGACCTGATGCGCGATCCCGCGCAGCCGCCGTCGCCGATTCCCGCCCGAAGCGGAGTGCCGAAGGCCGGCAGGCGGGAGAGCGCCCACATGCCGAAGCCGCCGAACAGCCCGATACCGAAGGCGGCGATCGTCTTGGCGACGGCGAACTGCATGCCGAGCGTTCCCGCCGTCAGCGCGAACATCGAGGGATCCATGATCGGCGAGGCGAGCCAGAATGCCATCACCGGGGCGAGCGGCACGCCCATGGTCAGCAAGGCCGCGATCAGCGGGATCACGCCACAGGAGCAGAACGGCGACACCGCGCCGATCAGCGCGGCCATCACCACCATCGTCATGGTGCGGCCCGCGAAGACCCTTGCGATCAGATTGTCGGCGCCGGACGCCGAGGCATAGGCGGCGAGCCCGATCGACACGGCGAGATAGGGAAGGATCGCAACGAGATTGCCGAGCGCGAAGTCGACCGACGGCAGGAGCCGATGCGGCGCGATCAGGGCAAGGGCGATGAGGATTGCGACGATCGCGGCAACCGCCGGATCGATCCTCACCGCGCCATTGCGGATCAGGGCGAGGGCAGTGGACATCAGCAAATCTCCATATTTCCGGAAATATCGAATTATTTGACCCGCGACATCAACCCTCCTGCGACGCCGAATCCACCGCGACGCAGCCGTCCGGGCCGCAGCAGCCGCCCTCGCCGCAGGTATCCTCGCCGGTCGCCGCGGCGATCGTCTCTTCCGAGCAGCATTCCGCGATCAGGTAGTCGGCCGTGTCCTTCAGGGTGTCGAACTCCGCTCTGCAGATCAGCGTGGTGCCCTGTCGCTCCTGGCTGACCAGCCCGACGGTGACGAGCTTGGCCAGATGGTGCGACAGGGTGGAGGCCGCAATGTCGAGCCGGGTTCGCAACTGGCCGACCGGCAGGCCCCGATGTCCGGTGCGCACGAGCACACGGACGATTTCGAGCCGAGTCGGGTTGCCCAGAGCCTCAAGGCGGGCGGCGACATCGTGAACCTTCATGCGGGCGATGATTGCGCTACCGAGACATGTCTGTCAACCATATTTCCAGAATAATCGAAATAATGATCCTGCATCCTCTGCCTGCCACTCCCGCGCGACAGGCCGCGTTCCTGCCACAGACGCGGTGTAGGCGAATGGCTGCCGATCATCGCCAACCGGGGCGGCGAGTGGCGGCGTCGATCGAGGGTGAGAGCGATGCTCCTGAAACTGACTGTCCGAAGGTTGGCGGTTCCGGGCGTTCTGGCTGCAGTTCTGGCGACCGGCGCGATGATGCTTGCGGCCGCCTCGGCCGAGGCGGGATGGCGTGGCCGCGGCTACCACGGTGGCTGGTACGCAGGCTATTACCCCGGCTACTATGGCTATCGCAGCTACCATCCCGGAGCGGCCGTTGCGGCCGGTGTGGCGGGGCTGGCAGCCGGCGCCATCATCGCCAGCGCGCTGTCGCGGCCGACCTACTATGCACCGCCGCCAGTCTATTACGCTCCGCCGCCGGTCGTGGTCTATGCGCCGGCGCCGGTCCATGCGGCGCCGCCCTATGACCCGTCGCTGCCAGCGCCGTCGGGAATCGCCTACACGAGCGTGGGGCTGGTGCCCGGTTCGCCGGACTGGAACGCCTATTGCGCATCCAAGTACCGATCCTTCGATCCGGCGACCGGCACCTTCATGGGCTATGAAGGCAGGCGTCACTACTGCCGGTAGGATCCGGGGCGGGGGTCTGCCGCCGCCTGCGTTCCGATGTTCCGGGCGCCGCACTTGCGGCCGCCCGCAATCGCACGGGGATCGGGGAGCGGCTCCCGCGTCCTGATACCGCTCGCGCAGCTCGCTCGGCCGGGATGCTGACGGGTGACGGCGAACGGCGTCTGGCCGACGTCTCCTCAGAACCGCTTCAGCGCCTGTTCCAGCGCCCGCTTCATCTCGTCCTTGGCCGGTTCGGCGGCGCGGATGATGGCGCGCGCCTTGAGGAAGTCGAGCACGCGGAACACGTTGATGTTCGGCCGGATCAGCACGTCCGGCTGTCCGTGCGCCAGTCGTTCGGCGATCACCGCCTGCATCAGGATCTGCGTGGCGCCGAAGATCGCCTCGTAGGGAGACGGAACCGTGGGTGCCGCGCCCTTGGGTCGGTTGATGACGTCCACCGCCACCACCACATCGACGTTCCTGCGCACATGGCCGAACGGCAGCGGATCGGTCACGCCGCCGTCGATCAGCACCTTGTCACCGATCACCACCGGGCGGAACATCATCGGGATCGCCATCGAGGCCGCGACCGCGGGACGCAGCGGACCGCTGGTGATCCCGACGGCCTTGCCGGCATAGAAGTCGGTCGCTACCGCTGTGAACGGGATCTCGAGCATGGCGAAGTCGCGGGCAACACCCTCGGGCAGGAACGCCTCGAGCAGGCTCTCGGCCTTGAGTTGCGCCGGATTGCCGATGCTCGGCGCGAGGATGTCGCGGAACCGCTCGTAGCGCAGCTTCCACAGTCGCGCGAGCACCTCGCCGCGATGGCGGAAGGCGGCGAGAACATGGTCCCGCAGTGCCGCGGCCGGAATGCCGGAGGCATAGGCCGCCCCGACGATCGCCCCGATCGAGGTGCCGGCGATTGCGGCCGGCTTCACCCCCAGTTCGTCGAATGCCTCCAGGATCGGGATGTGGGCGAGCCCGCGCGCGCCACCGCCACCCAGCGCCACGCCGACACGCGGCCCGTCGTGGCGGACGGGGTGGCGCGGATGACGCGTCATCGCGCGCCCGCCCGCTCGGCGAACCGCCAGGCGGTCTCCGCCAGCGGCCGGACCTGGCTCACCATCGCCGCCGCGTTCGCATTGCTGGCGGTTCCATCGCGCACCCGCCCGACGATCCCCTGCAGGATCGCCGCCAGCCGGAAGAAGTTGTAGGCGAAGTAGAAGTCGATATCGGGAATGCCGGTCCGGCCGGTCCGCTCGCAGTAGCGGGCGATGTACTGCTCCAGGGTCGGGATGCCGAGCGCCTCGAGATCGAAATCGACCAGAGTGCCGGTTCCTGCGCCATCGCGGTTGCGCGGCATGATCCACTGCATCAGATGATAGGTGAAGTCGCCGACCGGATCGCCGATCGTGGCAAGCTCCCAGTCGAGCACGGCCAGCACCTTCGGTGCGACGGGATCGAGGATCATGTTGTCGAGCCGGAAATCGCCATGGACGATCGAGGCGCCGGCGTCCGGCGGTGCCGCGCCCGGCAGCCACGCCATCAGCCGGTCCATCTCGGCGATGTCGCTCGTCTGCGAGGCGAGATACTGCTGCGACCATCGCTTGATCTGCCGGGCGATGTAGCCGGCGGGTTTGCCGAAGTCGGCCAGTCCTGCCGCCTGGTAGTCGATCGTGTGCAGCCGCGCGATGGTGTCGTTCATCGCGTCATAGATCGCCGCCCGCTCGGCCCGGTCGCAGTCGGGCAGGTCGGGCATCCAGTAGACGCGTCCCTCGACGAAGTCCATGAGATAGAACATGGTACCGGCGACACTGTCGTCGTCGCACAGCACAAGCGGCCTGGCGACCGGAAAGCCGGCATCGTGGAGTGCCGAGATCACCCGGAACTCCCGATCCACCGCATGTGCCGACGGCAGCAGTCGGCCCGGCGGCTTGCGGCGCAGGACGTATTTCCCCGACGCTGCCTCGATCAGGTAGGTCGGGTTCGACTGGCCGCCCTTGAACTGGTGCGCTGTCAGCGGGCCTCGGAAGCCGGGCACCGCCTCCTCCAGCCATCTGGCCAGCCGTGCCTCGTCGAACCGCAGCGCGTCGGGGACTTCCTTGGTGCCGGAAAAGGCGGCTTGGCGGTCGAGCGGGGCATCCGTCATCGAGGTCACGTCCTGAGGAAGTCGAGAAGCGCGGCAGCGGCCGCCTGCGGGTTTTCCTCGCAGACGAAGTGACCCGAGTCGATCGCCATGCCGGTCACATCGGTGCCCCAGCGGCGCCAGATGTCGAGTGGCCCGTCGGTCTCGCCGGGAATGCCGGCGCCGCCCCACAGCGCCAGCAGCGGCGAGCGGATGCGCCGTCCGGCGGTCGCGTCGGCCTCGTCGGCGGCAAGATCCGCCGTCTGGCCGGCGCGGTAATCCTCGCAACAGGCGTGAATCCGCTCGGGGACCTGGAAGAACGCCCGGTAGTGGGCGAGCGCGCGCGGGTCGAACGCGGCGAGCGACTTCGCCTTGGTCCAGCTTGCCAGCGTGTAGTCGAGATACTCAACCGGCGCCTTCGCGATCAGCATTTCCGGCAGCGGTTCGGGCTGGGCCAGGAACAGCCAGTGATAGACCTTCATCGCGAGCTTCACCGTGAAGCCGTGCCACATCTCGTAGGTCGGAACGATGTCGAGCACGGCGATCCGCCCGACGCGGCCGGGATGGTCCAGCGCAAGCCGGTAGGCGACCCGTCCGCCCCGGTCATGCCCGGCGATGTCGAAACGGACATGGCCGAGCCGCTCCATCACCTCGATCAGGTCGGTGGCCATCGTACGCTTGGAATAGGCGCTGTGCTCCGGGTCGGAGCGCGGCACCGAGCTCCAGCCGTAGCCGCGCAGATCGGGGATCACTAGCGTGAAGTGCGCCGCGAGGGCGGGCGCGACCTTGTGCCACATGACATGCGTCTGCGGATAGCCATGCACCAGCAGCAGCGGCGGCCCGCTGCCGCCGGTCCTGAGGAATATGTCCGCACCCGATGTTGCAACCGTGCGGGCCTCGAAGCCGGGGAACAGGTCGGCAAGATCGGCCATGTCCTTCTCCCTGGTCATGCCTTCTCCCGGGCGATCGCCCGCCAGCCGATGTCGCGCCGGCAGAAGCCCTCCGGCCAGTCGATCAGGTCGACCGCCGCGTAGGCCCGCGCCTTCGCCTCCTGCACGTCGCGGCCGAGCGCGGTCACGTTCAGCACCCGTCCGCCATTGGCCTTCAGCAGGCCGCCTTCGCGCAGCGTGCCGGCGTGGAACACCTGGACGTCGGGCAGCGCGGCGGCCGCCTCGACGCCGCGGATCACCGAGCCCCTGTGATAGGCGCCGGGATAGCCCTTCGCGGCCATCACGACGGTCAGCGCCGACTCGGGGCGCCAGCGCACACTCATCGTGGCGAGCACACCGTCGAGCGCGCCCAGGATCAAGAGCATCAGGTCGTCCTTGAGGCGCATCATCAGCACCTGCGCCTCCGGGTCGCCGAAGCGGACATTGTATTCGACGAGGCGCGGCCCTCGCGCCGTGATCATCAGTCCCGCGTAGAGGATGCCGGTGAACGGCGAGCCCTCGGCCCGCATCGCCCTCAGCGTCGGGCGGATGATCTCGTCCATCGTCCGGCGGATCAGCTCCTCGCTCATCACCGGGGCCGGCGAATAGGCGCCCATGCCGCCGGTGTTCGGTCCGGTATCGCCGTCATGGACGCGCTTGTGGTCCTGGGCGGTTGCGAGCGGCAGGGCGGTGCGTCCGTCGCACAGCGCGAAGAAGCTCGCCTCCTCCCCCTCCATGAACTCCTCGACGACGATACGGGCGCCGGCCGCCCCGAATCCGCCGCCGAGCATGTCGTCGATGGCAGCATCCGCCTCGGCGACCGTCTGTGCAACGACCACGCCCTTGCCGGCGGCGAGTCCGTCGGCCTTCACGACGATCGGCGCCCCCTGGGTGCGCACGAAGGCCTTTGCCGTTTCGGAGTCCGTGAAGACGCCAAAGGCGGCGGTGGGGATGCCGTGGCGGGCGCACAGATCCTTGGTGAAGGCCTTGGAGCCCTCCAGCCGTGCCGCCGCCGCCGTCGGACCGAAGGTGCGGATGCCGGCGGCCAGGAGATCGTCGACGATGCCCGCGACCAGTGGCCCCTCCGGCCCGACCACCACGAGGCGGATGTCGTTGGCCTTGCAGAAGCGTGCCACGGCTGCATGGTCGGCCACGTCGAGCGCGACGCACTCGGCGATCTCGGCGATTCCGGCATTGCCGGGCGCCACGAACAGGCGCGTCAGCATCGGGCTTGCCGACAGTGCCCAGGCGAGGGCGTGCTCGCGCCCGCCCGATCCGATCAGAAGGACGTTCATCCGGCCTCGTGCCACCTCATTGCGGGAGCGTTCCGACTAGCACGCGTCGCAGCCATCGTCACCCTTTGTGGAAAGACGCGGGCAGATCATACTCCGCCCTCGCGCCGTTGCCGCCGGTAGCGTACACAGGAGCATGGCCGACACCGCCGCACAGCATGCCGCCGCGCAGGGCAATCTGCAGGAGCTGACGGTCTCCGAACTGTCGTTTGCCGTGAAGCGCACGATGGAGGACGCGTTCCCCTATGTGCGGGTGCGCGGCGAGGTGTCGGGCTACCGGGGGCCGCATTCCTCCGGCCATTGCTACTTCGCCCTCAAGGATGAGGGCGCCAGGATCGACGCCATCATCTGGAAGGGCGTGTTCTCCCGCCTGCGCTTCAAGCCCGAGGAGGGAATGGAGGTCGTCGCCACCGGCAAGGTGACCACCTATCCGGGGCGGTCGAGCTACCAGCTCGTCATCGAGCAGCTCGAGCCGGCCGGCGTCGGCGCGCTGATGGCACTGCTCGAGGAACGTCGCCGCAAGCTTGCCGCCGAGGGACTGTTCGATCCCGCCCGCAAGCAGCGCCTGCCCCATCTGCCGCGCGTCGTCGGCGTCGTGACGTCGCCCACCGGGGCGGTGATCCGCGACATCCTGCACCGGATCGCCGACCGCTTCCCGGTGCACGTGCTGGTCTGGCCGGTGAGGGTCCAGGGCGAGGGCGCGGCCGAGGAGATCGCCGCCGGCATCCGTGGCTTCAACGCCCTCACGGGTGACGGCGACATACCGCGACCGGACGTGCTGATCGTCGCGCGCGGCGGTGGAAGCCTCGAGGACCTGTGGTGCTTCAACGAGGAGATCGTCGTGCGCGCCGCCGCCGAGAGCGCGATCCCGCTCGTCTCCGCCGTCGGACACGAGACCGACTGGACGCTCATCGACCATGCCGCCGACGTCCGCGCGCCGACCCCCACAGCGGCGGCCGAGATGGCGTTGCCGGTGCGCGCCGAGCTTGCGGCCGCGGTCGCCGACCGGGCCGGCCGGCTGGTCAACGGGCTGATGCGGCTGTTGCAGGAACGGCGCAGCCAGTTGCGCGCTGCCGTCCGCGGCCTGCCGCGCGCCGCGGATCTTCTGGCGTTGCCGCGACAGCGTTTCGACGAGGCGGCGGGGCGGCTCGGCCGCGCCCTGATCGCCAACACCCGGGCGCATGGCATGCGGCTGGCGCGTGCCTCGGCGCGGTTGTCGCCAGGCCGGCTTGCCGATCGGATGTCGCGCTGTCGCGAGCGGCTGACGGTCCTCGACGGGCGCGCCGCACGGGCGATCGGCGTGCGGCTGGAGAGGGCGCGGCACGAACTCGAGCGTGCGGCGCGGCTGCTGCAAACGCTCGGCTACAAGGCGACGCTCGAGCGCGGTTTTGCGCTGGTCCATGACGCGGCGGGCACGCTGGTGCGCTCCGCCGCCGGACGCTCGCCGGGAGAGCGTCTGGAGATCGAGTTCGCCGACGGCAGCATCCCGGTCACCATCGAGGGGCTGCGTCCCCGGCCGCCGCGGGCGTCGGCCGCGCCGGTTCGGCAGGGGAGGCTGTTCGAGGATTAGAGCCGTCCGCGGGCACGCGGAAACCGGTTCTCCGTCATCAATCGTGACGAGACCGAGGGGCGGGGCGGATCATCGATTCCCTGCGGCTATCAGCCAATCGAGCGACGCTCAACTGGGGGCGGATCTACTGACCACGACCCCGGTTGAGCGAGCGGAGTCTGTCGGAGGGGTCGATCCAGAACGGCGCCGCAAGCGCGGTTTCGAGCTGGCCGCGGGTGAGGCCGATGTCGGCGAGCAGATATTCGTTGGCGTCGCGCAGGGATTCGAGATCGCGGCGCGCGCGCCGGGCGGCGGCGATGCGCGCGATCAGCCGCGACAGGCGGGTGACGGGCGTCGGGGTCGCGCGGGAGGGGGCATCGTTGCCGGCATAGGTGGCGGTGCTCATGATCGTGTCTTTCAAGAAGGGTCGCCTTCGACGACAAACGTCGCCCCGGCGTGACCGGGACGACGTTTGTTATGCGACGCAATATCTCCTAGCCGATTGCGCCGGAAATGAGTCATGCCGGGCATGAAAAGCTGCCATGCATCAAACGTTTGGCGCGACCTGCCGTGACGCCTTCGAGGGGGCTTGCCCATCGCTTGGGTGCCGGACAGCGTGCGCTACATGCCGATCCGCTGACGCGCCCTGTAGCCCAGCCGCTCCTGCCGTGCGCGGACCAGATGGGCGGACGGATCCTCCGATACCGGCAAGGACAGGGCGGCGTTGAGATCGCTGCGCCTCAGCCCGATGTCGGCGAGCATCCGATCGTCGGCCGCCACCAGCATCAGCAGCTCGCGGCGGTGCCGCCACGCCGTCCAGAGGCGCGACGCGGAGCGGACGGCGGCGGCGGCGAGGGCGCTCAGGGTCGCGGCGCGGATCGCGGTCGGTGTCGTGTGCATGGCGGTCTCCGGTTCAGAGGCGGCGCGTCGATGGCCGTCGGCCGTGTCGGCCCGTCGCCGGTTGCGATGCGAGGAAGATGGCGCTGCATCCTTGATTTATCCAACGAATGTTTCTAATCTGAGCCATAACAAACAATGATGGATTTGCGATGGCCGCCCTGATCGACATTGACCTTCTCAGGACCTTCCTGGCGATTGCCGGCACCGGCAGCTTCACCCGCGCCGCCGAGGAGGTGCACAAGACCCAGTCGGCGGTCTCCATGCAGGTCAAGAAGCTGGAGGACCAGGTCGGCCGGCCGCTGTTCGATCGGGGCGCGCGCCAGGTCCGCCTCACGCCCGATGGACTGCGCCTGCTCGACTACGCGCAGCGCATTGTCAGACTCAGCGAGGAGGCGGCCGCCGTGTTCACCGAGCCCGCCCTGCAGGGCACCGTGACGCTTGGCGTTCCGGACGACTATGCCGATCGGTTGCTGCCGCGTGTGCTGTCGGCCTTTGCGCGCAGCCATCCGCATGTCGAACTCGTAGTGCACTGCGACCAGTCGAGCGGGCTCTACCGGTCGATCGAGAAGGGCGAGCTCGATCTGGCCATCGTCACCAACTGCGCCGATCTGCGCAGCGAGGTCATCCGGCGGGAGGCGTTGAACTTCGTCGGCAGCCAGGAACATGCAACGCATCTGGCCGATCCGCTGCCGCTCGCCGTCGGGCCGCGCACCTGCGCCTGGCGCGGCATCGCCCAGGCGGCGCTCGATTCGATCGGCCGCCGCTATCGCATCGCCTACACCAGCCCGGCCGCCGCTGCCCTGTCGAGTGCGGTTCTGGCTGGCCTCGCGGTCAGCATCCTGCCGGAAAGCGCGATCCGGCCGGACATGCGCATCCTGACCGAGCGCGACGGCTTTCCGGCGCTGCCGCCCTGCGACATCGGCTTCGTCAGGGCGCGTCAGGCCCGCTCGCCGATTCACGACGCGCTGGCCGAGCACATCGTGACGCGGATCGGCAACCTGCCGTCGAAACTGCCGGACGCTGCCGAATAGCAGCCTGCGGCGGGCCGCACCGCGCCGCTCGATCCGGCACGGCTCGATCCGGATCGGTCGCCCCGCCATGCGCGGCAGCGACACACGGTCGCCGCACGATCAGGATGAGATCCGCAGCATCCGGTCCGGCAGCGACGTCTTCATCAGGATCGGCGAGCGGGAACCGTACGGGTCGGGCGATCGCAGCTTCGACGAGGCGGGCATCGGGCACCGCCTTGTCGACGTCACAGAGGATTTCCAGATCCAGCTGGTCCGGTTGTCTCGATCCCTGAGGCGGCGAACCGGCCTGAGCGTCAGCCGCAATGACGCGCGACATTCTCGATCGCGCGGGCCGAGCCGGTGAGACGGAAGCTGACGGCCTCTGCCGCCAGCCCCGCGACCGCAGCGCCCTCGAGGCGCGCCAGCGCGCCGGCCTTCAGCGCCGCAAGCACCGCCGCCGAAAGGTCCGGTCCGCCATCGGCCGCGTCCGCGTCCGACAGCACGATCCGGTCGCCCGATCCGTACATCCGCATCGGGTAGGCGGTTCCGTCGACGACGAGGTCGAGCCGCTCCTCGTGATCGAACGGCAGGGCAACGTTGTAGAGGCCGACCACGATGCCCTGGCCGAGACATTCGACCGAAAGAGCCGCCGTTCCGGACCGCGCTTCGTCAACCGCGATGCCCGGTCCGACCACCCGCCAGGCGGCGTCAGCGGTTCCGGCAGCAAGCAGTGTCGCCAGACATGCCGGCAGCGCGGTCTTCCGGAACATCGCATCAACCCCCGGCCCTATGCCCTCACACCGGGCGCCGCATGCGCCCGAGCACGAACAGATTGCCGACGATCGCCAGGCCCAGCCCTGCGATCGCCATCCAGTTCCATTCGTATCCCTCGAAAAGCCACGAAATGACAAGCGCTCCGATCGGGAACATGACCGTCGCGTAGCCCGCCCGGCCCGGCCCGATGCGTCGCATCAGCGTCAGGTAACTCCACATCGGCACGACGGTCGCCACCGTCGCCAGCCAGACGAGCGAGACGACATAGCTGGTGCTGGTGTCGAATACCGGTGGATCGCCGACCGCGGCGACGACCGCCGCCAGCACGCCGACGCCGTAGATCATGCCCCAGGCGTTGGAGGAAATGACCGGGTGGCCTTCGCGGTGGACGGTGGTCGCGACGATGTTGCCGAGCGAGAAGCAGATGGTGCCGGCGGCCGCGCAGGCGAGGCCGGCGAGCGCCGCAAGACCGGTCTGCGGGCGCGCCACCTCGGGACCGAAGATAAGGGCGATGCCCGAAATTCCGATCAGCGCGCCCAGCAGCACCCGCGGTTCGATCCGCTCCTTGAGGAACAGCGCGGCGCTGATCGGGTTGAGCACCGTCACCAAGGAGAACACCACGGCCAGCAGGCCGGAGGTGAGCCACTGCGCCGCCACGTAGAACAGCGCGAAGTTGGTCGAGAACATCAGCGCGCCCATCAGCGCGAAACGGATGTGCAGACGTGCCGGAAAGCGCACCCTGCGGCCCGACAGCACCACCCAGGCAAGCATCGCCGCCGCAGCAATGACGAACCGGTACAGTACCGAGTCGAGCACCGGTACCGGCCCGATCTGCATCTTGATCGCGAACCAGCTGGTCGACCACGAGAACACGGTCAGCGCGTAGAGCGTGAACCCGGTCCAGCCGAAGTCCGGCGCTGGCGCCTGCCGGTCGCTGGCGGCGGTCAATAGGCGTGCTCGCGGAAGACGCGGTCGATGTCGCCCTGCCAGGGTCCGGCATAGGCCGCGAGCAGCCGGTCGGCCGGCGTCACGCCGGTTTCGGCGATCTCGCGCAGGTCCTCGATGAAGCGGGCCTCGTTGGCCTCGCCGCCATGTCCCCGGCCGCGACGCACGAGACCCTGATAGGCGATCTCGACGACCTCGCGGGCGATGTCCTGGACGGTGCGGTTGCGGAACCGCGTCTTCAGCGCGGTGCGCGGCACCTGATCGCGCAGCGCCTGCCGCTCCTCGGCGGTCCAGTCCCGGACCAGCTGCCAGGCCGCGTCCTGGGCGGTCCTGTCGTAGAGAAGCCCGACCCAGAGTGCCGGCAGTGCGCACAGGCTGCGCCACGGTCCGGCATCGGCACCGCGCATCTCGATGTAGCGCTTCAGCCGCACCTCGGGAAAGATCGTCGTCAGGTGATTCACCCAGTCCGACCGCGTGGCGCGCACGCCGGGCAGCTGCGGCAGCCGTCCCGCCATCAGGTCGCGGAACGAGGCCCCCGCCACGTCATGATAGACGTCGCCGCGCTTGACGAAGTACATCGGCACGTCGAGCGCATAGTCGACATAGGCCTCGTAACCGAACCCCTGGTCGAAGACGAAAGGCAGCATTCCGGTACGGTCGGGATCGGTATCCCGCCAGATCTCGCTGCGGTAGGACTGGAAGCCGTTCGGCCTGCCCTCGGTGAAGGGCGAATTGGCGAACAGGGCGGTGGCGATCGGCTGCAGCGCGAGCCCGATCCGCATCTTCTCGACCATGTCCGATTCGGACTCGAAATCGAGATTCACCTGCACCGTACAGGTTCGGTACATCATGTCGAGGCCGAGGCTGCCGACCTTCGGCATGTAGGCGGTCATGATGTCGTAACGCTGCTTGGGCATGCGCGGCGTCTCGGCGAGCGTCCATTTCGGCGAGAAGCCGAGGCCGAGGAAGCCGATCCCGAGCGGCTCGGCCACCTCGCGCAGCTGGGCGAGGTGGGAATTCACCTCACGGCAGGTCTGGTGGATCGTCTCCAGCGGAGCGCCCGAAAGCTCGAACTGGCCGCCCGGCTCGAGCGAGATCGCGCCGCCCTTGGTCGGATCGAGCAGGCCGATGATCCTGCCGCCATCCGTCACCGGCTCCCAGCCGAGCAGCAGCTGCATGTTCTCAAGCAGCTTCTCGATGCCCCGGTCGCCGCCATAGGGAACCGGGGAGCAATCTGCGGTGTAGAAGCCGAACTTCTCGTGCTCCGTCCCGATCCTGAACCGGGAGCGCGGCTTGGCGCCGGCGGCGATGTAGTCGATCAGCTCGTCGCGGGTTTCGAGCGGCGTCGTGTCGGTCTGGTCTCGGGCCATTGGGTACTCGGAGGAACCGTGGCAGGTCGCGCACCATACATAGAGCAGCGGTTCAAGCAATCATCGGATGCTGATCGGAACCATCAGCGGCCTTGATGACCGCGCCAATCGCCCAGCACGGCCTGCACCAGCGCCATCGCGGCGATGCCGGCGGTGTCGGCGCGCATGATCCTCGGCCCCAGCGAAATCGCCGTGACGTTGGGCGCAGCCAGCAGCGCGGTCCGCTCCTCGTCCGCAAAGCCGCCTTCCGGGCCGATCAGCACCGCAAGCGGCCCGAACGGCACCCGCGCCAGGGCGGCGATGGGATCGGCGACCGCAGCCGCCTCGTCGCAGAAGACCAGCGCGCGGGTCGGATCGCGATCCGCGAGGAAGCGCTCGAAGGTGATCGGTTCCGCCACCTGGGGCACCCACAGGACCCCGCATTGCTCCGCCGCCTCGATCGCATTGGCGGTAAGCCGCTCGACATTGACCCGCTCGGCCACGGTATGTCGTGTCAGCACCGGTTGCAGTCGCGACGCGCCCATCTCGGTCGCCTTCTGGGCGATGAAGTCGAGTCTCGCGCGCTTGATCGGCGCAAAGCAGTAATGGATGTCGGGTGGGCTGGCCTGGTCACGCTCCTGCCTCGCGAGCGCCACCTCTACCACCTTGCGGCCACGCCGCCGGATTGTGCCGAGCCATTCGCCGTCGCGACCGTTGAACAGCATGACCGGATCGCCCTCCTGCCGGCGCATGACATTGGTCAGGTAATGCGCCTGCTCGGCCGCAAGCGTGATCGTGCCCTCGGTGGCGAGCGGCGCGTCGATGAACAGGCGAGGCGGCTTGGTCATGGCGGCTCCTGCCGGTGCAGCCCGGTCTCGATTTTTCCCGGGGCCTCGTCTACCGTCCACCGCGATCCGATTGAAGCCCCGAACAGGACCGATGGCGCAGCCAGACATCACGCCGAGGACAGACGACGATCCCGCCAACGGTCAGCCGCTCGCGGGCCACGGCGTTGCGTCGGGGGCTCTGGGCCCGCTGGCCGAGGCGACCCCGGCGCACGGTATGCGCGCCCGGCCTTGGCAGGGGATGGACGGTGCCGACCGCGCCGCAGGGGGCAACGGAAGACAGCGATCGGTCGCGCGTCCATCGCGCCCGATGATGCTCAGTCGGGGATTGGCGGGATGAGCGATCCCACCGCCACCATCGACGCCGTGCGGGACCATTGGGTGGCGCGCATCGCGCCGGTCTGGGCGAAGCCCTATCTGCGCATGGCCCGCCTCGACCGGCCGATCGGCTGGTGGCTGCTGCTGTGGCCGTGCTGGTGGTCGGCGGCGCTCGCGGCAATCGCCGGCGGCCTGCCATGGCCGAACCCTTGGCACCTCCTGCTGTTCCTGATCGGAGCGGTCGCCATGCGCGGCGCCGGTTGCGTCTGGAACGACATCGTCGACCGCGACATCGACGCCAGGGTCGAGCGGACGCGGCTCAGGCCGATCCCCTCTGGTCAGGTCGGCGTCCGTGAGGCCGCCGCGTTCATGGCCGGGCTCTGCCTGATCGGTCTGCTGGTGCTCTTGCAATTCAACGCGTTTGCGGTCGCCGTCGGCTTCGGCTCGGTGGCAATCGTGCTCGTCTATCCGCTGATGAAGCGGGTGACGTGGTGGCCGCAGCTCGTGCTCGGCCTCGCCTTCAACTGGGGCGCCTTCATGGGCTGGGCGGCGGCCTTCGGCTCGCTCGATCTCGCCCCGGTGTTGCTCTATCTCAGCGGCATCGCCTGGACCATCGGCTACGACACGATCTACGCCCATCAGGACATCGAGGATGACGTCCTCGTCGGCGTCCACTCGACAGCCCGGCTGTTCGGATCGCGGACGCGCGAGATGCTGGCGCTGTTCTATGCGGTGGCGACGATCCTGTTCGGCCTTGCCATCGCGGCGGCAGATGGCGGCTTGCCGGCCTTCCTCGGCCTCGCGCTCGGCGCCGTCCACCTCGCCTGGCAGGTCGCGACCTTCCGCTACGACGATCCGGCCCGCTGTCTGACGCTGTTCCGCGCCAACCGCGACTACGGCTGGATCGTGTTCGCCGGCCTGGTCGCGGATGCGGCGCTGCGGGTGTTCTAGCTGCGGGTGTTCTAGCAGATCCGTCCTATGCCGGCAGGATGACGACTTCGGTGTCGACCGGCGTGCGCGCGTAGAGGTGTATCATGTCTTGGGTGAGGAGGCCGACGCAACCGCTGGAGACGCCCTGTCCGATCGTATGCGGATAGATCGTGCTGTAGATCGTGCAGAGCGTGTACCTGCCGTCCTGATACAGGTAGAGGACGCGCGCACCGAGCGGGTTGTCGAGGCCGGGCGGCATCCCGCCGGCATACTTCTTGAGCTCGGGATCGCGTCCGATCTGGTCGCGGGTCGGCGTCCAGACAGGCCACTCCGCCTTGCGACCGACATAGGCGGTTCCGTGCCACAGGAATTCGGGGCGAGGAACATTTGCGCCATAGCGGGTCGCGAAGCCGCCTTCCTCGACGAAGTAGAGGTAGTAGTTGCCCGGGTCGATGACGATCGTGCCGGGTGCCGCATCGGTCTCGAACTTGACCCTGCGGCGATAGAATTTCGGGTCGAGCCGATCGAGATCGACGGCCGGAACGGGAAACGGCTCGTCGGGCAACGGCCCGTAGGCGAGCGCCGCCTCGGCACGGGTCATGCCACCGGAGGTCGCGCAACCGGCGAGCCCCGGCGCGCAGAGTGCGGCAGCGGCTCCGGCCAGGAACGACCGGCGACTGAGGCGCTCCAAGCGTGGCTGATGCGCAGCCAACAGATCGACATGTCCTTGCGACATCGGCATACCCCACCACGTCCAGAACCACGCGAACCGTGATCCCGTTCCTGCTCCCCGACGCGCTCTCGCCGCGGCGCCGGGCGCCAGCAGAGAACTATTACCGCTGGTTTCGCCGATCAAGCCGTTCTCCGGTCTCACCGCCTACTCGACTTCGGGTCTTGCCCGCCGGTTCTTGATCGCCGAGCGCGCGCTCTTCGCCTCGAGCCGGCGCTTCTTGGAGGCGAGCGTGGGCCGGGTCGGGCGGCGGGGAGCGGGGCGCTCGGCGGCGCGCCGGATCAGCGCGATGAGCCGCTGTCGCGCGTCCTGGCGGTTGCGCTCCTGGGTGCGGTGGCGGCGGGCGTCGATGACGAGGACGCCGTCCCGCGTCAGCCGGCGACCGGCGAGCGACTTCAGCCGTGTGCGCACATCCTCGGGCAGCGACCTGGAGCCCGCGACGTCGAAGCGAAGTTGGACGGCCGATGCGACCTTGTTGACGTTCTGTCCGCCCGGACCCGACGCCTGGACGAAGCGCTCCTCCAGTTCGCTCTCCTCGATCGAGATCGAGGCGGTGATTCGGATCGGTTCCATTGTCGTCGCCACGGTCGCGGCCGCGCCGGTTGCTGCGAGCCTCGCCGGGCGAGTATAGGCAACGCCGCGCCCGGCGTAAGCGCGGACGCGGCGGCAAGGCGGAATTGGACGTGCGCGTGAGGCGCAGTTCAGGACTTCAGGTGCGCCAGGCAGGCTCCGGCGGCTTCCGCCGCCCCCTTCGCCGACGAGCGGCTGACCTTGCCGGCCATCACCAGAGACTTGGTGGCATCGGTGATGGCGGCCCGCAGATCGGGCGCCGAGGCTGCGGTCGGTGCGACAGCGTCGTAGATCGTCTTCGAATCGCCGCTGAGTCCGGCAGCGCACTGGTCGGCCTGCTGCTGGCCGGCGACGGCGGCGCTGGCGGCAAGGCAGCCGGCAACGAGAATCATGGTGCGGAGCATGTACAAGTCCTCCTTGGCTTTGGACGCGGTTTGGAGTGTGATGGGAGGCAATGACCAGCAGGACGCGAGAATCCGCCCGATCGCCCTCGCGGCGTTCAACGTCGTCCGGCGCGATTGACGGGACCGCCGAGATTGACGGGCGCTGCACCCGGCGCGCCGACGCCGACGCCGCGCGTCAGCCCGACGCCGGCCGCTCCCGCGCCCGCGCCCGGCAGGACGCCCACGCCCGACGCCGGCCCGCCGACCCCGCCCGGGTTGACGACGACCGGATCGACGACGACGGTGTTCGGCGCGACCACGCAGCCGACCGGGATGCCGGGCGCGGTGCAGTAGACGACGGCAGCTTCGGCGCTGGAGAGCGTGGCGGCGGCGAGCACCAGCGTGGCGGCAACTGTCCTGGGCATGGATCGGATCTCCTGTGCCTCGAATCGATCCGCGGCCGCCCGGAAGCTGGGCGTCCGCCGGGACGAACTTTGGCGCGATGAGCCGGCTCCGGCCAATGTCAAAGATTGATCTCGTCGGCCGTCGTCCAGCCGGCGTCGGTAGTGTGCGGCCGCCGACGATCGCCGAGATCGAAGCGCTGCGCCATGTGGCGGGATTCGCCGAGGCCTGTTCCCGGCTGATGGCCGGACTGACCGCGCACTACGGCGGCAACCGGATCCTCAACCGCATTCTCAACGACCGTGGCCGGGCGCTGATCGGACTGCTGATCCTCGATTTGCACCACAACGGCGCGGACACGGGAGGATTGACGGCGACGCGGCTCAAGCAGGTGTGCGTCGAGACCGGCGTCTGCAGCCCCGGTCGCGTCACCGCGATGCTCGGCGCGCTCAGGCTGTTCGGCTTTCTTTCCGTCGTGCCGGGCAGGGATCGGCGCGTCCGCCGACTCGTCCCCACCAAGAAACTGCTCGCGACGCACGCCGATCGCTGGCGCCATTTCATCGAGGCCATCGCGCTGCTCGATCCGAGCGCGCGCCGCGCGCTCGACCGCCTGGCCGATCCGGCTTTCGTCGCGGCCCAGGTCGGTGTCATGGCGTCGATGTACTGGCAGGGCATGCGCATGATCGACTATGCGCCGGAATTGCGCGCAGCCGCGGCACGGGATGCCGGCCTCATCATCCTGATCTCGGTCGCCGCCGAGGCACAGACGGCGGCGGGTCCGTGCGGTGCTCCGATCCGTCTGACGATCAGCGAGCTGGCCAGGCGATTCCACGTCTCGCGCGGTCACGTGCTGTCGGTGCTGCGTGATGCCGAGCGTGAGGGGCTGATCCGACGGGGCGGACCGCGCGGCGCCGCGATCGTCGTGATGCCGGCGCTGCACGATGCCGTGGAGCGCTTCCTCGGGGCCGGCCTGCTGGTCCACATGGCCGGCCTGAGCGTCGGGCTCGCGTCTGACCGGGCTGCCGGATGACCGGTCCCTACCGGAGCCGGGACGTCCCGGCGATGTTTCCGCGGGGCACCGATGCGCCCCGCGCGACCTTCGACGGCATCAGCGTTTGCGGCGGCCAAGCCGGCGCGATGGCCTCAATCGGCAACGTCGCGTGCGATGATCTCGTCCTCGCGATGGATGACCCCGGAGGGGCGGCCGCCGACCTGCCGCCTGCACAGCATCATCGGTCGGCGTTCGGCGAAGAACTTGTTGACGCGCCGCGCCTTGACCGGTCGCAGGATGACACCGCCCAAGCGCTCGTAGGGTTCGCGGATGCAGCCATCGGCGTCCTCGAACAGCAGCGGGCGTCGCAGCATCCGGCCCCATGCGCTCCAGTCGACGACGGCATCGTCCGTGTCGCCCCCGGCCCGCAGGGGCACCACCAGATCGTTGTTGCGGTGCAACAGCCTCAGCATGATCGACGGCATCCCGCCGTCGTCCCCTGTACTGAGCAGGATTCCGCGGTATGAAGAGACCGGCACGCTGATGGTCAGCGGGATCCGCCCCTCGCCGACACGGTGGATCATCACGGTCTCCCGACCAAGCACCACCGTATGCACCGCGGAGCCGTTGCGGGCGACGCTGGTGAACGTCACCCGTGCCGGCAGCGCGAAGGGATCGAGCCGGATGGACCGGCCCGACCCCCGGGGCACCTCGCAGGTGCCCGCGGTTTGACGCCTCATCGAAATTCTCCCTGCGGGCCCTGTTGATTTGTCTGGTGCCCGTCTTCGGGTTCGCAGGATGGCAGGGAAATCTTCGAATCCGCTTAAACGGTTGAGTTAAATCCCAGTGACCGTGAGACTGCCGCTTGATAGCCGTCATGCGCGACACTAAACACGCCCGGTAGTTCTCCGGACCCCCGGCGGGCCTCCGGACCCCCGGCGGGCCTCCGGACCAAGGTCCGGCCGCCGGCAGGCCGCACCGCAAGGACATGCACTTGGCCTCCCAGGATATCGACGATCTCGAGCTCCTCACCGAGGCGGCCCGTGCGGCCGGCGCGCTGGCGCTCGCCCATTTCCGGGGCGCACCGCGTCAGTGGACCAAACCGGACAGCACGTCGGTGACCGAAGCCGATATCGCCGTCGATGCGTTCCTGCGCGAGCGGCTCATGGCGGCGCGGCCGGCCTATGGCTGGCTCTCGGAGGAACACCCCGATGACGGATCGCGGCTGCGGCCGGGCCGGCGGTTCATCGTCGATCCGATCGACGGCACCCGTGCCTTCATCGATCGCGGCGACGAGTGGGTGGTGTCGATCGCCGTCGCCGAAGGCCCGGCCGCAGTCGTCGGCGTCCTCTACAACCCGGTGCGCGACGAACTGTGGAGCGCGCGCACCGGCGGCGGGGCCTACCGCAATGGCGTTCCCCTGGCGGTCTCCCATCCCGCCGAGGCGGCCCGCGCCCGGGTTGTCGCAAGCCGCAAGGCGCTGCGTCAGACGGGACTGTCGGCACCCGGCTTCACGCCGGTGCAGGTGTTCATGAAGTCGCTCGCCAACCGCTTCGCCAACGTCGCCGCGGGGACCGTCGACGGCGCCCTGGCGACATCCGGCAGCGCCGACTGGGACATCGCGGCCGCCCTCGTCCTGATCGAGGAGGCAGGCGGCCGCGTCACGGACGCGAGCGGCGCGCCGGTCCGGCTCAACGCAGGGACGCTGCGGCATCCGCCGCTGGTGGCGGCCGGCGAGCCGCTGCATGCGAGCATCGTTTCGGCGGTCGGCCTGTCGCCGGCCCGTCTGCAGGGGAAACCGCAATGAGCGAAGACACCAACTCCAGACAGCTTCTGCATCTGGTCTTCGGCGGCGAGCTGAAGGATGTATCCGATATCGAGTTCAAGGATCTGGGCAAGCTCGACATCGTGGGCATCTTTCCGAACTACCGGACGGCCTACGATGCCTGGAAGGAGGCGGCGCAGCGGACTGTCGACAACGCCGAGATGCGCTATTTCATCGTCCATTTGCATCGCCTGCTGGACCCTGATGCAGCCTCGGGGAGCTGACGCAGGAACCATGTGCTGAGGCGGGGCGGGGTGCGAGGTCGCCGCAGGGGGCAGCCGCAGCGTCGCGGATGCAGCGTCGCGGATGACGGGGCGGCGGTTACGCTATAGAACGCAGTTGCCGCCACCGGCAGCTGCAGGACGGGCAAGGCTCCGAGGAACACACGCGTGGTATCGAACGTCTTCAGCGACAGCAGCGCGGTCGACCGGATCGACGACAGCCTGCACGCCTCGAATCTGTCGACCTGGCAGGTCGTGCGGCGGCTGGTGCGCGATCACCTGCTGCCACGCAAGCGGCTGCTGATCGGCTGCTTCGCGGCAATGGGCATCTCGGCGGCAACGACGGGTTCGCTGCCGTTCCTGATGCAGATGGCTGCCGACGACGTCTTTCTCGGCAAGGACGAGCGGATGCTGTACGTCCTGCCGCTGCTCGTCGTCATCCTTGTCGGATTGAAGGCCGGCTCGGAGTACTTCGCCACCGTCGGTCAGGCTTATGTCGGCAACCGCATCGTCGCCGACCTGCGTGTCGAGATGTTCGAGCGCCTGACCCAGGCCGATCTCGGCTGGCTGCAGCGCACCCATTCCGGCCGTTTCGTCTCGAGCTTCATGAACGACGTGCTGGCGATCCGCGAGGCGGCAAGCCTCGCGATCGTGGCGCTCGGCCAGAACATCCTCAAGGTGGTCATGCTGACCGGCGCGATGGTCTACATGGACTGGCGCCTCTCGATCGTGGCGATGATAACCATTCCCTTCGCCATCCGCGTGCTCGGCCGCCAGCGTCGGCGGGTGCATGTCTCTGCCACCAAGACCTTCCAGGAGACCGGCGATCTCGGCATCCTGGTCTCGCAGACGCTGACCGGCATCCGCGTCGTCAAGGCCTACGACCGCGAGGAGCACGAGACGGAGCGGGCGCGCCGGATCATCGACCGCACGCTCGAGTTCATCATGCGCTCGGTGCGCACCAAGGCCTCGTCCGGACCGATCGTCGAGGCGCTGACTGGCGTCGGCTTTGCGCTCGCCATATTCTATGGCGGCTATCAGGGCATTCACGGCGCGCTGACCGCCGGCCACTTCATGGGTTTCGTCACCGCCGCGATGCTGATGTACCAGCCGATGAAGGCGGTCGCCGCGCTGCAGACGATGCTTCAGGAGGGGGTGGCCGCTGCCAACCGCGTCTTCGGAATCATCGATCTCGACAGCCGCGTCCGCGAGGTGCCCGGGGCGTTGCCGCTGAAGGTTACTTCCGGGGAGATTCGCTTCGAGCAGGTGTCGTTCGCCTACCGCGACGGCGAGCCGGTGCTGCGGGCGCTCGACCTGCTGGTCAGGCCGGGCCAGCGCGTGGCGCTGGTCGGGCCGTCGGGTGCGGGCAAGAGCACGGTTCTGAACCTGCTGCTGCGCTTCTACGACCCGCAGTCGGGCCGCATCCTGATCGACGGCCAGCCGATCGCCGACGCCACCATCTCCAGCGTGCGCCTTGCCAGCGCGCTCGTCACCCAGGAGCCGGTGCTGTTCGATGACACGATCCGCGCCAACATCATGTACGGCTCGGAGGGGGCGAGCGAAGAAGCGATGATCGCGGCCGCCAAGGCGGCCTATGCGCATGACTTCATCATGAACTTCCCCAAGGGGTACGACACGCCGGTCGGCGAGGCGGGCGGTCTGTTGTCCGGCGGCCAGCGCCAGCGCATCGCCTTCGCGCGCGCGATGTTGCGCGACGCCCCGATCCTGCTGCTCGACGAGCCGACCAGCTCGCTCGATTCCGAGGCCGAGGCGCAGATCCAGAAGGCGCTCGACGAGCTTCTGAAGGGCCGCACGGTGATCATGATCGCGCACCGGCTGTCGACTGTGAAGAAGGCCGATGTCATCCACGTCATGGAGGCCGGCCGGGTCATCGAGAGCGGCAGCCACGACGAGCTGGTCGCCCTCGGCGGCGCCTATGCGCGCCTGCATCGCACCCAGTTCGGCAGCAACGACGACACGCCGAAGCACGGCAAGCCTCGCCGCGCGGGCGCGGCCAGTGCCTGAGTCCGGCGCGGAGCGATGCTGAAGCGGATCACGTCCGCCCGGTCGGTCCAGGTTGCGGCGGGTGTGCTGATCGCCGCCTATCTGAAGCTGGTCTACCGGACCAGCCGATTCACCATCGAACCGCCCGACATCTACGAGCGGATCGATCGCGAACAGCCGGTGATCCTGGCATTCTGGCATGGACAGCATTTCCTGACGCCGTTCATCAAGCGGCCGTACCATCGCGCCAGGGTGCTGATCTCGCGTCACCGCGATGGAGAGATCAATGCCCAGGCGGCCGAGCGTCTTGGCATCGGCACAATCCGCGGCTCCGGCGACACCAAGGGCAAGTTCCACGTCAAGGGTGGCGCAACCGCCTTCCGCGCCATGCTGCAGTCGCTCGAGCAGGGCATCAACGTGGCGCTGACCGCCGACGTGCCGAAGATCTCGCGCCGCTGCGGGCTCGGTGTCGTCAAGCTGGCCCAGCAATCGGGACGGCCGATCGTCCCGGTCGCCATCGCCACCCGCTATCGCAAGGTTATGCGCAGCTGGGACAGGGCGGCGGTCAATCTGCCGTTCGGCCCCGGAGCCGCCGTCGCCGGAGATCCCATCTTCGTGGCCGCCGATGCCGACCGCGACGGGCTCGAAGCGGCCCGGCTGGCCGTCGAGCAGGCCCTCGAGGCCTGCACGGCCCGTGCCTACGAGATCGTCGATGGCCCCGCCCGTTGAAACCGGCCGCTCGCCCCTGCTGATCGTCTATCGCGCGGCGACCGCCCTCGCCGATCCGCTGGCCGGTCCGATTCTCGGTTGGCGGACCCGGCGCGGCAAGGAAGATCCGCGACGGCGCAGCGAACGCTACGGCATCGCGACCGTCGATCGTCCGCCCGGACCGCTCGTCTGGGTACATGCGGCGAGCGTCGGCGAGACCGTCTCCGTGCTGCCGCTGATCGACGCCATCATCGCCCGTCACGCCGTGTCGGTGGTGCTGACGACGGGGACGGTGACCTCCGCCCGCCTCGCTGCAGCCCGGCTCGGCGACCATGCCGTGCATCAGTACGCGCCGCTCGATGCCCGTCGCTTCGTCCGACGCTTTCTGGATCATTGGCGGCCTGGGCTGGCGGTGTTCGTCGAATCCGAGCTCTGGCCCAACATGATCCTTGAGACCGGGGCTTTCGGAGCTTCCCTGGCCCTGGTCAACGCGCGGATGTCCGACCGCTCGTTCCGGCGCTGGCAGGGGCGGGCGCCGGGCATGGCCCGGACGCTGCTCGGGCGCTTCGACTTGTGCCTGGCCCAATCAGAGCTCGACGCCGGGCGCCTGGTCGAGCTCGGCGCCGGGCCGGTCTGCTGGACGGGCAACCTCAAGTACGACGTGCCGCCGCCACGCGCCTCGGCGGTGGAGCTCGGCCGACTGAGGGCAGTCCTGCGCGACCGTCCGCGCTGGGCGGTGGCCAGCATCCACCCCGGCGAGGATGAGGCGGTGCTCGATGCCGAGCGGCTGCTGCGCGAGCGGCACCCGGGCATGCTGGCAATCGTCGCGCCCCGCCACCCCGAACGCGGCTCCGACATCGTCGCTGCTGCCGCTGCGCGTGGCCTGTCGGCCATGCTGCGGTCGTCGGGGGCACTGCCGGGGCCGGAAATCGACGTCTATGTCGTCGACACCATCGGCGAACTCGGTCTCGTCTATGCGCTCGCGCCGGTCGCATTCATGGGCGGCTCGCTGGTCCGCCACGGCGGGCAGAACCCGATCGAGCCTGCCAAGCTGTCCACCGCCATCCTGCATGGGCCGCATATCGGCAATTTTGCCGAGGTCTATGCGGCACTTCAGGCTGCCGGCGGCGCCGAGCTCGTTACCAGCGCGATCGACCTGGCCAGCAAGGTGCAACGGCTCATCGAGACACCGGCCTCGGCGGCGCTGCGGGCCGATGCGGCGCGCCGCGCCGTCGCCGCCTTCGCCGGTGCCCTCGACCGCGTGGTCACGGCTCTCGACCCGCTGCTCCTCGCCATGGCGCGGGAGTAGCGCAGTGCGGGCGCCCCGCTTCTGGAGCGGCCCGCGGCCGGACTGGCGCGCCGCCTGTCTGTGGCCGCTGTCGCTGCCCTATGCGGCGATCGCCGGCCGTCGGTTCGCCCGTCCGCCGACCGCACGAGCGCCGGTCCCGGTCGTCTGCGTCGGAAATCCGACGGTCGGCGGGTCGGGCAAGACCCCGGCCGCGATCCTGATCGCCCGGCTGCTCGCGGCGCTCGGCCGACGCCCGGTGTTCCTCAGCCGGGGATATGGCGCCAATGTCGCGCAGCCGACAGTCGTGGATGCCGCCGTCCATGGTGCCGCGGAGGTCGGCGACGAACCGCTGTTGCTCGCCCGGCACGCGCCGGTGGTCGTGTCGCCCGACCGGACGGCCGGGGCCGGTCTGGCGGCCACGCTGGGCGATGTCGTCGTCATGGACGACGGTTTCCAGAACCCGGGGCTCGCCAAGGATCTGTCGCTGCTGGTCATCGATGGTGGCTACGGGATCGGCAACGGCTGGTGCCTGCCGGCAGGTCCGCTGCGGCTGCCGCTCGGCCCGCAGCTGTCCCGTGCGCAGGCGGTGATCATCGTCGGTGCCGGCGAACCGGGCGAACAGGTCGCGGCGATGGCGCGTGCACGCGGTCTGACGGTGCTGCGCGGGGTGCTCCGGCCGGATGCGGCGATGGCCACCGCCCTTGCAGCTCGGCCGGTCGTCGCCTTTGCCGGTATCGGCCGGCCGGAGAAATTCTTCGCCACCCTGGGCGACATCGGCGCGAAGGTGCTGGAGGCGAGGGGCTTCCCGGACCATCATCGCTTCAGCGAGGCCGATGCGCGCGGCCTCCTCGCGATCCTCCGGCGCAGCGGCGCGATCCCGGTGACCACGGAAAAGGATCGTGTCCGGCTGGGCGCCCCGGTGTCCGGCGCCCTGAAGGCGCTTGCCGATGCTGCCGTGGCGGTTCCGGTCACGCTCGCCCTCGACGAGCCCTCGGCAATCGCGCTGCATGCCCTGCTGAACGCCCGCCTGACGTCGCCGCGAGCCATGTGACGGCCATGCGCTTGCTCGGATCGGCGGCGCTTCCGGGCGCCGGGCCGCGGTGGGTGACCCCGCTGCTGCCGGGCGGGGCGGGCGATCAGGATCCGGCCGGCCGGCGCCGCAGCTTCTCCTCGTAGACCTGTGCGGCGATCTCCGGCCCGGCATAGGCCTCCTGGCGCTCGACGCTCCAGTAGCGCAACTCGGCCAGCGGGATCTGCTTGCCGGTGACCGCGCAGCGCACATAGGCGCCGGGCTTCAGCAGGCGGTAGTCGCCGTCCAGATACTGGATCACGGCCTCACCCTGCGCGGTCGGTCGTTCGTAGCGGTTCATCATCCCGTGAGCCTGGCCCTTGCCGGCCGATGCCGGCAACTGCGCTAGATAATCCCGCGGAGCGCGGATTTCCACCGTCGCGGGTGCCGCGCAGCTCAGTACAGTTCGTTGCGGTAGAGCGCGGCGAGCTCGGCGTCATCGGGAACGGTGATCTCGCCGTTGACCTGATCCTTGATCATCTGGCCGAGGCTCGGCAGCCGCGACCGTTCGACGCGCCCCGCAGGATCCCACAGTCTGGAGCGGATGAACGCCTTGGCGCAGTGCAGGTAGGCCTCTCGCACATGCACCAGCATCACGGTCGCGGGCAGCTTGTCCGCAACAGCGAACCGCTGGCGGAGGTCCTCGTCGTCGCGGATCTCGGCGATGCCGTTGACGCGGAGCGTGTCGTCGAATCCCGGGATCAGGAACAGCAGGCCGACACCCGGATTCCCGAGGACGTTGGTGATCGTGTCGAGCCGTCGGTTACCTGGCCGGTCGGGCAGCGCCACGGTCCGCTCATCGAGCACTCCGACGAAGCCGGGCGCATCGCCGCGCGGTGTCGCATCGCCGAGGCCGTCCGGCCCTTGCGTGGCGACCACGCAGAACGGCGACAACGCGATGAAGGCGCGGCAATGGGCATCGAGCCGGTCGAGCTGCTTGCCGACGGCGACCGTGCTCGGCTCGCCGTAGATCGCCCGCAGCGCAGCCTCGTCGGCAATCCGTCCCATCACGAACCCTTTCCGTTGATTGGCCGTCAGGTCACGGCAGGGCTGCGTAGCCCTCGGTGAAGCCGCCGAGCGACATCGGGATGCCGATGCCTTCCTCCGGCGTCTGGAAGATGATGAAGGTCGCCAGATTGCCGCCCTCGAGCGTCCTGACCAGCTCCTCGTCGATGATCACCTCGGCGACGCAGCCATTCGGCAGGCAGCGGATGAACTGCGCCCGCCCGATATCCTTGTCGTCGATCTTCAGCCCGAGGCCGGTTGGCAGCAGCACGCCGAGCGGCGCCAACACCCTGAGGATGTGGTCGCGCCCGTCGGCCGTCTTCAGCACGATGACGGTCAGCCCGACATTCTGACGGTCCTCGGCGGTCACGCTCTGGATCAGGGCGCATTGCTGATTCTGCGCGCCGGGCGGCGTGTCGCAGCGAATCTGCCAGTCGCCGTACTGGGTCTTGAGTTCGCCCTGCGCCGCCGCGGGCGCGAGCATTCCCATCAATCCCGCCCCTGCCAGTCCGGCAGCCGCGATCAGCCTGCGGCGAAACGTCGCCGTCCGATCCGGCCCAGATCCGTGTGCCATGTTCGGTCGTCCTTCGCTGTTGCGCCTGCGCCTGCGCGCCGGGCATCTGGCGTGGTGCGTAGCAAACGCCCCGAACCTGTCAAGCGGCTCCCCGACAGTCGGGTACCGGGCAACGCGCCGTGCGGAAATTTGTCGCGCCGGAAGCTGGGCAAGGTCATTGCCGAGCATGGCGGAAGTGTGATTTTAAGGCAGGCCCGCTCCTGCCCCCCGCATCGTCGATCGCGCCATGTGCGGAAGGGGCAGTGACGGGCAGCCGGAAGCAAGGGCAAGGGAGCGACTCTAGATGGCTTCGACACGGCGTTTCGCCGCGGTTCTGGCAACCGCCTCGGCAATGGCGACGGCGGCGACGGCGGCGCTGGCGCAGCAGCCGCGCGACTGGCAGCTCGGTCTCCAGCCGGCGGGTTCGCCGGTGATGGAGTCGATCATCAGCTTCCACAACATGCTGCTGGTCATCATCACGCTGATCGTGCTGTTCGTCCTGGCGCTGCTGACATACTGCATCCTGCGCTTCAACGCGGCGCGCAATCCCGTACCCTCGCGCACCTCGCACAACACGCTGCTCGAGGTCGCCTGGACGGTCATCCCCGTGCTGATCCTGGTGATCATCGCCATCCCGTCGTTCCGGCTGCTCTACTTTCAGATGGAGACCCCGGAGCCCGACGTCACGATCAAGACCACCGGCTACCAGTGGTACTGGAGCTACGAATATCCCGACCACGGCATCAGCTTCGATTCGCTGATGCTGACCGACGACGAGCTGCAGCCCGGCCAGCCGCGACTGCTGGCGGTCGACAACGAGATGGTCGTGCCGGTCGGCAAGGTGGTGAAGCTTCTGGTGACCGCCGATCCGATGGGCGTCATCCACTCCTGGACGATTCCCTCGTTCGGCTCGAAGGTAGATGCCGTGCCGGGCCGGATGAACGAGACCTGGTTCCGCGCCGAGAAGACCGGCGTCTATTACGGGCAGTGCTCGGAACTGTGCGGCCGCGATCACGCCTTCATGCCGATCGCCGTCCGGGTGGTGACGCAGGAGGAGTACGAGGCCTGGATCCAGGAGCAGACGGCGTCGCTCGGCAAGGGCGGCAGCGCAGTCGCCAGCCTGCGGGTGACGGACTGAGCTTCGGGCGGAACACGGGACAACAGGGACTGAACGATCATGGCAATCTATGCGGCCGCCCATGACGGGCATGCGGACCATCCGACCGGCTGGCGCAGGTGGGTGCTCTCGACGAACCACAAGGATATCGGCACGCTCTATCTGATCCTCGCGATGATCGGCGGCCTCGTCGGCGGTTTCCTGTCGGTGATGATGCGCCTCGAGCTGATGGAGCCGGGTCTGCAGTTCTTCGGGTCCGGCCAGATGTTCAACGTGTTCGTCACCGGCCACGGGCTCATCATGGTGTTCTTCATGGTGATGCCGGCGCTGATGGGCGGGTTCGGCAACTGGTTCGTGCCGCTGATGATCGGCGCGCCGGACATGGCCTTCCCGCGCATGAACAACATCTCGTTCTGGCTGCTGGCGGCGGCGTTCGTCCTGCTCGTCATCTCGATGTTCGTTCCAGGCACCGCCGACGGCCATGGCGTGGGGGCCGGCTGGACGATCTACGCGCCGCTGTCGACGACCGGCCACACCGGCCCGGCAATGGACTTCGCGATCTTCTCGCTGCATCTGGCCGGCGCCTCGTCGATCCTCGGCGCGATCAACTTCATCACCACGATCTTCAACATGCGCGCCCCGGGCATGACGCTGCACAAGATGCCGCTGTTCGTCTGGTCGTGCCTGGTGACCGCCTTCCTGTTGCTGCTGGCGCTGCCGGTCCTGGCCGGCGCCATCACCATGCTCCTGACCGACCGCAATTTCGGCACGACCTTCTTCTCGCCGGAGGGCGGCGGCGATCCGATCCTCTACCAGCACCTGTTCTGGTTTTTCGGCCATCCCGAGGTGTACATCATCATCCTGCCGGCCTTCGGCGTCATCAGCCAGGTGGTGGCGACCTTTTCGCGCAAGCCGGTATTCGGCTATCTCGGCATGGCCTACGCCATGGTCGCGATCGGCGTCGTCGGATTCGTCGTGTGGGCCCACCACATGTATACGGTCGGCCTCGATGTCGACACGCAGGCCTACTTCGTTGCCGCCACGATGATCATCGCGGTGCCGACCGGCATCAAGATCTTCTCCTGGATCGCGACGATGTGGGGTGGCTCGATCGAGTTCCGCGCCCCGATGCTGTGGTCGGTGGGGTTCATCTTCCTGTTCACCATCGGCGGCGTCACCGGCGTGGTGCTGTCGAACGCCGGCGTCGACCGCTCGCTGCACGACACCTACTATGTCGTCGCACACTTCCACTACGTGATGTCCCTCGGCGCGATGTTCGGCATCTTCGCGGCGTGGTACTACTGGTTCCCGAAGATGAGCGGCTACATGTATTCCGAGGGGATCGCCAAGCTCCACTTCTGGTTGACGTTCGTCGGCGTCAATCTGGTGTTCTTCCCGCAGCACTTCCTCGGCCTCGCCGGCATGCCGCGCCGCTATGTCGATTATCCTGACGCCTTTGCCGGGTGGAACTTCGTCTCGTCGATCGGCTCCTACATCTCCGCCGTGGCCGCGCTGGTGTTCTTCTTCGGTGTCGCCCAGGCGTTCATGAGGAAGGTCAAGGCCGCCGACAATCCGTGGGGCGCCGGTGCAACGACGCTGGAGTGGACGCTCTCGTCGCCACCGCCGTTCCACCAGTTCAACACGCTGCCGAGGATCAGCTGAGGCAGCCGCTGCCGCCGGCCCCGGGCCGGCGGCACCAGATGACCTCCGGACGGACCCCGACGCCCGATGAGCGATGCCAGACTGAACCTTGACGCGACCGCCTCCGAGCTCGTGGGGCGCGGCGGCGTCGGCGATTTCGTCGCGCTGCTGAAGCCGCGGGTGATGTCGCTGGTGGTGTTCACGGCGGTCGTCGGCCTCGCGCTCGCCCCCACCGTGCCGCACCCTGTGATCGCCTTCGCCACGATCCTCGCGATCGCGGTGGGCGCCGGCGCGGCCGGGGCGCTGAACATGTGGTACGACGCGGACATCGACCGGGTGATGGTTCGCACCCGCGAGCGGCCGATCCCGACGGGCGCGGTCGAGCCCAGCGAGGCGCTGTCGTTCGGTCTCGTCCTGTCCGCCGTCTCCGTTGTGGTGCTGGGTCTGGCGACCAACTGGCTGGCGGCGGGGCTGCTCGCCTTCACCATCTTCTTCTATGCCGTCGTCTACACGATGTGGCTGAAGCGTTCGACACCGCACAACATCGTCATCGGCGGCGCTGCCGGAGCCTTCCCGCCGGTCATCGCCTGGGCGGCGGCGACGGGCCAGATTTCACTCGAGCCGCTGGTGCTGTTCGCGATCATCTTCTTCTGGACGCCGCCGCATTTCTGGGCGCTGGCGCTGGTGCGCTCGGGCGACTACGCGCGCGTAGGCGTGCCGATGCTGCCGGTGGTGGCCGGTATCGACGAGACCCGTCGGCAGATCTTCGTCTACGCGCTGATCCTGGTGATGCTCGGTCTGGTGCCGGCCGGTCTCGGGTTCGCCGGCTGGCTGTATCTGGCCGTCGCCGCGGGCCTTGGCGCGATCTTTCTGCGCCTTGCCTGGAGACTGCGGTGGGGCGGTGGTCAGGTGGTCGGGCCGGTCGCCAGACGGCTGTTCGGGTTCTCGATCCTGTATCTGTTCGCCCTGTTTGCGGCACTGCTTGCCGAGCGGCTCGCGGGTCTTCCGGCGATCGGAGCGTGACGGATGACCGGCAACACGCCCGAAGACGGAATCGTCCTCACCGAGGAGCAGCAGCGCCGCCGCCGCCGCCGCTCCGTCGCCATCGGCCTGGCGCTCGCCGGCCTGGTGATCCTGTTCTATCTGGTCACGCTGGTCCGGCTCGGGCCGGGCGTGCTGCAGAGACCGATATGAGGACCTGGCGATGATGCACCCGTCCGCCGATCCCGGACGCCGCAACAGCCGCGCCAATGCGCGCGTCGCGCTGTCGCTTGCGATCCTCGTCGCCGGCATGGTCGCGATGGCCTACGCCGCGGTTCCGCTCTACCGGCTGTTCTGCCAGGTCACCGGCTATGGCGGCACGACGCAGCGCGCCGAGGCAGCCTCCGACACGGTTCTCGACCGCACCATCACCATCCGCTTCGATGCCAATGTGGCGGGCAGCCTGCCGTGGAGCTTCGGTCCCGAGCGCCGTACCATGACCCTGCGCATCGGCGAGACGGGTCAGGTCGCCTACCATGCGCGCAATCTCGGCGCGGCGCCGACGGTCGGCACCTCGACGTTCAACGTGTCACCGCCGGCGGCGGGCATCTACTTCAACAAGATCGAGTGCTTCTGCTTCACCGAGCAGCCACTGGCGCCTGGTGAGGATGTCGATATGCCCGTGGTGTTCTTTGTCGATCCGGCGATCGTCGAGGACAAGAACGCCCGCGGCATCGGCGAGATCACCCTGTCCTACACCTTCTATCCGGTGACGGACGGGTCGGCGGACAGGCCGTACGCGGCAGCGTCGGACGACCGGGCGGCGCCCGGAACGGGCCGGCTGTGAGGCTTGATAGTCAGAGCAGGCCGCGCTAATCGGAGGCGCGACCTGACGAGGGGACGAGGAACCATGGCGGACGCCCACGCTAAGAACCACGACTACCATCTTGTCGATCCGAGCCCCTGGCCGTTCGTCGGCGCCCTGTCGGGCCTCGTCGCGGCGACAGGCATGGTGATGTTCATGCACGACATGGGCCCCTGGGTGCTCATCGTCGGCATGCTCGGCATCTTCTACACGATGATCTCCTGGTGGCGGGACGTCATCAACGAGGCCGAGCACGGCGGCTACCACACGCCGGTCGTGCAGCTGCACCTGCGCTACGGGATGATCCTGTTCATCGCCTCCGAGGTGATGTTCTTCGTCGCCTGGTTCTGGGCCTATTTCGACGTGGCGCTGTGGCCGGATGCCGCCGCCCAGTATTCCCGCGTCGAGGTGACGGGCGGCGTCTGGCCGCCGGTCGGCATCGAGACATTCGATCCCTGGCACCTGCCGCTGCTCAATACGCTGATCCTGCTGACCTCGGGAACCACGGTCACCTGGGCGCACCATGCGCTGCTGCAGGGTGACCGCAACGGCGTCAAGTGGGGCCTGATCTGCACGATTGCCCTCGGCGTGCTGTTCACCATGGTGCAGATCTTCGAGTACACCCACGCCGAATTCGCCTTCAGCGGCCATATCTACGGCGCCACCTTCTTCATGGCGACCGGCTTCCATGGCGCACACGTGCTGATCGGGACGATCTTCCTGATCGTCTGCCTGCTGCGCGTCTATGCCGGCCACTTCAAGCCGAACCACCATTTCGGTTTCGAGGCGGCAGCGTGGTACTGGCATTTCGTCGACGTGGTCTGGCTGTTCCTGTTCGCGGCGATATATGTCTGGGGGGCGGGCACGCACGAGGTCTACTGAGACCTGCCGGCCCACCGCCACAGCTTCGGGGGGGGGCGGCCACGGGCCGCCCTTTTCGGCTTCGATGAACGAGTTCGACGCCTATTCGTCTCGATCCGCGCTGTCGACGGGTCTGGCAGGGCGGTGTCCGCGCTGCGGCCAGGGCCGTCTGTTCGATGGCTTTCTCGCCACCGCCCCGCGCTGCGAGACCTGCGGGCTCGACTACTCCTTCATCGACTCCGGTGACGGGCCGGCGGTCTTCGTGATCTTCATCGTCGGCATCGTCGTCGTCGCCGCGGCCTTCTTCGTCGAGTTCACCTGGCGCCCCGCCTACTGGGTCCACATCGTCCTGTGGGGGCCGGCGATCCTGCTCTTGTCGCTCGGCCTGCTGCGGCCGCTGAAGGGCCTGATGATCGCTGTCCAGTACCGGCGCAAGGCGGCCGAACACCGGTCGGGCGGCTGATGGCGATGGCGGTTGCGGCGCGCGCGGTTCCGCGGTCGGTGGTCGTCGCCGGCGCCCTGACGATCCTCGGCACGGTCGTCCTGTGCGGGCTCGGACTCTGGCAGCTGCAGCGGCTGGCCTGGAAGCAGAACCTCGTCGCGATGGTCGAGGCGCGCGCGCAGGCACCCGCCGTGCCCGTGCCTGCGGAGGCCGACTGGCCGGCGCTGACCCGGGACAGCGACGAATATCGCAAGGTGACGCTCGTCGGCCGCTTCGACCATGGCCATGAGGTGCAGGTCTTCACCTCGCTGCAGGATGACCGGTTCGAGGTATCCGGTCCCGGCTGGTGGGTGATGACGCCATTGAGACTGGACAGCGGAGCCATCGTCTTCGTCAACCGCGGCTTCGTGCCCCACGCGTTCCGGGATCCGGCGACGCGGGCGGCGGGGCAGCTGGCCGGCGAGGTCGAGATCACCGGCCTTCTGCGCCTGCCGGAAGCGGGGAACATCTTCACCCCTGACAATCAGCCCGGCACCCGCACCTGGTATGTCCGCGATCCGCAGGCGATCGCCGCCGCCGAACGGCTTGATCGGGTTGCGCCGTTCTTCGTCGATGCCGATTCAACGCCCAATCCCGGCGGCCTGCCGCTGGGAGGGGCGACGCGTGTGGCGTTCCGCAACGATCATCTGGGCTATGCGATCACCTGGTTCGGACTGGCTGTTGCCCTGGTCGGGGTCTATCTGGCGTGGGCGTGGAGCCAGATCCGCGGGGCGCGCATCCTTGCGGCAGGCTCGGCGCGGCAATAGGGTCCGCCCGGCAACAGGGTCCGGCGGACCGGCGCGGGCAGGGAGCCGGAAGCGAGCATCGGACGGACGACGTGAGATATGTGAGCACCCGCGGACAGGCATCCGCACCCGACTTCGCCGAAGCAATGCTGGCAGGCCTCGCTGCGGACGGAGGGCTTTACGTTCCCGAAAGCTGGCCGAGGCTTAGCCGCGAGGAGATCGCCGGGCTTGCGGGGCTCAGCTATGCGCAGGTCGCTGAACGGGTAATCGCGCCGTTTGTCGGCGCCGCCATCGACCGTGCGGCACTCCGCGACATGATTGGCGAGGCATATGCCCAGTTCCGCCATCCGGCCGTCGCGCCGCTCGTGCAGATCGCGCCGAACGATTTCGTGCTCGAGCTGTCGCACGGGCCGAGCCTTGCCTTCAAGGACGTCGCCATGTTGCTGCTGGCGCGGCTGATGGACCATGCCCTTGCCCGTCGCGGCAGCCGCGCCACCATCGTCGGCGCGACCTCCGGCGATACGGGTGGAGCGGCGATCGAGGCCTTCCGCGGCCGCGAGCGTGTCGATGTGTTCATTCTCTATCCGCATGGCCGGGTCAGCGACGTGCAGCGTCGCCAGATGACGACCCCGACCGAGGACAATGTCCACGCGATCGCCGTCGAGGGAACGTTCGACGACTGCCAGGCGATCGTGAAGAGCCTGTTCGCCGATGAGGCCTTCCGCCGCCGGGTGGCGCTGTCCGGGGTCAACTCGATCAACTGGGCGCGTATTGTCGCCCAGGTGGTCTACTACGTCACATCGGCCGTGGCGCTCGGCGCGCCGCACCGACCGGTCGGCTTCTGCGTGCCGACGGGCAACTTCGGCGACATCTTCGCCGGATGGGTGGCGCGCCGCATGGGCTTGCCCGTCGAGCGGCTGGTGATCGCGACCAATGTCAACGACATCCTCGCCCGCGCGCTCGCTCATGGCCGCTACGAGGTGCGCTCGGTGATTGCGACCATGAGCCCGAGCATGGACATCCAGGTCTCCAGCAACTTCGAGCGGCTGCTGTTCGAGGCGTCGGGCCGCGACGCGGCGGCGGTCGGGCGCTGGATGGACGGTCTCAGGCAATCGGGTGCATTCGCGATCGACCCGGCGACCCTGCGCGAGATCACCGGCGTCTTCTCGGCCGTCCGCGTCGACGAGGCATCATGTGCAGCGACGATGGGCGGGCTGCTGCGCGAGGCCGGCTACCTGGCCGACCCGCACACCGCCATCGGCATCGCCGCGGGGCGCCTCGCGCCCCGCGGCCCGGCGACCCCGATGATCGCGCTGTCGACGGCCCATCCGGCCAAGTTTCCGGATGCCGTTGCGGCGGCGACCGGCCTGCGTCCCGCCCTGCCGGACTGGCTTGCCGATCTCGGCGAGCGTCCCGAGCGCTACGACGTGCTGCCCGCCGATCGCGACGCGATCGCGCGCCATATCCTCAGGTCCACCCGCGTCACCGTCGACGCGATCTGAACCCGACCTTTCCGCGAGCACCGGATAGCAAGCATGACCGTGCGCACCACAAGCATCGGCAACGGAATCCGCGTCGTCACCGACACGATGAGCCACGTCGAGACCGCGGCGCTCGGCGTCTGGGTCGGAACCGGCGCGCGTCACGAGCGGCCGGAGGAGCATGGTCTCTCGCATCTGCTCGAGCACATGGCCTTCAAGGGCACCGGCCGACGCAGCGCCCGGCAGATCGCCGAGGAGATCGAATCCGTCGGCGGCGATCTGAATGCCGCGACCAGCCACGAGACCACCGCCTACTATGCCCGGGTGCTGAAGGAGGACGTGCCGCTCGGTCTCGACATTCTTGCCGACATCCTGCGCGACAGCCGGTTCGATCCGGCCGAGCTGCAGCGCGAGCAGCACGTCATCGTCCAGGAGATCGGCGCCGCGCTCGACGATCCGGAAGATCTCGTGCACGACCTCCTGCAGGAGGCCGCATTCGAGGGGCAGCCGATCGGCCGGCCGATCCTCGGCACCGTCGAGACGGTCCGCGCCCAGACGGCGGAGAGCCTGCGCGACTATCTGGCGACGCATTACCGCGCGCCCGGCATCGTCGTCGGCGCGGCTGGCGCGGTCGACCATGACAGGATTGTTGCCGATGTCGAGCGGCTGTTCGGCGACATGCCCGCCGATCCGATGCCGGCGACGGCCCGCGCCCGCTTCACCGGCGGGGAACGGCGTGCGGAACGGGATCTCTCCGAAGCCAACCTGCTGTTCGCCTTCCCGGCGCCGTCTTTCGCCGACGAGACCTTCTACGCTGCCCGGATCGCCGCGTCCGTCCTCGGCGGCGGCATGTCGTCACGGCTGTTCCAGCGCGTCCGCGAGGAACGCGGCCTGTGCTATTCGATCTATGCCTTCAACTGGGCCTTCTCCGATGTCGGGCTGTTCGGCATTTCCGCGGCGACGGGCGAAGCGGATATCGAGGAACTCATCGAGGTGACGACATCCGAGATCGTCCGGGCGATCGACGAGATCGACGAGGACGAGGTCTCCCGCGCTCGGGCACAGGCCAAGGCTGGACTGCTGATGAGCCTGGAGAGCTGCGCGGTCAGGGCCGAGCAGATCGCCCGCCAGATGCTGTTCCTCGGCCGGGTCGTGCCGATGGCCGAACTCGTCTCCCGTATCGACGCCGTCGATGCAGCCGCCGTGCGCGCCATGCTTGCCTCCATCATCTGGACAGACATGCCAGCCCTTGCCGCGGTCGGACCAGTCGCACGGCTTGAATCGGCGGCCGATATACGTGCAAGATTGAGGATGGCCGCGCGCCCGGCGGCTTGAACTCGGCGGTTCTTCACATGGTCTTCCTGCGTTCGGCAAGCGCGGATACGGGGCCGGCGATTCATGGCAACGGCGTCTTTCTGAGGACGCCGCAGATGTCCGACCATGCCGCCTGGGCGGCGCTCAGGGAGGAGAGCCGGCCGTTCCTGACGCCCTGGGAGCCGACCTGGCCGCTCGACGACCTGACCAGATCGGCCTTCCGGCGGCGGATCCGCCGCTATATGCAGGATATCCGCGACGATGCCGCCTATCCCTTCTTCGTCTTTCGCAGCAGCGACCACGTGCTGATCGGCGGCCTGACCCTCTCCAACGTGCGCCGTGGCGTCACCCAGTCCGCCTCGCTCGGCTACTGGATCGGCGAGCCGTTCGCGCGTCAGGGCCACATGACCGCAGCGGTGTCGGCCTGCCTCGGATTCGTCTTCGACCAGCTCCGGCTGCACCGGCTGGAAGCGGCTTGCCTTCCGACGAACACGGCGTCTATACGGCTCCTTGAAAAAGTCGGTTTTACGCGTGAAGGGTTCGCCCGGCGGTATCTGCGCATCAACGGCATGTGGCAGGACCACCTCCTCTACGCGATGCTGAGTGAAGATCTGCGTCCGATGGCGCGCTAGAGCGGTCTTGTGTGCTGTTCCGGACCGGTTGCGGCGAGGCGACGGGGGTGGCGGTCCGCAGCCGCATGGGATCGAACTCGACAGACGGATTCCGGATGAGTTCAACACGCGGGGGGCAGGTCGGACGCGGGATCGCAGGCGCGATTCAGGCGGTGCTGCTCGTCGTCGTGCTGCTCGCGGCCTCGAGTCCGGCCGCGCGCGCGCTCGAGGCCATATCCGTCCCGGTGGACGTACCGGCGATTGACCTCACCAGTGCGGTCGATCTCTACCTGCGCTACGGCGACCGCATCCAGATCTCGACCGCTCCCGACGCCGACGGTTTCGTGCGCCGCATCGAGGTACGCGCCCGCGAGCCGGGCCGCTCGGCGTCCTGGGCGGTTTTCGCGCTCAAGAACGAGTCCGACGAGCAGATCGACCGGCTGCTGGTGGCTCCGAATTTCCGCATGCCGGGATCAGGCATCCTGCGCCCCGATCTCGGCCACCAGCGCATGAGTGCGATCACGCCGAGCCAAGGCTTTCGTCCGGAGCGTGAGGACAGCGACGATTCCGACATCTATCTGATCACGCTCGATCCCGGCGCCGTCGTCACCTACGTCGTCGAACTCGAAGGCGACACACTGCCGCAGCTGCGGCTCTGGCAACCCGACGCCTACAAGGAACATGTGAACAGCTATACGCTGTATCAGGGCATGGTGATCGGGATCGCCGGGCTGCTGGCGCTGTTCCTGACGGTGCTGTTCGTGGTCAAGGGCACACTGATCTTCCCGGCGGCCGCAAGCCTCGCCTGGGCCGTGCTGCTCTACCTGTCCATCGATTTCAACTTCCTGAACCGCATCATCGACGTGCCCGCCGCCGGCGACCAGGTGTTCAGGGCCGGCGCCGAGGCGATCCTGGCGGCGACGCTGCTGATCTTCCTCACTTCCTATCTGAGCCTGATGCGCTGGCATGTGCGCCTGCTGCTCGTCGTCGCGGTCTGGCTGCTGGCGCTCGTCGGTGTCGTCGGCATAGCCGTGATCGATGCCTCGCTTGCCGCCGGCATCGCCCGGCTGTCGCTCGGCCTGATCGGTATCGTCGGTCTGATGCTCATCGTGTTCCTGGCGGTGCGCGGGTTCGACCGGGCGATCCTGCTGATCCCGACCTGGCTGCTGCTGCTCGCATGGCTGTTCGCCGCGGGCATGGTGGTCACCGGGCGGCTCGACAACGATCTCGTGGCGCCGGCACTGAACGGCGGCCTGGTGGTGCTGGTCCTGCTCGTCGGGTTCACCGTCATGCAGCATGCCTTCGCTGGCGGGCCGATCGCCCACGGGCTGCTCAACGATTTCCACCGCAAGGCGCTGGCGCTGATCGGCGCCGGCGATCTCGTCTGGGACTGGGAAGTGCCGCGCGACCGGGTCTATGTCGCGCCGGAATTCGAGGAGAAGCTCGGTCTCAAACCCGGGTCCCTGGAAGGCAGCATCCGCCGTTGGATCGACATCCTGCACGCCGGCGACCGCGACCGCTTCCGCGCCATGATCGACGCCGTGGTCGAACAGCGACGCGGACGCATCGCTCAGGATTTCCGAGTGCGCGCTGCCGACGGCCACTATTTCTGGTTCCGCATGCGCGCCCGTCCGATCCTTGGCGATGACGGCGAGGTGGCGCGGCTGGTCGGCACGCTGGTCGACGTCACCGAGATCAAGAACGCCGAGGAGCGGCTGCTGCACGACGCCGTGCACGACAACCTGACCGGTCTGCCCAACCGCCAACTGTTTCTCGATCGGCTCGAGGCGGCGATCCTGCGCGCCCGCGCCGGCGAGGGCAACCGGCCGACGATCTTCATCATCGACATCGACCGCTTTCGCCAGGTCAATGACGGGTTCGGCATCGCTGTCGGCGACTCGCTGCTGCTGACCGTGGCCCGGCGCCTGCAGCGCCAGTTGAAGCCGGGCGATACGCTCGCGCGGATGGCGGGTGACCAGTTCGGCATCATACTGGTGTCCGAGCGCGAGCCGCAGCGTCTTGCCGCCTTCGCCGAGGCCATCCGCCGCACCGTGCGCACGCCCATCACCTTCTCCGACCGGGAGGTGTTCCTGACCGCCTGTGTCGGCATCGCCGTCCATGACGGGGCAGACAAGCGCAAGGAAGAGCTGCTCGAGGATGCCGAGATCGCGATGTACCATGCCAAGCGCTTCGGTCCGGATCGCGCCGAGGCATTCAAGCCCGTGATGCGCTCGATGGGCGGTGACCGCGTCTCGCTGGAATCCGACCTGCGTCGGGCGCTGGAGCGCGAAGAGATCAAGCTGGTGTTCCAGCCGATCATGCGGCTCGAGGACAAGCGGATCGCCGGTTTCGAGGCACTGGTGCGCTGGGATCATCCGCGCCATGGTCGGCTGAGCCCGAAGGAATTCCTCACGATCGCCGAGGAGACCGGCCTGATCGTCGAGATCGGCCTGTTCGTTCTTGAGCGCGCCGCACGCCAGCTCGGCGCCTGGCAACGGGCGATGGGCGGCCACCTGCCGATCTTCGCCTCGGTCAATGTGTCGAGCCGGCAGCTGCTGCGCCACGATCTGATCAACGACATCCGCGCCGTGCTGGCGCGCAACGACGTCCTGCCGGGCACGCTCAAGCTCGAGGTCACCGAGTCGCTGGTGATGGAGAACCCGGAATACGCCGCCCAGGTGCTCGAGAAGGTGCGCGAGCTCGGCGCGGGCCTGGCGCTCGACGATTTCGGCACCGGCTACTCCTCGCTTGCCTATCTGCAGCGATTTCCCTTCGACACGATCAAGGTCGACCGCAGCTTCGTGCGCCAGAACGGAAACGGCGCCCGGCCGGTGATCCTTCGCTCGATCGTCGGGCTTGCCCATGATCTCGGCATGGAGGTGGTTGCCGAGGGTGCCGAGACGGACGAGGATGCGATCGAACTCTACGCGCTCGGCTGCGAGTATGCGCAGGGCTTCCTGTTTGGCGAGCCGATGTCCGCCGACGAGTGCCGGCATCTGCTGGCCCGTCAGTCGGCGATGATGCGGCACTGAGCCGGCCGCACGACATCCGCCGTGCAGCCCTGTTGCCGGCGGTCCCTCGAGAGCTCGGGCTTCAGATGTGATTCAGATGTGAGGTGTCAGGCGTGTCCGGCCTCGCTGGCCAGGAAGCCCGGATCGATCCCGATCTTGCGCAGCGCGAGATCGTACTTCGAGGCAAGATCGCCCCCGAACACGATCCGGGGATCGGCACTGCAATGCAGCCAGCCGTTCGCCTGGATCTCCCGCTCGAGCTGGCCCGGCGCCCATCCCGAATAGCCGAGTGCCAGAAGCGAGTTCGACGGACCCTGGCCACGGGCAATCGCCTTGAGGATGTCGAGCGTCGCGGTCAGGCAGATGCCGTCGTCGATCGGCAGCGTCGAATTCTCCACGAACCAGTCCGCGGTGTGGAGCACGAAGCCGCGGCCTGTTTCCACCGGCCCGCCGACATGCACCCTCATGGCATTGACCGCCGGCGGCAGGCGGATCTCCTCACCGGCACCGATGACGTCGAGCTGGCGCAACAGCTCCGTGAAGCCGATATGCTCGGCTGCCTGGTTGACGATGATCCCCATCGCCCCGTCCTCGGAGTGGGCGCATACATAGATGACGCTCCGCTCGAAGCGCGGATCGCTCATCGACGGCATGGCGACGAGGAGCTGGCCGTCGAGGTAGCTCCGACCGCCTGCACCGATCCTGCCAGTTGCCGCTCCGATCATGGTCGAATGCTAACCCTGCTGATGCGATTTGGAAATGCCGACTGTTGGCGGATCTCACTGAGCCGTGAAACCGGTTGATGCGCCGCGACGCGTCTTTGAACTAAAAGTAGGGTCCCAAGGCCGCTGCGCCAACCGATCCTGCGGCCGAACGGTCTGCCGCGCATCGGTCGATGGAGACGATCGGGATGCTGTCCCAACGCTTGGCCTCGCTCGTCGGTCTACTCGTCGTTTCGGCGGGCAGTTGCCTTGCCGTCGGCATGGCGTTGGCCGGCGCCTGGGACGAACCGGTAGAGGTTCGGGTCCTCGACGGCGGGGCCGTGCAGGGCAGTGCAGACCGGCTCGCCGGGCTCGAGATCACGCTGGCCCCGGGCTGGAAGACCTACTGGCGCCAACCCGGCGAGTCCGGCATCCCGCCGCGTTTCGATTTCTCGGGCTCGCAGAACGTTGCCGGCGTCGCGGTGGAGTGGCCTGCGCCGGAGCTGTTCAACGACGGTTACGGCTGGATCGTCGGCTATGCCGACACGGTGGTGCTGCCGTTGCGGGTCACGCCCGTCGATCCCGGCAAGCCGGTGGGTCTGCGGCTCGCCATGCATTTCGGCGTGTGCAAGGACATCTGTGTTCCCGCCGACGCCGATCTTTCTGCCCGGCTCGGCGAGGGGACGCCGCAGGCGTCGGCCATCGAGCTGTTCCGGCGGCGCGTGCCGGTGCCGGTGTCCGGCGACGATCCGCGCGGTGGCGTCGTCTCGGTGGCCAGGATCGGCGAGGGCGAGGATGCAAGGCTCGAGATCGAGCTCCGCTTCCCGCCGCAGACCGACGACCCCTTCCTGCTCGTCGAGGGACCGGCCGGATGGCCGACTCCGGTTGCGGAACGTCTCGGCGGAGACGGAAACGGCCGCTACCGATTCGCGCTGCCGCTGCCCGCCGGGTCGGGCGTCGATCTCAGGCTGACCGGCGTTTCCGACGGCTTTTCCTTTGAGCGCACGCTGCGTATCGACTAGACAGGCGTCGGCCCTATCTTGCGGCTGACTGCCTCGTCGCGGTCCCATGGCGCACCTCAACCAGGAGACGGGAATGATCAAAGTCGGCGACAAGCTTCCGGACGCAACCTTCGCGGTGATGACCGACTCCGGTCCGGTCGAACGGCGGACTGCAGAGGTGTTCGGCGGGCGCAAGGTGGCGCTGTTCGCGGTTCCTGGCGCGTTCACGCCGACCTGCCACAACGCCCATCTGCCGGGCTTTCTCGCCAATGTCGATGCATTCAAGGCGAAGGGAGTCGATGCGGTGGTGTGCGTGTCCGTGAACGATGTCTTCGTGATGGGGGCCTGGGCGAAGGCCACTGGCGGAGAAGGGACGATCGAGTTCCTCGCCGACGGCAGCGCCGAATTCGCCAAGGCGACGGGGCTTGAGCTCGACGCCACGGCCCGCGGTCTCGGCATCCGCTCGAAGCGTTACGCGATGCTGGTCGACGATGGCGTGGTCAAGGCGCTGCTGGTCGAGGACATGCCCGGCAAGGCGGAAATTTCCAGCGCCGAGGCGCTGCTGGCCGCAATCTGACGACGACCGGCCGCCCCGCGGCTCACGCGGGGCGGTAGACCGCCGACAGCCCGCAGCCATCCGCCGCGACCACGGCGCCGCGCTCCATCAGATCCTCGATATGGGCAAGAACCGACAGGCCGGCCGCGCTCGTCAGGCGTGGGTCGAGCCCCTTGTAGATTGCCGCGACGATCTCGGGGATGCGCCGGTCGCCTTCCTCCAGGCGCTTCAGGATCGACGCCTCGCGCTGGCGACGGTGCAGGGCGAGCAGCCGGACGAAACGGCGTGGATCCGGGATCGGAGCGCCGTGGCCCGGCAGGTACAGGGTCTCGTCGCGATCGGCCAGTCGGTCGAGCGAGGCCATGAAATCGGCCATGCGGCCGTCCGGGGGCGCGACGATGGTGGTGGACCAGCCCATGACATGGTCGCCGCTGAACAAGAGCCCGGTTCCGTCGAGCGCAAGCGAGATGTGGTTCGAAGTGTGGCCCGGCGTGTGTACTGCGGTCAGCTGCCAGCCTTCGCCCTCGATGCCGGCGCCGTCCGCCAGCGCAACATCTGGCCGGAATGCGCTGTCGTTGGAGGCATCGAGCCGCGCCTCCTCGCCGGGCAGCGGCTGGCGTGCGGGCCGGTGCGGGCCGAAGCCGTAGGTCGTGGCGCCGTGGGCCGATGCCAGCGGACCGGCGAGCGGCGAGTGGTCGCGATGGGTGTGGGTCACGATGACAGCCGTCACCCGCTCACCTGCGACCGCCCGCTCGATCGCGGCAAGATGGTCCGGATCATCGGGTCCCGGGTCGATCACCGCCACCTCGCCGTGACCCACCAGATAGGTGTTGGTGCCGCGGAAGGTGAAGGGCGATGGATTGGGCGCCAGGATGCGGCGCACTCCTGCCGCCACCTCCTGAACCGCGCCGGGCCTGGGGTCGAAGTCGCGATTGAAGGGAATATCGTCACTCATCGTTGGGACATCTGCATCTGGCGGGCCGAGCCCTAGGCCGCCGCGCGGCAGGTTGCAAGGCCTGGAGCGCATTTCTTCCGGCCACCGCTTGCCGCCAGCCCCCGGCCGACGATATAGGAACGCACCCTCACCGGCACATCCGGCGTGCATTGGGGCGTGGCCAAGCGGTAAGGCAACGGGTTTTGGTCCCGTGATCCCAGGTTCGAATCCTGGCGCCCCAGCCATCCTGCAGAGGGTACGACCCGGGGACATGGGTGACGGTTCTTTCCGGGCGCATGGGTAACACCCAGGCGGCGTTCTGTCATTGACGACAGGGCGCAAGGCCGCTTGCTCGCAGGGGCCGCTACCTGATCTGCGCCGGTATGTTCTCGCGGAAGATGATCTCCATGCTCAGCGGGACGCTGTGCCCGTCGCCATGCGTCCGCGAATGCGGTGGTCGTCTGAACCGCGCCAGCGTGAGCGCGATGATCTGGTCGGGATCGGAGTTGATGACCGCGTCCATTATGCCGTCGATCAGTAGGCGCCGCGTGTCCCTGGTCATTCCATGGCCGATGAACACCACCTTGCCGGCCTTCTGACGTTCGCGCAGCGCCCTGCCGATGCCATCGGAGGAGCCGCCGACATTGTAGATGCCGACCAGATCGGGGTTCTGGTCGAGCAATGACAGCGTATGCAGGTAATTCTCGTTTCGGTCGTCGTGGCCCTCGCGCATGCCAACGACACGCAGGCCCGGATGCGCCTCGTCGAGCAGGCTGTGGAATCCCATCTCGCGCTCGGAATGGGCCCGGTAGCTGCGGCTGCCTGCCACCACGGCCACGCTGCCCTCCCGCACATGGCAGAAGCGCGCCAGGAGGTAGGCGGCCGTTCGCCCGGCCGCCTGGTTATCAAGCCCGATATAGGCCTCGCGGGCCGAATGGGGCAGGTCCGACACGATGGTGACCAGGCGCGTCCCGCCGGCGCCGACCTCCTCGACCGCTTCACGCACCAGAGGGTGGTCGATCGCCATGAAGGCAATGCCATCCGCCCAACGGGCATGGTGGTGCAGCGCCGAGGCGAGCGCCCCGGCGTCGAAGCTCTCGATGAAGAAGCAGCGGACCGGCGAGTCGTCGCGGGAGCCTGTCGCGGCGGTGGCGCGGACCTTCTCGCCGAGAAGCCTGAGATAGGGGTTCGTGCCCTTGGGCAACAGGAACGCGATATTGGGCAAACGCGGGCCGGACAGCTTCCTGCACTCCTCGCGATCCAGGTAGCCGAGCTCCACCGCGGCCTTGAGAACCCGGTCGACCGTGCGCGCCCTCACGCCCTTGCGCCGGTTGAGCACGCGATCGACCGTGGCCAGCGAGACTCCGGCCAATTGCGCCACGTCGGCCATGGAGGGAAGGGTCGAGGGTCTCGGATGCACCTCAAAACACCTCAGAAACTATTCTTTGACCTGAAGGATCACGCCACCTAACCTTCTGTCAAGGCCGATAAATGGGCGCGATACACGGACGCCACCCATCAAAAGACATCACGGGAGGTTCGCATGGCCAAGCAACTGCAATCGATCACGCGGCGCGGTGCCTTGGGGCTCGGGCTGGGCGCCGGAGCATTCGTCCTGTCGCCGTATCGGGCATCGGCGCAATCGCTGACGCTGCGCTACGGGCACAACAACGAGCCGGCCAGTGTCGCCGGCGCCCAGGCCGACTGGTTCGCGGAAGCCGTCAACAGGCATTCGGGCGGCGACATCCAGGTGCAGGTCTTCCCGTCATCCCAGCTGGGGAAGCTTCAGGAGCTGGCCGAGGCGGTCTCGCTTGGCACCATCGCCTTCTCGCACAATACCGCCGGCGGGATCGGCTCTCTGTACGAGCCGTTCGGCGCCCTCGACACGCCCTATCTCTATCGTGATGTCGATCACCTCATGAAGGTGATGGACGTCAACTCGCCGGTCATGCAGGAGCTGAACAGGGGGCTGATCGAGGCGGCGAATGTCCGCGTCATCTATGCGCACTATTTCGGCCGCCGGAACCTGACAGCGAACAAGGCCGTCTATTCGCCCGCCGATCTTGCCGGGGTGAAGATCCGCGCCGTGCCGTTCCCCATCTACCAGACCGCCGTCGAGGGCATGGGGGCCGCGCCCGTGCCTGTGGACTGGTCCGAGGTGCCGACGGCGCTTGCCACCGGCATCGTCGCCGGGCAGGAAAACCCGGTGAATGTCATCCTCAATGTCAAGCTCTACGAGGTCCAGTCGCATCTGATGCTGACCGGGCACATGTCGAATGCGGAAGTCGTCGTGATGAACGAGGATGCCTGGCAGGCCCTCACGCCCGCCCAGAAGGTGGCTGTCGAAACCGCCGCTCAGGAGATCCGCGAGCGCGCCACAAGGGCCATCCAGGACAACGAGGAACGCGAGACCGAGGAGCTGCGCAAGCTCGGAATGACGGTGATCGGTCCCGAGGACGGGCTCGATCTCGAGGCCTTCCGGGCCTCGGTATCGAAGCTGGTGGACCAGCGCTTCGGCGAGAAGTTCGGATCGCTCTACGACAAGATTCGGGCGATCAGCTGAGCCCCGAACGGCTAGGGAGGCTGCGGTGATGCAGGGCGGGGTCTCGGTTCCGGCGGGTGGCCGGCTGCTGCAGATTGCTGCCGTCGCCTGCCGCAGCCTGGCTTCGCTGCTGCTCGCGCTGATCTGCGTCCTGATCGCAGCTCAGGTTGCCGGCCGCAACCTGTTCAATACGGGAATGCCCTGGGCCGACGAGCTCGCGCGCTTCTGCGGCGTGGCAATCGTCTTCCTGTGCGTGCCGCTGCTGGCGTTGCGCGGCCAGCACGTCGCGATGGACCTCGCATCGCTGGTGCTGCGGGGGCGGCTGCGGCGGCCGGTCGCGCTGGTGATCGAACTGACCGTGCTCGCCTTCGCCTGCCTGGGGCTCTGGTCGCTCCATGCCTTTCTCGGCCGGGCATGGAAGTTCGCGACGCCGACACTGGGGATTCCCAACTGGGTGTTCTATGCGCCCGCGCTAGTCGGCCTCGCCCTGCTGGCCCTTGTCGCTGTGGCCCGGATCCGGGCGATCGTCGCCGGCCGCCTTCCGGATGGTAACGGCAGCCCGGTGCCATGAGTCTGGTCCTTGTCGCCGTCTTTGTCGCCGCGCTTCTCCTTGGAGCGCCGATCGCCGTGGCACTCGGACTTGCTTCCGCCGTAACCGTGGTTGCCTTCGGCCTGCCGGTGCATGTGCTGGTCCAGCGCTGCGTCAATGCGCTCGATTCGACGCCATTGCTGGCGGTGCCCTTGTTCATCCTCGCCGCCAGCCTTCTGAATGCGATGGGCGTGACCGGGCACATCTTCGATCTCGTGCGGCTGCTGGTCGGGCGCATCCGCGGCGCCGTCGCCCAGGTGTCGATCCTGGTCAGCCTCATCTTCTCGGGAATGTCGGGTGCAGCGCTCGCCGACATCGGTGCGCTCGGCAAGATCCAGATCGACCAGATGGTGGCGCAGGGCTACAGGCGCCGGTTCGGCGCCGGCATCACCATCGCCGCCGCCACCATCGGTCCGATATTCCCGCCGTCGATACCGATCATCATCTACGCGAGTGTCACCAATGTCTCGGCGGTGCAGCTGCTGATTGCCGGGATTGTGCCGGCGCTGGTCATCACGGTCCTGCTGATGGCGCAGGTCGCGGTGATGGCGCGGCTGTTCGACCTGCCGCGCGACACCATCAGCCCGTCAGTGCGTGCCATCGCCGCCAAGGCGGTCGTTTCGCTGCCGGCGCTCGCAGCGCCAGTCCTGCTGATCGGCGGTCTGCTGAGCGGCTATTTCGGTCCGACCGAGGTTGCCGGGGTCACCGTCGCCTATGCGCTGGTGATCGGGTTCCTGGTCTATCGCACCCTTACCGTTCGCGCGGTCTGGGCTTGCCTTCGCGAGACGACCGAGGCGACGGCCGGCATCCTGTTCATCGTCGCGACGGCGGCGCTGTTCGCCTGGGTCCTGACGCTCGACCAGGTACCAGCCATCGCCGGCAGGTGGCTGCTCGGCATATCCGACAATCCGCTGGTGCTGCTGCTGCTGGTCAACCTGCTCCTGCTCGTCGTCGGCATGGTGCTCGAATCGATCGCCGCGATTCTCATCATCGCACCGATCGTCGCGCCGGCGCTTCACGCCGCGGGCGTCGATCCGCTCCAGCTCGGCATCGTGTTCGTCCTCAATCTGATGATCGGCCTGCTGACGCCACCGGTCGGGATGAGTCTCTACATGGTGGCGATCGTTGCCAGAATGCCGGTGCACGAGGTGATCCGCGGCGTCCTGCCGTTCTTCATGCCGCTGCTGCTGTCGCTGCTGGTCGTCTCGATGGTTCCCGCCATCTCGACCTGGCTACCCCAGTTCCTCGCGCAATAGGACAGTTCATGAGCAGGTTTCTCGGCGCAATCCGCCAACTCGGCTATGTCGTGGACGACATCGAGGCAGGCATGGCGCATTGGCACGCGGTAATGGGTGTCGGGCCATGGTTCTACAACCCAAGGGTGCCGATCGAGGATTACCTCTATGACGGCGTCGCCTATCAGCCTCACAACTCGGTTGCGCTCGCCAACAGTGGCTTCATCCAGGTCGAGCTGATCCAGTGCCGCAACGACGTTCCGTCGATGTATCGCGACTTCCTCGAGGCGGGCAACCGTGGCCTCCAGCATGTCGCCTACTGGACGCAAGACTTCGATCGCGATCTGGCCCGCATGGTGGCTGAGGGATTCCGCCCCAGGATGAGTGGCAGGGTGGGCGCAAACGGCCGCTTCGTCTATTTCGATCGCGAGGCGCATCCCGGCACGGTGATCGAACTGTCGGAGGTGATCGGTCCGAAAGGGCGGATGTTCGACATGATCCGGGCCGCGTCGCAGGATTGGGACGGTACCGATCCGATCCGGCCCTTTCCCGATCTGTCGACCCTCTGAAGCGCCGATGCGTGTCGATACGATCGAAGCGATCTATCTCATCGAGACTCCGCTGGATCCGGCGAGGGTTGCCGACATCTTGGCCGGCGAGCAGTCGAGCGGCACCTTTGTCCGCGTCGCCGGAGAAACCGACGCGCTGCGGGCCCGCGCTGCCGCCGAGGTATTGGAGCTTGAGGAACTCGAGAGCGCAACCGGACCCAGCCTTGCGAGTTCCTGGCTCGATCGCAGGGGAGTTGCAGGTCCGTGGCGGCGCGCGAGGGTTCGCATCGCCTTCCCGCTCGCCAATATCGGCACCAACCTACCGACGCTTGCCGCGACCGTTGCCGGTAATCTCTTCGACCTGGGCGAGGTCACCGGACTGCGGCTGCTCGACCTGCGTCTGCCACAGATCGTGCGCTGCCGGTTCGATCTGCCCGGCGTCGGCGTGCGCGGCACGCGCGAGCGCGTCGGGGTATTCGGCCGGCCGTTGTTCGGCACGATCATCAAGCCCAATGTCGGCCTGCGGGCCGACGAGATAGCGGATCTGGTCGATCTCCTGTGCAGGGCAGGCGTCGACTTCATCAAGGACGACGAGGTCTGCGCCAACCCCGACCATGCGCCGCTCGCCGAGCGCGTTCCCGCCGTCATGGCGCGGGTGCGCGCCCATCGCGACCGCACCGGCCGTAATGTGATGGTCGCCTTCAATGTCACCGACGAGACCGATGCGATGCGCCGCCATGCCGATCTGGTCGAGCGCGAGGGCGGATCCTGTGTGATGGTGAGTCTCAACTGGTGCGGGCTATCGGCGATCCAGTCGCTGCGCCGATCGACGCCACTCGCCATTCACGGACACCGTAACGGTTTCGGCGCCCTGTCGCGCCACCCGTTGCTTGGGATCGGCTTCGATGCCTATCAGGCGCTGTACCGGCTGGCCGGCATCGACCATCTGCATGTGCATGGCATCGGCGGCAAGTTCTGTGACCGGCCGGAAGACGTCGAGCAGGCGGCACGGCGTTGTCTGAAGCCGCTTGCGGTCGATGCGCCGGATGCGACGGACGCGGTCATGCCCGCCTTTTCCTCCGGCCAATGGGCAGGCACGCTGCCGCTGGCAGCGCGCGCCGCCGACTCGGCCGACTTCCTGTTCATGGCAGGCGGCGGCATTCTCGCCCATCCCGACGGGCCGGCCGCCGGCGTGACGAGCCTTCGCCAGGCATGGGATGCGGTCGCGAGCGGGGAGGAGATCGAGGCTGCGGCCGCGACGCGGCCAGAACTTGCCGCGGCGTTGCGCGTCTTCGGTGGCTGACTTGGCCAGGATCGTTTTCCTCGGCGACGACTTCACCGGCGCATCGGACACCCTCGCCACCTTCGCCGAGCGAGGTGCGGCGGTCCGGCTGTTTCTGGATGTGCCGGATCCGGCCGAAGCGGACGGGCTCGACGTCATCGGTATTGCCACCGACCTGCGCCCCCTTTCGCCGGACATCATCGTCCGGCGGCTCGAAGAGCTTGCACCGGGCCTGCGAAGGCTGTCGCCGCGCATCCTGCACTACAAGATCTGTTCGACGTTCGACTCCGCGCGGCATGTCGGCAGCATCGGCGCGGCGGTTCTGACACTCGAGCGCCTGCTCGCGACCGGCCGCACCGTCGTCGTTGGCGGTCAGCCTAGCCTCGGCCGCTATTGCATCTTCGGAACGCTCTTCGCACGGGCGGCTGACGGCAGGGTCTGCCGGATCGACCGACATCCGGTGATGAGCCGGCATCCCACGACGCCGATGGGCGAAGCCGACATTCGGGCTCATCTCGCGCTGCAGGGGCTCGACGATCTCGCCTTGATCGACTGCCTCGAACTGAACAGAACGGAAGAGCTGCCGCCAGCGATGCGCAACGGGGCGGGCCGCGCTCTCATCGATGCCCTGTCGCCGTCCGACGTGGACAGGATAGGACGCATTCTGACGACCCTGGAAGCTGCAACCGCACCGTTGCTGGTGGTCGGTGCCAGCAGTGTCGCCGAAGCGTTGTGTCCGCGGCTCGCCCAGTCCCGCTCACGGGCCGTCACCGGCGTCGGGCCGCGGCTGGCAGTTGCCGGCAGCCGGTCCGCCGTGACGGCCGATCAGGTGGAGGCGGCGGCCAGCTATGTTCGTTTGCCGATCGAGCCCTGCGATCTCGACGCGGGGGCGGACCGGCTGGTTCGGCACTGCGCGGATCTGCTCGCCACCGGGCGGGACGTGCTCATCCACCTGAGGCGGGACCATGACTACGGGATGCCGCCGGCCAGTCTCTCGGGACGACTTGCCAAACTGACGGCAGCCATCGCGGGTCGCTGCCCGGTGGGCGCCATCGCCGTCGCCGGCGGCGATACCGCCAGCGCCGTGGTCAAGCGTCTCGGCTTCAGAAGCCTCTCCTTCGTGCGACGTGCAGCGCCCGGAGTCGCCGTCTGCAGCGGTCATATGCCGGGTCATGCCCTCGAGGGGGCATTCCTGCTGCTCAAGGGCGGGCAAGTCGGTGACCGGGACATCCTGGAACGGTTTGGCCGACCCTTCTGAGGCGGGAAGTCGGGTCGCCGTCGCTGTCGCCATGCCCTGGCCGATGGCAATGCCCGCGATTCCGCAACGGGTGGCGTACAACATGACCGGCGGCTGCGGCTCGATGCAGGCCACCGGCCGGTCCCGGCCGAGTTTGCGCCCGCTGCGCAATGCGCGTTGCGTATCCTTGCAAACGGCCGGAACGGTTTTCCGGACATGTGTCGCATTTTGCAATTGACAATCCCGACCGAATAGATCGTGATTATAGGCATTAACGATCCATCCGGGAGATGTCCGATGCGTGCCGCGTCCCCTTCGCCGCAGACCGTCCGCGCCGCCGGGCGCGGCAGCCGCCTCCGGAACGGGCTCGCCACCGCGACTTTCACGGCGGCCATCATGCTCGTTCTCTCGGTCGTTGCGTTTGCGCAGACGACGCTTCTGAACGTCAGCTACGACCCGACACGGGAACTCTACCGGGACTTCAACGCGGCCTTTGCCGCCCACTGGAAAGCGACCACCGGCGACGACGTGACGGTGCGCCAGTCGCATGGCGGCTCCGGCGCACAGGCGCGTGCGGTGATCGACGGGCTCGATGCCGACGTTGTGACGCTGGCGATGCAGTCGGATGTCGACGCGATCGTGCAAAACTCCGGCAAGATCGCGGAAGACTGGCGGGCAAGGCTGCCGAACAACGCGGCGCCCTACACCTCGACAATCGTGTTTCTGGTCAGGAGGGGCAACCCGAAGGGCCTGAAGGACTGGGACGATCTGGTGAAGGAGGGCGTCGAGGTCGTCGCGCCCAATCCGAAGACGTCGGGGGCGGCGCGCTGGGCCTATCTGGCGGCCTGGGCCTTCGCCAGCGAAGCGTTTGGCGGCGACACGGCGAAGGTGCGCGATTTCCTCGCCAGGCTCTACCGCAACGTGCCGGTTCTCGACACGGCGGCGCGTGGCTCGACCACGACCTTCGTGCAGCGCGGCATCGGCGACGTGCTGCTCGCCTGGGAGAACGAGGCGTTGCTCGCGATCGAGGAACTCGGCCCCGACCAGTTCGAGATCGTCATGCCATCCATGTCGATGCTGGCCGAGCCGGTCGTCGCCGTGGTCGATGCGAACGTCGACCGCAAGGGCACCCGCGCGGTCGCCGAGGCCTATCTGAACTATCTCTACGCGCCCGAGGGCCAGGCGATCGCCGCCAGGCACTTCTACCGGCCATACCGGATGCAGGATGCCGCGCCCGAGGATGCTGCCCGCTTTCCCCAGCTGAAGCTGGTGAGGATCGACGACCCGATCTTCGGCGGCTGGGCGAAGGTGCAGCCGGAGCATTTCGGCGACGGCGGCGTGTTCGACCAGATCTACCGGCGCTGAGCGGAGGTGAGGCGCCATGGCAGCTGTCGCGGCGGCGGCGCCCGGGCGGTGGCGCAGACCGGGCATCCTGCCGGGCTTCGGCCTGACGCTCGGCTTCGCGCTGACATATCTCGGCCTGATCGTGCTGATTCCGATCGCGGCGCTGATCCTCAGGACGACGACGCTGACCTGGGCCGAGTTTGCGGCGATTGCCGCGAGCGAACGCGTGGTCGCTGCCCTCAGGTTGTCCTTCGGCGCCTCGCTGACGGCAGCCGCGGTGAACCTGGTGTTCGGGACGGTGGTGGCCTGGGTGCTGGTGCGCTACCGGTTTCCCGGCCGCCGGGTGCTCGATGCGATGGTCGACCTGCCCTTCGCGCTGCCGACCGCCGTTGCCGGCATCGCGCTGACCGCGCTGCTGTCGCGCAACGGCTGGATCGGCGGGATCCTCGAGCCGATGGGTCTCAAGGTCGCCTACACGCCGGCGGGTATCGTCGTCGCGCTGGTCTTCATCGGCCTGCCCTTCGTGGTCAGGACCGTGCAGCCGGTGATCGAGGAGATCGACCGCGAGGTCGAGGAGGCTTCCGCGAGCCTCGGGGCGAACCGCTTCCAGACGGTGTTCCGGGTGCTGCTGCCCTCGCTGACGCCGGCGCTGATGACTGGCTTCGTGCTGGCCCTGGCGCGCGCCGTCGGGGAGTACGGTTCGGTTATCTTCATCGCCGGCAACATTCCCTACCGGACCGAGATCGCGCCGCTGCTGATCGTCATCCGGCTGGAGGAGTTCGACTATGCGGGTGCGACCGCGATCGCGACGCTGATGCTTCTGATCTCGTTCGTGATGTTCCTTGTCATCAACCTGATCCAGGCCTGGGCGCGGCGGAGGTTCGGCGATGTCTGATCGGATGCGCCATCCCGCCTCTGCACAGCTTGGCTCGCCGGTGAGCGAGGCACGCGGCGTCAGGGCGCTGCTGATCGCGGTCTCGCTCGGTTTCCTGGTGCTGTTCCTCGCCTTTCCGCTGACGGTGGTGTTCTCGGAGGCGTTCAGGGGCGGCGTCGGCACGTTTCTTGCGGCGCTCGCCGATCCTGAGGCGCAGGCCGCCATCCGGCTCACCCTGATGGTGGCGGCCATCGCGGTGCCGGCCAACCTGGTGTTCGGGGTCGCAGCGGCCTGGGCGATCGCCAAGTTCGAGTTCCGCGGCAAGGCCATCCTGATCACGCTGATCGATCTGCCGTTCTCGGTTTCACCGGTGATCGCCGGGTTGACCTATGTGATCCTGTTCGGAACGCAGGGTTATCTGGGCACCTGGTTGCAGTCGCACGGGCTGCAGATCGTCTTCGCGGTGCCCGGCATCGTGCTGGCGACGGTGTTCGTCACCTTTCCCTTCGTCGCGCGCGAACTGGTCCCGCTGATGCAGGAGCAGGGCACGAAGGACGAGGAGGCGGCGCTGTCGCTGGGTGCGACAGGATGGCAGACCTTCCTGCGGGTGACGCTGCCCAACATCAAGTGGGGGCTGATGTACGGGGTACTGCTGTGCAATGCCCGGGCGATGGGCGAGTTCGGGGCGGTGTCGGTGGTCTCCGGCCACATCCGCGGCCAGACCAACACCATGCCGCTGCAGATCGAGATCCTCTACAACGAATACAACTGGATTGCCGCCTTTGCGGTTGCCTCGCTGCTGGCGCTGCTGGCGCTCTTCACCTTGGTCATCAAGTCGCTGCTGGAATGGCAATTCGGCGAGCATCTCGCCGCCGGCGGACGCCGGCATTGAAGCATCTCCGGCGGACGCCGGCATTGAAGCACCTCCGGCGGACGTCGGCATGGAACGCGACGCCGAACTTGGCGTGGGACAGGATGGACACCGATATGCAGACTGGGCTCAGCTTCCGCGCCGGGACGGCGGCTTCGTTTCCGGGCGGCATTCCTGCGGGCCGCCGCCAGGGGACGCCGGTCGAGGTCGGTGTTCGCAACCTGACCAAGGACTTCGGCGAGACGCCGGCGCTGCACGGGGTGTCGCTCGACATCGCCGGTGGCGAGCTGATCGCGCTCCTCGGTCCGTCCGGCTCCGGCAAGACGACGCTGTTGCGCCTGGTCGCCGGTCTCGATGTTCCGACATCCGGCGCGATCTTCTTCGATGGCGAGGATGCCTCGGCCAGGCGCGTGCAGGAGCGCAATGTCGGCTTCGTGTTCCAGCACTACGCGCTGTTCCGGCACATGCGGGTGTTCGACAATATCGCCTTCGGCCTCAGGGTGCGCCCGCGCGGGCAGCGGCCTTCGGCCGCGGCGATTCGCGAGCGGGTGATGAGGCTCATCGAGCTCGTACAGCTTTCCGGACTCGAGCGACGCTTCCCCGCGCAGCTGTCGGGCGGCCAGCGCCAGCGTGTCGCGCTCGCCCGCGCGCTCGCCATCGAGCCGCGCATCCTGCTCCTCGACGAGCCGTTCGGCGCGCTCGACGCGAAGGTGCGCAAGGATCTCCGGCGGTGGCTGAGGGAAATCCACGACCACACCGGCCACACCACCGTGTTCGTCACCCACGACCAGGAGGAGGCGCTCGAACTGGCCGACCGCGTCGTGGTGATGCGCCAGGGCCGCATCGAGCAGGTCGGCACGGCGGACGACATCTACGACCGCCCGGCCACGCCCTTCGTGTTCGACTTCATCGGCGAGTCCTCGATGATCCCTGTCACCGTCGAATCCGGACGCGTTCTGATGGATGACCGTCCCCTCGACATCGGCGCGCCGGGCAAGCCGGACGGGCGCTATACGCTTGCCTTCCGGCCACACCACGCGGAGGTCGCCCGCGATCCGGATGGTGTCGGCGCCATCCCCGCCATCGTCGTCGCCCGCCGCCGCCACGGCGGCACCCGCCGCCTCGAGCTCGAGATCGGGCTGGCCCGCCATCGCGCCGAAATCGACATCCCGGTCGACGACGCCATCCCCGGACATGGACGGCTCGCCATCCGCCCGACGCGGTTCATCCTCTACCCGGCCGGGATCCGCTGAGATCCGTCCCGCGGGGCGAACCGCGACGGCCAGCGAAACCGTTCACGATTACGCGGATTTGCGCGTGGTCGGTCTTCCCTTTCCGGGCAGGCCGACGTATATCGCGGCGCATCCCGATCGGGACTGGTCTCGGACGCGGCACCGGGCCGCGACCGTACTATTGCATTTTCAAGGCTCTTCCTTCGATGATTTCACAGAAGGCGAAGTACGCGCTGCGAGCCCTGGTGGCGCTGGCGCGCGCGCCGCGTGGCGAGCCGGTGCTGATCTCCGACATCGCCGAGGACCAGTCGATCCCCAAGAAGTTTCTCGAACAGATCCTGCTCGACCTGAAGCATCACGGCATCGTCGTGAGCCGGCGCGGGCGCGCGGGCGGCTACCAGTTGCTCAAGGATCCCGCCGAGATCACCTTCGGGCAGGTGCTTCGCATCATCGACGGGCCGATTGCGCCGCTCCCATGCCTGTCCAAGATCGCCTACCGGCGCTGCGAGGACTGTGTCAGCGAGACCGAGTGCGAGGTGCGTCGTGTCTTCGCCGAGGTCACCGACGCAACGCGGCGGGTGCTCGACACAGCCACGCTCGCCGACGCGATCGCCGAGCCAGGCGCGCGCCCCGCGCGGATGCGCGATCTCGCCGGCGTCGAGTAGACGACGGGCGAATGGACGACTCGCAGCCGGCCGGTCGACGCGGTCAGCGGGCCGATTGCGGAGCCTGTCCGATGCGCCTATCTTCACGGACAGCGCAGGTAGGCGATGGCGCCAGCAGGGTGCGCGCCGGGGATCATCCGGGTGTCGATCCGCAGTATTGCCCGTCCCAGGTTCGCGTGGGGTGACCCGCGCCGCTGGCTTGCGGCTGCGCTGTCGCTGCTGCTTCTCGCCGCAGCTTTCGATTTCGGCACCGCGATGGCCGGTCCGGTCCGGGCCATCGTCACGCATGAGACGGGATTGCAACCGTCCGGCGAGGACACCGTTCTGCCCGGCCGACCGCAGGCGGAAGTGCGGACCGGCGCCCCGGTGCAGCCGGCCTCCGCCGACGACGACCGATCGCCGCCGGCCCTCGCGCGTTCTTTCGGCCGGCAGGATCGCCTTGCCGTCGTTCGCCTGCGGACGATCCTTGGCCTCGACCCTGACGCCGCACTGCCCGATGGCGTCTGCCCGCCCGATCATCCGGTCCGGGCGCCCCCCGTCTGAAGCATCCCCGACGACTGAACCGGGCGCGACCGCTCCGGACCGAGGGTCCGCCGTGTCCGTGCCCGAGCGAGGAATGCTGAAGCGGGTCGTGCGTCCCTGGGCGCCGACACGCGGGACATGCCGAACATGAAACCCAACTGGCTCAATATCTGGACCGGCTGCTCCGCCGTCATACTCGTCGGCTCGGAGGTCCTGGCGGCCTTCGCCGCAACCGCATGGGCCATCTCCGGCCTGCTCAATCTCGCCCCCATCGCCGAAATGGTGCTGATGGCAATCGCCTTGGTCGGCGGTCTTGCCGTCAGTGCGGTCTTTGCTCGCGGTGTGTTCGAGGTCGAACCGGCCTTCGACGAGACGGCCGGGCACCTTTCGGAAGGGGGGGTGGTGCTGTGAACGTCATCATCGGACTTGCCCTGCTGGTCGGTTCGATCTGGCTGTTGCAGCGGATACGCCCGCGCGACGGCCGCCCCGGCGCCGCTTTCCTGCAGCATGACGCGGTGGCCACCGCGTTCGCGCTCGGCTTCACGACCGCGCTCGTTTTCGGCGCGGCGCTCGCCGTGCTCGGAGCGGTGCAGCTGTGGAACGGCGGGCTCGCCCTTTGGGTGGCGGGCTGACCGGCCGCCGCCCCGCGCCGGTTCCCTGAACCGGCGTTCCGACGGCCAGCGGATCATCGTGTCACGACATCGGTGATCCGCTCCGACTCCTTGTTCCGTCGCCCTTGCGGACGGAGATCCGGTTTCCCATGCTCTGGGAATTGCCTTAGCCTGCCTCGTACCGGTCCCTTAACGAGGGGCCTCCCGAGGGAGGACAGTGATGACGCAGGAGGCTCGCCGGCGCCACCGCGACGATCTCGATCGCGCCCGTACGACGCTGTACGTGTCGGTGATTTCCGATGTGCTCGATGGCTACGGCATCCGGGACCGCGCGTTGCCGTCCCGCATCCGTCCGCTCGACGATGAGACGGTGCTGGTCGGCTATGCCCGCACCGGTCTTTACCGGGACGTCTATCACGTCGCTGAAGGCGAGAATCCGTACGAGCTCGAGATCGCGCTGATCGACGATCTGAAGCCCGACGAGGTGGCGGTGCTCGCATGCGGGACGAGCGGACGCATCGCGCCGTGGGGGGAGCTGCTGACGACCGCCGCCCGCGCCCGCAAGGCGGCCGGATGTGTCACAGACGGCTGCGTGCGCGACGTCCGGGCGATCCGCAGGATGGGCTTCCCGGTCTTCCATGGCGGCATTGCCCCGCTCGATTCCAGGGGCAGGGGCGTCGTGGCAGCCATCGACGTTCCGGTCGAGGTCGCCGGCGTGCCGGTATGCACGGGCGACCTCGTGTTCGGCGATGCCGACGGCGTGGTCTTCATCCCGCGCGACATGATCGGCAAGGTGCTTGCCGCAGCCTACGAGAAGGTTGCCGGCGAGGACCACACCCGCGCCGAACTCGCGCAGGGTCGGCCGTTGCGCGAGGTGTTCGCGAAATACGGCATCCTTTGAGCATGTGCGCGGCGCGATGAGCCGCTGAAGCCGTTCCCGGGGGGCGACGCAGGGATCGAAAAAGAGACCTGAGGGTATGGCGTGAAACGCCCGGAGATCGTCCCGAAATGTCCTTGCAGCGTAAGATGTGGTCTCGCTGAACAAGGTCCCGACCGCTGACTTTAGTCGCGGCCCACCCCGGACCGGGGGCCGATGGCGGGGCTCACCTAGGGAGGAAACGGCATGAAACGACTGCTGGTGGCGACCGTCTCGATGGCCGCCTTGATGTTGCCGGGCGCTGCGCTGGCTCAGAACGACACGATCAAGGTCGGCATTCTCGTCGCGCTCGAAGGTGCCTTCGCGACCGGCGGTGCCGACGGCGTCCGCAATGTCGAACTTGCGTTGAAGCAGGTCAACCACATGGCCGGCGGCAAGAAGATCGAGACGATCGTCGCGCCGACCGACACCACGCCCGACACCACGATCCGTCAGGCGCGCAAGCTGATCGAGCAGGACGGCGTCGACTTCATCATCGGCCCGCTGTCCGGGTCCGAGGGCATCGCCATGCGCGACTATGCCAAGACGATTCCGGACAAGACCGTGATCAACGGCATTTCCGGTGCGCTCGAGACCACCTGGGTCGACCCGGCGCCGAACTTCTTCCGGTTCAACCTGGACGGCGCGCAATGGGGTGCCGGCCTCGGTACCTACGTGTTCAACGAGAAGGGCTGGAAGACCGTTGCCTCGATCGCGGCCGACTATTCGTTCGGCTACACCAATTTCCTCGGCTTTGCGGTCGACTTCTGCCGCGCCGGCGGCGATATCGTCGAGCGCTTCTGGATACCGCTCGGTTCGTCCGACTTCTCCGGCGTGATCGCCCAGCTTCCCGACGATGTCGATGCGATCTATCTCGGCATGGGCGGCACGGACGCAATTAACTTCCTGAACCAGTACGAGCAGGCCGGAGCCGACACCAACCTGATCGGCGGCACGATCATGGCCGACTCGACGGTGCTGGCTTCGAAGGGGCGCGCCAAGGAGGCGCTGATCGGCACTCCGACCTCGGGCGCCTTCGCCGTCGATAATCCGGATCCGGCCTGGCAGAACTACGTCAAGGCCTATCAGGAGGCCTTCCCCGAGAACGAGCGCCTGCCGACGCCCTCGCTGTTCGGCGTCGGTTACTACGTCGCCACGCTCGCGGCAATCAACGCCCTCAATGCCGTTGACGGTGATCTGAGCAATGGTCAGGCGAAGTTCAAGGAGGCTCTTGCGACGCTGCCGCTGGAGACTCCGCTCGGCACCATCACGCTCAACGAGAACCGCCAGGCGACCGGCACGGTGTACATCACCGAGATCGTCGAGGGGGAGGATGGGAATCTGACGAGCAAGATGGTCGCGAAGGTTGAGGGTGTGACGCAGACCCTCGGCATGACCCCTGAAGAGTTCCGCGCCATGGGTCTGCCCTCGCGCGACACGCCGGACTGCGACAAGCTCGCCGGACGCTGATCCGACGCGCACTGCTGGCCCGGCGTCCCCCCGGCACGCCGGGCCAGTGTCTGGAACGATCGCATCGCATCCACGGGCGTGGATGCGCAGCGGTGCGGTGCGGGCCGGCCGATGTCGCTGATCACCTACCTGACGCGGATCCACTTCGCCGACCGGGTGCTCGAGGACGCGCTGCCCGAGGAGATCGACCGGCTGAAGCTCGATCGCCTCCTCGTCGTGCATGACGCCGAGGCGGGAGCCGGTGAGGCACTCGACCGCGTGCTGTATGTGTTGCCACCTCATTGCGAGGCCTCGGTAGTGGCGGCGGACACCCTTGGTTCCGGCGGCAGCGCGACCCAGGATCGGGTCGATGGTTCGGGCCGCGCCGGCGTGCTCGGGCTCGGCGGATCCCGCGCCCTCGGTCTCGCTCGGCAGACTGCGGAAGCCCTCGGCGAAGCCGTCCCGATACTGGCTGTGCCAACCACCACCGCCTGTGTCGGCATCGCGTCGATGACGCCGGGCTCGTCGGGCGCCGCCGGCACACGCCGCACCGCCCGGCTGCCGTCGGTCGTGCTCTGTGATCCGACCCTGACGCTGCATGCTGGCCCGGCGGCCACGGCGGCAGCCGGCATGGATGCGCTGGTGCACTGCATCGAAACCTACCTCGCGACCGCCTGGAACCCGCCCGCCGACGGCATCGCCCTCGAGGGGGTCCGGCGTGCCGCCGCCTGGCTGCAGCGCGCGGTGGACGATGGTCGCGACATCGAGGCCCGACGCGAGATCCTCGCGGTTGCGCTGAACGGTGCCCTTGCCGGTCAGAAGGGCCTCGGCGGAGTACATGCGCTCGCCCACGCCATCGAGGCCGAGCTGGCCGCTCGCGGCGACCCGCCCGGCAGGGTGCCGGCGCACGGCGCGCTGCATGCAGCCTTGCTGCCCCCTGTGCTGGCCTTCAATGCGCCGGCGGTGGGCGACCGCTACCAGTCGCTTGCAGAAGCGATGCGATTGCCGCCCGGAACCGATCTCGGCGAGGCCCTGGCGCGCATGGGTGCCCGGATCGGCCTGCCGAATCGTCTCGCAGCGCTCGGACTCGACGCCGCGATCATGGATCGCATCGCTGGACTGGCTGCTGAGGACGTCGCCAACCATACCAACCCCCGACACGCGACGACGGCCGACTATCGCGTGCTGCTGCAGGAGGCGTTGTGATGCAGCGGCGGGTAGTCCGTTCACCGAACGTCAGGTGCCGCCTTGCGGATGGCGGAAATCGGTTTACTGTCTTGACCAAAGCATCGGAAGAATGCGGGGAGGAAACACATGAGTTCAGCTTTTGCCGTGTTCCACGGCGCCTTCGGGCGTGTCTGCCTCTACGCGATGGACCGGCAGATGGCGCCCCATGCCCATCGCGAAGGTCATCTGATCTTTCACGTCGATGGTCCGGCCGCGACCGTGATGGCCGACGACCGGTATTATCCGCTGTCCGCCGGGCAGGCGGTGGCGATCAGCCCGTGGCAGACCCATTACTACCGACCGCTCGACCTGCAGAACCCGACGCTGGTCCTGGTTCTCTACATCCGGCCGGGATGGTTCCTGGAAGCCAGCCGCCGGGCCTCGTCGTCGCTGCGGTTCGGCAGGGTCGGTATCGAAGTGACCGATCCGCTTGCCAGGAACGTCTATGCGACGGCCCATGCGATGATGGATCCGGAGCACGAGGATCCGCTGCTCGAGGAGCGGATCTGGTCGCTCACTCAGGGGGCGTTCGACCAGTCCTGGCAATGGACCGCGCGCGGCCTCGGCTTCACCGGGCCCGCCTTGCCGGCGCGCGACTTCCGCATCCGCAAGGCGATCCGGCTGTTGCAGGACCGGCTGGGCGAACCGCTGCAACTGGACATGGTGGCGCGCGAGGCGGGACTGTCGCGGCCGCACTTCTACAAGTTGTTCCGCAGTCAGGTCGGCGTGACGCCGAACGTCTACCTCAATGCCCTGCGCATGGAGCAGGCGATCGATCGGCTGACCGCTTCGCACGAGGCAGTCTCGGACATCGGGCTCGATCTGGGTTTCTCCAGTCAGGCGAGCTTCTCCCGCTTCTTTATCGCCAACGGAGTTGTGGCGCCGAGTGCCTACAGGCGCAGCGTGCAGCAGCTCCAGCTTCATTGAGGCGGTTTTCCCGACCGCCCGCGCAACGGCGAGACTGTCGGGTATGTATCGTTCGCCCCGGCCGGATAGGCTCTGCGGCGCGACGCAACCCGTGCGCCGGGCGCACGGGCCGGGTCGGCTGAGGAGAGGAACGCGGCGGCGATGCAGGACTATGTCAGGCGCCACCCGATCTGGTCGGTCATCATCGCGCTCGTCGCGGCGGTGATCCTGTGGCTGATCCTTGCCCCGTGGCCGCCGGGTCTGGAGGAGGCGATGGGGCGCAAGCGCATCTTCCTCAACGCAATCTTCTCCGGCATCACGCTCGGTGCCCTGTACTTCCTGATCGCGACCGGATTCACGCTGATCTTCGGCCTGATGCGCAATGTCAACCTGGCGCATGGCTCGCTGTATCTGCTCGGCGGCTATCTGGGCTTCGAGATTTCCGAGGCGACGGGCTGGTGGCTGCTGGCCTTTCCGCTGGTGTTCCTGATCGTCGCATTGATCGGCGTCGTCCTCCAGCATCAGGTCTTCCGGCGGATGGAAGGCGAGGAACTGCGCCAGACCATGGTCACGATCGGCCTGTCGGTCGTGCTGGCCGACATCATGCTGTGGATCTGGGGCGGCCAGTCCTACACCATCCTGGCGCCGCAATGGCTGTCGGGTCCGATGGAGCTACCGATTATCTCGGGTGTCGACCGGTCGGGCGAATATTCCTATCTGCGCTACCCGCAGGTGCGCATCGTGATCCTCATCGCGGCGATCGTCATGGGCATCGCCATGTGGGTGGTGCTCAACCGCACGAAGCTCGGCATGCTGATCCGCGCCGGCGTCGATGACCGCGAGATGCTGACCGCCTCGGGCATCCGCATTCAGTACGTCTTTCTTGCCGTGTTTGCCTTCGGCGCGGGCCTGGCCGGCATCGGCGGCATCGTCGGCGGCACCTTCCAGAGCCTGAGCCCCGGCGAGGATACCCGCTTCCTGCTGGCCTCGCTGGTCGTGGTAATCGTCGGCGGCATGGGGTCGATCCCCGGCGCGGCGCTCGGCGCGCTGATCATCGGTCTCGCCGAGCAGATCGGCCTCGTCTATGCGCCGACCTATTCGGTCGTGTTCACGTTCCTGATCATGGCGGCGGTGCTGGCCTTCCGGCCGCAGGGCCTCCTGGGCAGCCGGCGATGAGCGGGAGGCTGACATGGCGGTGATCGAGCACGCGGCGCGCGGCGGACTGGCTCCGGCCTGGTTCGAGCGCATCCCTCCGGCCTGGTGGGTTGTCGGCTTCGTGATGTTGCTGATGCCGGCCTTCGCCAACAGTTTCTGGCTGTTTCAGGTGTTCGGCTGGACGTTCATCCTTGGCATCATCGCGCTCAGCCTGATGTTCCTGGCCGGCTACGGCGGCATGGTCAGCCTGGTGCAGATGACGGTCGCCGGCGTCGGCGGCTACATGGTCGCGATTCTGGGACCGTCGGGCGTCGAGACGATCAGCCTCGGGCTTGCCTGGTGGCTCTACATCCCGCTCGCGATCATCATCGCGGCAGTGTTCGGCACCGTCGTCGGTGCCCTCGCGGTGCGCACCGAGGGCATCTACACGATCATGATCACGCTGGCGATCGCCGCGGCCTTCTTCTACTTCGCCCGCCAGAACTACGTGATCTTCAACGGATATACCGGCTTCAACCTGATCCTGCCGCCGCAACTGTTCGGCATCGACTGGCGCCAGCCGGTCCCGTTCTACTATCTTTCGCTCGGCTGCGCGGTGCTCGCCTATGCGGCGGTGGTCTATGTGTCGCGCTCGCCGTTCGGGCTTGCGCTGCAGGGGGTGCGCGACAATCCGCGGCGCATGGCGGCGCTTGGCTTCAACGTCACCGCCCATCGCATCGCGGCCTATGCCTTCGCCAGTGTGCTGGCGTCGATCGGCGGCATCCTGCTGGTCTGGCAGAATGCGCAGATCTCGCCCGGCACCGTGGGCATTCCGGCGGTGATCGACATCCTCGTGATCGCCGTCGTCGGAGGACTGCGCCGGCCAATCGGCCCGTTCATCGGCGCGCTGATCTACATTCTGCTGCGCACGTTCACGCCCGACATCCTGTCCAGTTTCGGACTGTCCACCGAGCGGTTCAAGCTGTTGATCGGCCTTGGCTTCCTGGCGGTGGTGTTCTTCTCGCCGGATGGCGTCCTGGGCCTGTGGGACCGCTGGCGGGCGCGGATGCGCCGGCGTGACCCGCTGACCGGCAGGGAGGCCGAGTGATGGCGATCGTCGCTGCCACCGCCGGTCGTCTCGGCTCGGTCAGCACCGACGCGGCGCTCGAATTGCGCGGCGTCACCAAGATGTTCGGCGCGCTCGCGGCGATCGGCGACGTGACGATGACCGTGCGCGCCGGCGAGCGGCGGGCGGTGCTGGGCTCGAACGGCGCTGGCAAGACCACGCTGTTCAACTGCATCACCGGCGATTTCCTTCCGACGTCCGGCACGATCCGGCTGTTCGGCGAGGATGTCACCCGCTTCCCGGCGCACGAGCGGATCAGGCGCGGCCTGCGCCGCACTTATCAGATCAGCCTGCTGTTAGGTGGCCTCACGGTCGCCGACAACGTCTATCTCGCCTGTCGTGGCGTCAGCCGCGGGCGGTTCTCGCTGCTGCGCCCGCGCCGCGGCGACGTCCTGGTGGCGCGTGCCGCCGAGCTGATCGAGGCGGTCCACCTCACCGCCTCCAGCCAGACGCTGGTCAGCGAGCTCAGCTACGGACAGCAGCGCCAGCTCGAGATCGCGCTGGCGCTGGCTGGTGCGCCGCGCCTCATCCTGTTCGACGAGCCGGCTGCCGGCCTGTCGCCGACCGAACGGGCCGAGCTGGTCGCGATCCTTACCGGCCTGCCGCCGCACATCGGCTTCATCATCATCGAGCACGACATGGACGTGGCGCTGCGTGTCGCGGAGAGCGTCACGATGATGCACAACGGTCGGATCTTCAAGGAAGGAACGCCGGCCGAGATCGAGAACGATCCGGAGGTCCAGGAACTCTATCTGGGAGGCGGCCATGGCTGAGCGTGTCGGTCCGCCCGCCCTGGAGATCCGCGGTCTCAATGTCTTCTACGGCGCGTCGCACGCGCTGCAGGGGGTCGATCTGCGGCTCGACTCCGGCGTGCTGTCGGTGGTCGGCCGGAACGGCATGGGCAAGACCACGCTGTGCAAGGCAATCATGGGCCTCGTCCCCGTCGCGTCGGGCACCATCTCCTTCCGCGGCCAGCCGCTGGTTGGCCGCTCGCCGGCGGAGATTGCCAGGCTCGGCATCGGCTATGTCCCGCAGGGACGGCGGCTGTGGCGCTCGCTGACGGTGGACGAGCACCTGCGCGTCGTCGCCGGGCGCAAGGGCGCATGGACCATCGAGCGCATCTACGCGACCTTCCCGAGGCTGGCCGAGCGGCGCAACAATGGCGGCGCCCAGCTGTCGGGCGGTGAGCAGCAGATGCTGGCGATCTCGCGCGCGCTGCTGCAGAATCCGCAGCTGCTGGTCATGGACGAGCCGACCGAGGGCCTTGCCCCGGTGATCGTCGCCCAGGTCGAGGAGATGATGATCCGCCTCGCCGAGGACGGCGAGATCGACGTCCTGGTGATCGAGCAGAACATCGGCGTGGCCTGCGAGGTGGCGCAGCAGGTCGCGATCATGGTCAACGGCCGGATCAACCGCACGGCCCCGGCGCGCGAACTGGCCGCTGACCGCGATCTGCAGCAACGCCTGCTCGGGGTCGGGCGCCACGGCCACGACGACACGCCGATGCCCGCCGCGCCCGAGGCTTCGCCCGCACGCCAGCAGGAGCCGGCCGGCGGACCGGTCCGCATCTACCTGTCGAACCCGCATCCGCCGACCCGCTGGTCGCAGCCGGTACCGGTGGCGACCATCGAGCGGACCGCCCGGATCGTGACGACCGCGCCGGTGGCCCCACTCGCCTCGGCACAGACCGAACTGCGCCCGCTTGCCGCGCCCGGCGCGGAGGTCGTGCTGGTGGCGGGCACGCTCGATACCAAGGGCGCCGAACTGCGCTACATCCGCGACCTGATCCGTGCCGCCGGTCTGCCGGTGCGGCTGGTCGACCTGTCGACGACCGGCGGCCACTCCGGCGCCGAGATTCCCGCCCATCAGATCGCGGCCTTCCATCCGCGCGGCGCGTCCGGCGTCTTCACCGGCGATCGCGGCCAGGCCGTCGCCGGCATGACCGAGGCGTTCGCCCGCTGGATCGTCCGCCAGCAGGGCATCGCCGGCATCATCAGTGCAGGCGGATCGGGCGGCACGGCAATCGTTGCGCCGGCGATGCGGGCGCTGCCGGTCGGGGTGCCCAAGCTCATCGTCTCGACCGTCGCCTCGGGCGATGTGCGCCGCTATGTCGGTCCGGCCGACATCACCATGATGCATTCGGTCGCGGACGTTCAGGGGCTGAACGCGATCACCGAGGAGGTGCTCGCCAACGCCGCGCACGCCATGGTCGGCATGGTCCAGGCGCGCCGCGCCGCCCGTCCGCGCGGCGCCGCCAGGCCGGCGATCGGACTGACGATGTTCGGCGTCACCACGCGCTGCGTCCAGCAGGTCGTCGAGGCGCTGCATGGCGAGTGGGACTGTCTGGTGTTCCACGCCACCGGCATTGGCGGCCAGGCGATGGAGAAGCTGATCGACGGCGGCAAGATGACCGGCGTCATCGACCTCACCACCACCGAGGTCTGCGACATGATGATGGGCGGGGTGTTCCCCTGCACCGATGACCGTTTCGGTGCCGTGATCCGCACCCGCATCCCCTATATCGGATCCGTGGGCGCGCTCGACATGGTCAATTTCGGTCCGCCGGACACCGTGCCGGCCAAGTATGCCGGCCGGGTCTTCTACCAGCACAATCCCCAGGTGACGCTGATGCGCACCACGGCGGAGGAATGCGCCGCGATGGGCCGGTGGATCGGCGAACGGCTCAACCGGATGGAAGGGCCGGTGCGCTTCTTCCTGCCCGAGGGCGGTGTCTCGGCGCTGGATGCGCCCGGCCAGCCCTTCCATGATCCGGCGGCGCGCGAAGCCCTGTTCCAGGCGCTCGAGGCAACGGTCCGCCAGACCCCTGCGCGCCAGCTGCTGCGCGTGCCGCACAACATCAACGATCCGCAGTTCGCCGCCGCCATCGTCGCGGCCTTCCGCAGCCTGCATCAGGGGCCGCGCCCGGCCCGCAGAAGGGACAGTCACCGATGATGGATCGCGCCGGTATCCTGGAAAAATTCCGTGCCATGATCGCGCGCGGCGAACCGATCGTCGGCGGCGGCGCCGGCACCGGCCTGTCGGCCAAGTGCGAGGAAGCCGGCGGCATCGACCTGATCGTGATCTACAACTCGGGCCGCTTTCGCATGGCCGGGCGCGGCAGCCTCGCCGGGCTGATGCCCTATGGCGATGCCAACGCCATCGTCGTCGAGATGGCCCGCGAGGTGCTGACGGTGGTCAGGCACACCCCGGTACTGGCCGGGGTGTGCGCCACCGACCCGTTCCGCAACATGGACGTGTTTCTCGACGAGATCGCCCGGCTCGGCTTTGCCGGCGTCCAGAATTTTCCGACGGTCGGGCTGATCGACGGCGTCTTCCGCGCCAATCTCGAGGAGACCGGCATGGGCTACGGTCTCGAGGTCGACATGATCGCCAAGGCCCGCGCCAAGGGTCTGCTCACCACGCCGTATGTCTTCTGCGAGGATACCGCCGCGGCGATGGCCGGCGCCGGCGCCGACATCATCGTCGTGCATCTGGGGCTGACGACCGGCGGCAGCATCGGCGCGGAGACCGCCCTGAAGCTCGCCGACTGCCCGGAGATCGTCGATCGCTGGGCTGAGGCGGCGCTGAAGGTCAAGCGCGACACCATCATCCTGGTGCATGGCGGGCCGGTGGCGATGCCGGAAGACGCGGAATTCATCCTGAAGAACACCACCACCTGCCACGGCTTCTACGGTGCCTCCTCGATGGAGCGGCTGCCGGCGGAAGTGGCACTGACCAATCAGACGCGCGCCTTCAAGCGCATTTCGAGGCGCTGACCAGCGGGCCAAGACGGGGAAGATACGACCAATGACCGGGCAACTCATCGGACAGCTCATCCTCTGGCTGATCGTGGCGGTGGTGGTCATCGCCATCGTCTACTGGGTGATGCAATGGCTCTATCGCCGCTCGACCAAGGAGGTCGCCTTCGTGCGGACCGGCTTCCTGGGCGAGAAGGTCGTCATCGACGGCGGCGCCTTCGTCTGGCCGATCATCCACGACATCACGCCGGTCAACATGAACGTGCTGCCGTTGAAGGTCAGCCGCACCGGCACCGACGCGCTGATCACCAAGGACCGCATGCGCGTCGACGTGGAGGCGGAATTCTATGTCCGCGTCCGGCCCGAGCGGCGCGCGGTCGCCATCGCCGCCTCCACCCTCGGTCGTCGCACGCTGGAGCCGGAGCGGCTCCATGCGCTGCTGTCCGGCAAGTTCGAGAGCGCCCTGCGCGCGATTGCCGCCGAGATGGACATGAGCGGCATCCACGAGAACCGCGCGGCCTATGTCGCCCGCGTCCGCGAGCTCGCCCAGGAGGATCTGGAGAAGAACGGTCTCGAGCTCGAATCCGTCGCCATCCTCGACATCGACCAGACCGGCCTCGAATTCTTCAATCCGTCGAACCGCTTCGACGCCGAAGGTCTGACCGAGCTGATCCGCGACATCGAGGCCAAGCGCAAGCTGCGCAACGACATCGAGCAGGACTCGATGATCCAGATCCGCACGCGCAACCTGGAGGCCGAGAAGCAGGCTCTGGAGATCGAGCGCGAGAGCGAGACGGCGCGCCTCGAACAGGAGCGTGAGATCGAGTTCCGCCGTGCCCAGCAGCGCGCCGAGCTCGCCCGCGAGCGCGCGCAGCGCGAGACCGAGGCGCAGGAGGCCGAGATCACTGCGCGCGAGGTGATCGAGCGCAAGCGGATTCTCAACGAGAAGGCGATCGCCGAGGAGCGGATCGCCTCCGAACGCGAGATCCGCGCCCGCGAGATCGCGCGCCAGCGTGCCATCGAGGCCGAGGAGATCGCCGCCCGCGAGGAGATCGAGAAGGCGCGCATCCTGCAGGAGCGTGCCATCCGCGAGGCCCGTATCGAGCACGAACGCGAGACCCAGGCGCGCGAGATCGAAAAGCAGAGGGCGCTGGAGGAGGCCGAGATCCTCGCTCGCGAGGCGACCGAACGCGCCCGCATTGCCCAGGAAAAGGCGATCACCGAGGCCCGTATCGCCAAGGAGCGCGAGACCCAGGCTGCCGAGATCGCCCGCCAGCGCGAGATCGAACAGGCCGAGATCGAGGCCAGGGAAGCCACCGAGAAGCGCCGCATGGCGCAGACCCTGCTGCTCAACCAGACCCGCATCTCCGGCGAGGAGAAGGTCCGACTGCAGGAGATCGCGCGGCAGAAGGCGCTCGACGAGGCCGAGATCGCCGCCCGCGAGGCCGTCGAGAGGGCCCGCATTGCCCAGGCCGCCGAGGTCAACGAGGCGCGTATCGCCGAGGACCGGCGCATCCGGGAACTCGAGATCGAGCGGCAGAAGGCCGTCGAGGCCGCCGAGATCGCCGCCGGCAAGGCGACCGAAGCCGCGCGTATCGCCCGCGAGAAGGAGCTTGCCGCCGAGCGCATTGCCGCCGAGGCCGAGACCCGCGAGCAGGAGATCGCCCGCGATCGCGCGCTCGAGGAGGCCCGTGTGGCCGCGGACGAGGCGGTCGAGGCAGCGCGGATCGCCCAGCGCAAGAAGCTCGACGCCGAGCGCATTGCCGCCGAACAGGAGACCCGGGCGCTGGAGATTGCCCGCGCCGAGGCCCTCGAGGCCGCCGAGATCGCCATGCAGCGGGCAATCGAGGCACAGCGGATCGCCCGCGAGAAGGCGCTGGCAGTGGAGCGCATCGAGGCCGAGGAGGAGACCCGCGAGCGCGAGATCAGCCGCAACCAGGCGATCGACGAGGCCCGCGTCGCCGCCGAAGAGGCGGTCGAGGCGGCACGCATCGCCCAGCGCAAGAAGCTCGATGCCGAGCGGATTGCCGCCGAGCAGGCGACCCGCACCCTCGAGATCGAGCGCCAGAAGGCGCTCGAGGCGGCCCGCATCGAGGCCGAGGAGGCAATCCGCGCCCGCGACATCGCCCGCGAGAAGCAGGTCGAAGCGGCCGAGATCGCCCGCCGCGAGGCCGTGGAAGTCGCACGCATCGCCACCGAGCTCAAGCTCGAGCAGGAGCGGATCGCGAGCCAGCGCAGCCGCGAGGTGATCGACATCGAGCGCCGCCGCGTGGTCGAGGCCGCCGAGCAGGCGCGCGTCGTGGCGCTGGCCGAGGAACGCGCCAAGGCCGCGGCTGCCGAGGCCAGTGTCAAGCGGGCCCAGATCGCCGCACAGCGCGACGTCGAGGCCGCGGAGGTGCAGCGCACACAGGCGATCGAGGCCGCCCAGCTCGAGCGTCGCCGCGCCATCGAGCAACTCGAGATCGCGCGCGTCCAGGCGTTGCGCGAGGCCGAGATCGAGAGCCGCGAGGACATCGAGCGGGCCCGCATCGCCTCCGAACGTCAGCTCGACGAGATCCGCATCGACCACGAGACGATGCGGCGCCGGCTCGAGGTCGAGCGCGAGCGCAATGTCGAGACCGCGCAGATGGAGAAGGCGATCGCGCTGTATCAGAAGTCGCTCGAGGAGAGTGCCGCCCGCGCCGAGGCCGAGGCCGCCAGGGCCCGCGCCGCGCAGGCGGAGGAACGGGTCAAGACCGTGCGCGAGACCGAGGCGGCCGAGCGCCGCAAGTCCGTCGATGTGCTCATGGCCGAGAAGGCGGCCGCCGAAGCCCGCCACATGGCCGAGGCCGCCAGGCTGCGCGCCGTCGTCGAGGCCGAGGCGCAGCGGCTCATCAACGAGGCCGAGAACATCCTCACCGACGAGGCACGCCATTCGCTGTTCCGCCGCAAGATGCTCGAGCATGTCGAGGGCATCGTGGCGGCGAGCGTCAAGCCGCTCGAGAAGATCCAGGACATCCGGATCATGCAGCTCGACGGCGTCACCGGCGGCGGCGGCGGGCGCGACAGCTCGCCGACCGACGAGGTCATCAACTCGGCGCTGCGCTACCGCGTGCAGGCGCCGTTGATCGACTCGCTGCTGTCCGACATCGGCATCGAGGGCGGCAGTCTGGCCAAGCAGGGCGGTCTGATCCGCGAGGCGAGCGACATGCAGCGCATCGCGGACGCCGTCAAGAAGGCGCCGAAGTCCGAGGGCGGCGGCGCCGAGCCGGCCAAGACCGCTTCGGGCAAGGGTGCTGGGGAGAAGAAGTAAATGGCTCGCGTCTATGTCTCTTCGGTGATCGACGCGCCCGTCGCCAGGGTCTGGGAACGGGTGCGCGACTTCAACGCCCTGCCGCGCTGGCATCCGGGCATCCGCGACAGCCGCATCGAGAATGGCGAGCCCGCCGACCGCGTCGGCTGCGTCCGCGACTTCCACCTGCAGAACGGCGAGCGCATCCGCGAGCGGCTGCTCGGCCTGTCCGACTACGACTACTTCTGCACCTATTCGATCCTCGAGAGCCCGATGCCGCTCACCGACTATGTGGCGACCTTGCGGCTCACCCCAGTGACCGATGGCGACCGCACCTTCGCCGAGTGGTCGGCAGAGTTCGAGTGCGCCCCGGAGGTCGCCGAGGATCTCGTCAACGGCATCGGCCAGAACGTCTTCCAGGCCGGCTTCAATGCGCTCAAGCGGCTGATGGCGGGCTGATGGTCAAGGTCATCAAGAGCACCGTCCTCGATGCGCCCGTGGACGCGGTGTGGGCGGTACTGCGCGACTTCAACGGCCACGACCGGTGGCATCCGGCGGTTGCCGACAGCCATATCGAGCGCGGCCAGCCGTCGGACCGCGTCGGCTGCGTGCGCCGCTTCCACCTGCAGGACGGCTCGGAACTGCGCGAGCTGCTGCTGACCCTGTCGGATCCCGACATGGCGTTCAGCTACTGCCTTCTGGAGACGCCGGTGCCACTGCTCAACTACGTGGCGCATGTCCGGCTTGCCCCGGTGACCGACGGTGACCGGACGTTCTGGCACTGGGAGAGCCGGTTCGACACACCCGCGGGCCGCGAGGAGGAGCTGCGCCTGATGGTGGCGGAGAACATCTATCAGGGCGGGTTCGACGCGATCCGCCGGCACATGGGCCTGGAGGCGTAGCGATGGCGGTGACGGTAGAGACCCATGCGACACTCATCGATGCGGCGCGCGCGCTCGGCTCGAGTGGCGCGACCTATCTCGGCGGTGGAACGGTCGTGATGCGCGGCATCAACGCCGGCGAGGTGCAGGGCCGGATCGTTCGCAGCGCCGATCCCGCCCTGCGCCAGGTCGGCCTGTCGGGCGACACCATCCGCATCGGCGCCGGCGTGACCATGGCGCAGATCGCCGCCCATCGCGAGCTCGCGTTCCTGCACCCGGTCGCCCGCGCGGTCGGCGGTCCGCAGGTTCGCGAGATGGCGACGGTGGGCGGCAATCTGTTTGCGCCGCATCCCTATGGCGATTTCGCCGTCGCCCTGCTCGCACTGGGCGCCCGCGCGGTGCCGGCGACCGGGGGTGGCGCGCTGCCTCTCGAGGATCTGCTGCGCGACCGGCGGCGCGGCGGCCTCGTCGCCGCGGTGGAGGTGCCGCGGCCGCGCGATCCCCGTGCCTTCGGCTGGCTGAAGGTCAGCCGCGTCAAGCCGAAGGGCGTCTCCGTCCTGTCGATCGCCGCCTGCCTGCCGCGCGAGACCGGCCGCATCCGCGGGGCCCGTGTCGCCTTTGGCGCGATGGGACCTTCGCCGATGCGCTCGGCCGCGGTCGAGCGCGTGCTGGAGGGTCAGTCGCTCGACGCTGCGACGATCGCGCGGGCAGCCCAGGTGGCGGCCGAGGGGCTGGAGCCGCCGACCGATTCGATCGCCAGCAGCTGGTATCGGCGCGAAGTCGCCGGCGTCCATCTCAGGCGCCTGCTGGAGGGGATGGCCTGATGCGCCGCACATCCCTGGCATCCACCCGATCAGACGGGACGTCCCGCACATGACCATGAAACCCGTGACCTTCACCCTGAACGGCGCCACCAAGGCCGCCTTCACCACCGACGGACAGAACCTGCTCGATTTCCTGCGCCGCGGCGTCGGCGACCTGTCGCCGAAATACGGCTGCGGCCAGGGCACCTGCGGTTCCTGCACCGTGCTCGTCGACGGCGCGCCGCAGCTCGCCTGCCTGGTGCTTGCCGAGACCGTCGAGGGCAAGCGGGTCGAGACGGCCGCAGGGCTTGCCGCCGGCGCCAGGCTGCATCCGCTGCAGGAAGCCTTCATGGATCGCTTCGCCGCCCAGTGCGGCTATTGCACGCCGGGCATGCTGATGGCCGCCAAGGCGCTGCTCGAGCGCAATCCGCGCCCGACCCGCGACGAGGTGATCGAGGCGATCGGCGGCAATATCTGCCGCTGCACCGGCTATGAGCCGATCATTGCGGCCATTCTCGACGTCAGCCAGGGAAGGGTGCGGGCATGACCGACGTACCGTTGACCGAACGTTCGATGGTGGAGTTCCGCAAGGAATTCTTCGCCGACGAGCGCGATGAGAACCTGAACGAGATCGGCAAGCCGACCCGCCGGCAGGACATTGTCGGCCACGTCACCGGACGCTCGCCGTTCTACGACGATCATCTGTTCGACGGCCTCCTGCACATCCGCTGCGTGCGCTCGCCACATCATGCGGCCCGCATCCGCCGCATCGACACCTCCGAGGCATCGCGCATGCCGGGCGTGGTGCGCATCCTGACCGGCGCCGACGTCCCGGTGAATCTCAACACGCTTCTCTCGCTGCTCGATTTCGGCATCGACGACGAGCCGATCCTGTCGACCGATCGCGTCCGCTACAAGGGCGAGCCGGTCGCGGCCGTGATCGCCGAGACCGAGGCCCAGGCGCGCGATGCCGTCAATGCGGTCCGCGTCGACTGGGAGCCGGTGCCGCATGTCCTCGACGTCGAGGAGGCGATCAAGCCGGGCGCGCCGGTGGTGCTCGACATCTACCCGACCAACCGCTTCATCTATCACGGCAAGTACGATCACCAGAAGCTGCGCTACGGCGATGTGGAAGCCGCGTTCCGCACGGCCGACCACATCGTCGAGGGGCGCTATCAGATGTCGCCCATCGAGCAGGCGCCGATCGAGACCTGCGGCGCCATCGCCGCGCCGGAACAGAACGGCCGGTTCGTCTGCTACACCTCCACCCAGGCGCTGTTCTTCTCGCTCGGCACCTCGGCCAAGGTGCTGAACATGCCCTCCTCGCGGCTGCACTTCATCGGCGGCACCGTTGGCGGCGGCTTCGGCGGCAAGGTCGACTCGGTGCACGAGCCGATCGCGATACTCGGGGCGATGCTGACCGGTCGCCCATGCAAGTTCATGTGGGACCGCGCCGAGGAGATGCAGGTCGGCGCGCCGCGCGGCGCCGAGCGCTGGTACATCAAGGACGGTGTGATGCGCGACGGTCGCATCGTCGCCCGCAAGTTCACCGGCTACTTCGACTGCGGCGCCTACACCCGCCTGTCGTCCTACGCCATCATCAAGAGCGTCGGCCATCTGCCCGGGCCCTACACGATCCCGAACGTCTATGCCGACGTCTACTGCGTCTACACCAACCGCACCCCGGCGACCGCGATGCGCGGCTTCGGCATCACTGGCGTCGATTTCGCCATCGAGGCGCATATGGACAAGGTGGCGGAGACGGTCGGGATGAACCCGATCGAGCTGCGCATCCTCAACGCCTACCGCGACGGCGACATGAAGGCGCATCGCCGCCTGGCCAAGAACTGCGCGCTGATCGAATGCTGTCAGGTCGTCGCCGAGAAGGCGGGGGTGAAGATCTCGCCCGAGGCGCGTGCGGCCGCCTCCACCAGGGGCGGCGGTGGCGACCGTGCCCGCCTGCCGAGCTTCACCGCAACCGACGAGAAGGGCCGGGTCGAGGGCTATGCTGCCCAGGGCTATGCCCGCAAGGGCGGGTCGCGCCCGTCCGCGCCGGCTCGGTCGCATCCGGCCACGCCGGCTGCCCAGCCGCCGCGGCCGGCTGCCACCCCGAGCCAGCCGGCCTACCAATACCAGCCGGCGCAGCCGCCTGCCCAACCGCCCGCACCACCACCTGCACCGCCCGCCACCCCCGCGCGGAGGGGGGCGATGCGGTTCTCCTCCCTGTCCGGCTTCCGGAGGCGCTGACCATGGCCCTGCACCGCGGCCGCGGCTTCGCGGCGATCAACTATCCGATCGGCATGAATCTGGGCGGGGATCCCTCCCAGGCGCTGGTCCATTCCAATCCCGACGGCAAGTTCACTGTCGCGCTGTCGGCCATCGACCTCGGCCAGGGCATGAAGAGCGTCTGCCGGCAGATCGCCGCGGAGACGCTCGGTGTGCCGGTGGAGGATGTCTATGTCGATACCGCCGACAGCGATACCGGCCCGCACGACATGGGCAGCTTCGCCAGCCGAGGCACCCACCGCATGGGCAATGCCGTGATCCGCGCCTCGCTGGAGGCGCGCGCGGTGATGCTGGAGGCTGCCGCCGAGGAGCTCGAGGTCGATCCGGCCGATCTCGTCACCGACGGGCGCGGCAACATTCACGTGCGCGGCGCCCCCTCGCGCTCGATCACCACCATGGCCGCCGCCCAGGCCGCGCAGTTCCGTCAGGGCCGCACCATCGCCGGGCGCGGCATCTTCCTGATCCCGCTGTCGGACGTGGACCCCGAGACCGGCGAGATGACGCCCGTCTCGACCTTCGCCCATGCCGCGATGCTGGTCGAGGTCGAGGTGGACGACGAGACCGGCGAGGTCACGATCACCGACATGCAGTCGGCCTACGAGGTCGGCCGGGCACTGAACCCCAAGCTCGTCGAGCAGCAGCTTCGCGGCGGCGCCTGGATGGGCGCTAGCCATGCCGCCTGGGAAACGACAGAGCCCTATTATCCCGATCGCGACCACGGGCCGGTCGATTTCAACGGCTATCTGATGCCCGGCCCAGGCGACCTCGCCCCGCACCATATCAGCGTGCTGGAGCGGCCTGCCGAGGACGGTCCCTATGGTGGCAAGGGCCCGGGCGAGATGTGCGCCAATCCGGTGCTGCCGGCCGTCGTCAACGCGGTCTACGATGCCGTCGGCGTGAGGATCGACGAGCTGCCGGTGACGCCCGAGAAGGTGCTGCGCGGCCTGCGCGCCCAGGGCGGGGCCAGACCGCGCCGCAGGCTCTGACATGGCGGTCCGCAGGTCCATCCTCGGCATAGACGGGCCGGAGCCGCTGGCCCGTGCGATGCGCGATGCGCAGTACATCGCCGACGAGGGGCTGTCGACCGCCGCCTATCTCGCGCTCGCACTCGGCAAGCCGCTGCTGCTCGAAGGCGCGCCCGGCGTCGGCAAGACCGAGGCCGCCAAGGCGCTCGCCTCGGTGCTGGGGCGCGAGCTCGTCCGTCTGCAATGCTACGAGGGCATCGATTCCGCCGCTGCCCTCTACGAGTGGAACTTTCCGCGTCAGATGCTGGCGATCCGCCAGGCCGGCGAGGAATATGTCAACCTCTACGCCGACACGTTTCTTGTCGCCCGCCCGCTGCTGCTCGCCTTGCAGGCGCCGCGCGACCGCGTTCTCCTCATCGACGAGATCGACCGCGCCGACCACGAATTCGAGGCCTTCCTGCTCGAGTTCCTGTCGGATTTCACCATCTCGATTCCGGAGCGGGGCACGATCCGCGCCGAAGAACCGCCGGTGGTGATCCTCACCTCCAACCGTACGCGCGAATTGCACGAGGCGCTGCGGCGTCGCTGTGTCTATCACTGGATCGGCTACCCGGCTCCCGCGCTCGAAGCCGAGATCGTGATGATGCGGGCGGCAAGCGTGGCGCGTGACACCGCCGATCGCGTCGTTGCCGCGGTGAACGGGCTCAGGGCCGAGCCGCTCGCCAAGCCGCCGGGCGTCGCCGAGACGGTCGAATGGGCCGAAGCCGCGACGCTGCTCCATTCGCAGGGTGTTGCCTGGCCGCGCGCCTTCCTGCGCTCGATCGGCGTCGCGCTGAAGGACCAGGACGACCTCGAATGGGTCGCCCCGCGGCTTGAGGCGCTTCTGGGAGGACAGGCGGCATGACACCGGCCGCACTGTCGCCGTTCCTGTCCTTTCCGCAGGCGCTTCGGGCCGCAGGCCTGCCAGCCTCGCCCGAGCAGACGGTCAGCTTCCTCGCCGCGGTCGGCCTGCTGGGACCGCGCGGCATTGCCGATATCCGTCGCGCCGCCCATGCCGTGTACGGCCCGGGACCCGACCGGCGCGAGACATTCGACGCGGTGTTCGATCTCGTCTTCATGGGCCGCAGCCTTGCCGCCCCCGCCGAAGGAACGCCGGAGGACATGCCGCAGGCGCGCGATGCCGAAGGCTTCGATCTGATGCCCGAGGCCGAAGAGGAGGAACCCTCCGGCGCCGAGGCAACGGCCGCCGAGCGCCTGTTCCAGCGCCGCTTCGATGCGGGCGACGAGGACGCGATGCTGCGCACCTTTGCCCGCGCGCTGCCCGCCGCCCTGCCGCGCCGCCGCGCCCGCCGTATGGCCCCCGGCAAGGGCCGGCTGCCGGATGCGCGCCGCGCCTTCCGCCACATGATGCGCCGCGACGGCGAGATCACCCGGCTGCCGACCCGCCGCCGCCGCATGCGCCAGCGGCGGGTACTGTTCCTGATCGACGTCTCCGGCAGCATGAAGACCGGCACCGAGGGCGCCCTCAAGCTCGCCCATGCGCTGGTGCAGGGCGGCGAACGGGTCGAGGCCTTCACGCTCGGCACGCGGCTGACGCGCGTCACCCGGGCGCTGCGCCATCGCGACCGCACCCAGGCGCTGGCGCTCGCTTCCGGACTCGTCGCCGACTGGGACGGCGGAACGCGGCTCGGCGAGGCGCTGGCGGTGTTCCTCTCGGTGCCGCGTTTCGCCAGTTTCGCCCGCGGGGCGCTCGTCGTCGTCGTGTCGGACGGCCTTGAACGCGGCGGCCCGGAGGCCCTGGTCTCCGCGATGGTCCGCCTGCGCGGGCTGGCCTGGTCGGTGCTCTGGCTGTCGCCGCTCGCCGCCGATCCGGCGTACCGGCCCGAGACGGGTGCCATGCAGGCGATCCTGCCGCTGCTCGACCGGCTCGGCGACGGCAGCGAGCCGCCGGCGATCGCCCGCGAGATTCTTCATTTTGCCAAGGGGGCTCGGGCATGAGGGTGATCGACAGCCATTTCCACGTCTGGCGCCAGGCCGATCTGCCGTGGCTGACGGGGCCGATGCAGCCGCGCATCTTCGGCCCCTACGAGCCGATCCGCCGCGACTATCCGATGTCGGAATATCTCGCCGACATCGCCGGGCTGGGGGTGGAGAAATCGGTCTATGTGCAGGCCAACTGGGCGCCGGATGCCGGCGAGGCAGAAGCCGCCTGGATCGAACAGACGGCGCTCGAGACCGGCTGGCCGCACGCCACCGTCGCCTATGCCGACATGACCGTCGCCGACGTGCGTCCGGCGCTCGACCGGTTGGCGCGGTTTCCGCGGGTGCGCGGCATCCGCCAGCAGTTCCATTGGCACGAGACGCCGCTCTACCGGTTCGCGAGCCGGCCCGACCTGCCAGCCGATCCGACCGTGCAGAAGAACGTCGCCCGGCTTGCCGACTACGGCTGGAGCTTCGACCTGCAGGTGTTCGCCGGTCAGATGGCCCATGCCTGCGCCCTCGTCGACGCCTGCCCGAAGGTGACGTTCGTCCTGCAGCACGCCGGCATGCTGGAAGATCTGTCGGATGCCGGACGTGCGGCGTGGCGCCGGGCGATGGCCGATCTCGCCCGCCGTCCGAACGCCTATGTCAAGCTGTCCGGCTTCGGTACCTTCGTGCACCGGGTCGATACGCAGCTGATCCGCTGGCTGTGGTCGGAAACGATCGCGCTGTTCGGCGCCGACCGCTGCCTGTGGGGTTCCAACTTCCCGATCGAGAAGCTCTGGACCGATTACGCAAGCCTCTTTGCCGCCCATCGCGAGGCCGCAGCGACGCTGTCGCAGCCCGAACGCGACGCGGTCTTCTTCAACACCGCCAGCCGGGTCTACCGGCTCTGAGAACGGAGGACAGGATGCCCCTGGAAATCAAGATACTCGACTTCGGCGACATCGAGCTGGAGAGCTCGTTCCTGGTGCTGGGGCGTGACTGCGGCCGCGTGCGGCGAGTGCCCGTCTACGGCTTCCTCATCCTCGGCGGCAGGTATCCGGTCGTCGTCGACACCGGCTACCGCGACAACGCGATCATGGAAACGCTCGGGATGCGCGGGCTGCAGTTCCACGAGAACATGATCGAGCGCCAGCTCGCCAATCACGGCGTCAAGCTCGGCGATGTCCGCTATGTCCTCCATACGCACCTGCACATCGACCACGCCGGCAAGGACGACCATTTCCCGATGAACACGACGGTGGTGATCAACCGCCGCGAGCTGGAATACTCGGTGTCCGGCCTGATGCACCCGCAGTATCCGAAGCCCGACATCATCCATCTGGTCGAGCGGCTGCACACGCCGGGTGCGCTCAGGCTCGAGGACCTGGAGATGTCCGGGCCGATCGAGCTGATGCCCGGCCTGACGCTGGAGGCCGCAGGCGCCCACACCGAGGGTTCGATGAACGTCCATGTCGAGACCGCCGACGGTCTGGCGACCATCTGCGGCGATGTCATCTACGACTTCAACGACCAGATCATCGAGCCGATGCGCACCTTCGGCCCGGAGGAGTACCAGGTGACCGGCAATCACGGCGGTTCCAAGCGCGGCGAGAAGGCCGCGATCCGCAAGCTCATGTATTCCGGCGCGAAGTATCTGCTGCCGGTGCACGACAAGCCGGCGAAGGTCGAGAACGGGCGCGTGGTCGGCCGCCTCGACATGACCGTCCCCGGTCCGGTCAGCCAGTCCGTGCCGCGTCGCGACTGGTTCCCCGCCTGACAGGGAGGCCACGATGGCACACACGGCCCTTGATCCCGGCTTCCGCCGCCTGATCGACGAGCATGCGCCGGTGCGCCAGGTCGGCTCCGGCTTTACCTTCACCGAAGGCCCGATCTGGCATCCGGTCGATCATTACCTGCTGTTCTCCGACATGCCGGCAGACGTGCGCCGCCGGCTCGACCGTGCCGGCGTGCGCGAGGTCATGCGACCCTCCAACAAGGCCAACGGCATGACCTATGACGCGGACCTCAACCTGCTGGTCTGCGAGCACGCCACCTCCTCGGTGGTGCGCTTTCGACCGGACGGGCGACGCGAGGTGCTGGCGAGCCATTTCGAGGGGCGCGAACTCAATAGTCCCAACGACATCTGCGTCCATTCGGACGGTTCGATCTGGTTCACCGATCCTTGGTATGGACGGATGCCGCACTATGGCGTCGAGCGGCCGCGCCAGCTCGGCTGGCAGGGCGTCTTCCGCATCCGGCCGAACGCCAGGCCCGGCGACGAGCCGCAGCTCGTCGTCGACCGCTACATGTTCACCCAGCCGAACGGCCTGTGCTTTTCGCCCGACGAGCGCCTGCTCTACGTCAACGACACCGAACAGGCCAACATCCGCGTCTTCGACGTCGGCCCGGACGGCAGCCTGCGCAACGGCCGCATCTTCGCCGCCGGTCTGCGCGACAGCCTGCTGCCCGGCGTCCCCGACGGCATGAAGTGCGACGCGGAGGGCAATGTCTGGTGCACCGCGCCGGGCGGCATCTGGGTCTATGCGCCGGACGGGCGGCATATCGGCAAGGTCTCGATTCCCGAGCTTCCCGCCAACCTGCACTGGGGCGGCGCGGACTGGCGCACGCTCTATGTCTGCGCCTCGACATCGGTCTATGCGGTGGACGTCAAGGTCGGCCCGCGCAACGAGCCGTTCATGCGCGCCCGCGCCTCCGCCGCGTCGGCGGGTCGGTCGGCGCAGGCGTCGGGCGGCAACGGCAGCCTGCGCCTCGATGCGAGCCGCTGCGCCCTGATCATCCAGGACATGCAGAACGACGTGGTGATGGACGGCGGCGCCTTCGCGGCGTCGGGCAGCCCCGACCACTGCCGCCAGCAGAACGCCATCGCCAACATCGCCCGCCTTGCCGACCGTTGCCGGGAGCTCGGCGTGCCGGTGATCCATGTCCACTATCTGGTCAATCCCGGCGCGCCCGGCATGACGCTCAACGCGCCGCTGTTCGAAGGGGTGGTCGATTCGAACGCCATGGTGCGCGGCACCTGGGGCGGGCAGCCGGTTGCCGGTCTCGAGCCGCAACCGGGCGATCACGTGGTCGAGAAGATGCGCATGTCAGCCTGGGAGGGGACGCCGCTCGAGACGATCCTCAAGGCCGAGGGGCGCGACATCATCATCGAGACCGGTGCCTGGACCAACATGTCGATCGAGCACACCGCCCGCACCGGAGCCGACAAGGGTTATATCATGGTCGTTCCCGAGGATTGCTGCTCGACCATGAACGCCGACTGGCATCGGGCCAGTATCGACTATGCCATGCAGAACGTTGCACTGGTCACCCGTGTCGACGAGGTGATCGCCGCGCTCGCCTGATCGGCCGCGCCGCCCCGATGCACGGCGCGGCGGAACGGCTTGGCGCGGCCGGCTCGCCGTGCGACCATCGGCCGTGCGCGAAGAGGCGCGCCGGGCGACTTCGCGCAGGGGAAACGCCGCAGCGGCCATCCGGCGGGCCTGCCCTGCCGAAGCGTGCGGCGCGGGATGACCGGAAGGGCGAGCGATGGCGGAGACCACCTCGTCTGACATCAGGGCGCAGCGCGGCGTCAGCAGCCAGACGGCCGCGCCGCAGATCGCGCAGATCGACCTGCGCGACATCCGCGCCGTGCTGGCGCTCGCAGCCGCCGATCTCGGCCGCGCACCGGTCTACGGACTTGCCATCGGGGCATTCTACGCCGTCGGCGGCATCGTCCTCTATCTGCTTGCGACACGGACCGGCCTGTTCTTCCTGACCTATCCGCTGGCGGCCGGCTTCGCGCTGCTCGGACCGTTCTGCGCGGTGGCGCTCTACGAGATCAGCCGGCGGCTCGAGAGCGGCCTGCCGCTGTCGCCGGGCGCCTTGGTCAGTGTCGTCGTCGGCCCCGGCGGCCGCTCGCTCGGCTGGATGCCGATGCTCAACCTGTTCGTGTTCTTCATCTGGGTGGATGTGGCGGCCGCCCTCTATCTCGGCTTCTTCGGGCTGCGTCGGCCGGATCTCGGCGGGTTTGTCGTGGAGGTGTTCACGACATGGCACGGCCTTTCCTTCCTGGTCCTCGGCAATCTCGTCGGCGCGGTCTTCGCCATCGGCGTCTTCACCTCGACCGTCGTCGCCTATCCGCTGCTGCTCGACCGCGACAGCGATTTCGTCACCGCCATCATCACCAGCTGGCGCGCGGTGCGGGCCAATCCGGTGCCGATGCTCGGCTATGGCCTGATCGTCGCCGTCAGCCTGTTCGTGGCGATGCTGCCTGCGCTGCTCGGGCTGATCGTGGTGCTGCCGCTGCTCGGCCATTCAACCTGGCACCTCTACCGCCGCGTGGTGCGCTGGCCAGACGGCGGAACGGGCTGAGCGCTCGGCCGAGCCGCTGTTCCAATGTCGCGCAGCCGAAGCCCCGGACGATGACGAAGGCGCGCCGGGATCGGGGCAGGGATGACCGCCACCCGCCGGCTCAGTTGCGCTTGCCGAACAGGCTGTCGAACAGCTTTTGGGCGGCATCGGCCGCAGGATCGCCCGGCGGCGGCTCGGCGACCTGCTGTTGCTGGTCGTCCTGCAGCGCGGGCTGCTCGTGCTGCGGCTTCTTCTTCTTCGCATTGACGCTGCCTGTCTCGACCGGGTCCGCCGCTTGCGGTGGCGGCTGCAGGGTCTGCTGCTGGGGCCGCTGGCCCTGGAGGAGCTGGTTGAGGCCCTTCAGGGCCTGGTCCTGCAGCGCCCGGTGGTCGATCCTGCCGTCCTTGACGATGGCACCGACATCGACGCCCGTCTTCTTCTGGATGTCGTCGACGATTTGAGCCACCGGCGCTGCGGCCTTGTCGGCGTCGGGCAGCCTGAACAGGCCGCCGCCGAGCGCGCGGAGCTGCTCGTAGGCCGCCGCCGGGTTCTGGAGGATGCCGGCGATGTCCGGATAGATCGACGGTCTCGACCAGGGTCCGGAGATCAGCACGGGCACGCCGAGGCCCTGCAGATCCTGCCTGCCACCCTGGCCCTCGAGGCTCGCCACCACCTTCGGGTCCACCCGGAAGGCGAGCGTCTGCGCCGGAAGATCGACCTCGCCGGAACCGGTCATGCGGACCAGGGGCCCGATCAGGTTGAGATCGCGGTTGACGGCCTTGCCCCTGTCGATCTCGAAGCTCGCTGCGAGCGAGGCGAAGTCCGTCTTCTCGCTCTGTTCCTGCTGCCAGCCCGACAGCGTGCCGGAGGTCAGCGAGCGCACCATCCTGGCGACGTTGATGCCCCGGATCGCCCCGTCGGTAAACTGGAAGGATGCCTTGCCGGACAGGCCGGAGACGATCGCGCGCTGGCTGGCGCCGGTGGCGCTGACGTCGATGGCGACGTCGGCCGAACCCTCGATTCGCTCGAAGCCCGCCGCGTCGCGCAGGAACGGATAGGCCTCGAGGCCCTGCAGGCTGAACCGCAGCCGCTGGCTCGGCGTTGCCGACGACGCGTCGACGGTGACCGTGCCGCTCCCGGTTCCGCCATAGAGGCCGAAGGCGGGCATGTCGGCGGTCAGCCGTCCCTTCTCGATCACCGCCGCGAGGTTGACGCGGCTGGCCTTGATGTCCCTGTAGACGAGTTCGCCGGCCGACACGGTGAGCTTGGCATTGATGGCATTGAGCGCGGAGAAGTCGATCGGCGCATCGCTCCAGCCCGCGTCGATGGCCGCCGCCTGGTGCCCGCCCGCCGGCGAGGCGGCGGCGCCGAGATAGGGGTTGAGGTCGAGCTTCTCGAGGTCGAGCTGCGCATTGACCTGGGGCACCGCGCCGAACACGATCCGGCCCGAACCCTTGCCGCGGGTGTCGTCGAGGCGGATCGAGGCATCCTCGAAGGCGATGGCATTGTCCTGCAGCTTCAGGATGCCGGACACGGCGAAGGTCTCGAAGCCGGACTGCCAGGCGGGCTGCTGGCCGAGCCAGCGCATCAGGCCGGTGAGCGAGGGGGTCTCGAGCGAGACCTTGCCGCTGCCGAGCCCGTTGCGGCTCACCGTGCCGTCGAAACCGGCCGTCACGCGCTGCGAGGCGGCGCGGGCGATGAGCGCCGCGTTCGAACCGACGATCAGGCCGCGCATGTCGGCGGTCGCCGACAGTTCGAAGGTCTCACCGTTCCAGCGGGCGCTGCCGGCCACCGACACCGGCTTGGTCATCTCGGCGATCGTCGCGGTGACGGTGATCGCCTCGATGCGGTCGGCTCCGGCATTGCCGGTCAGCGCCGCGGCGCCAATGCCGCTGATCGTCCCGTCGGCGAGGGTGACCGTGCCGGAGGCGTTGAAGCGGCTCTGCCATTCAGCCGGGCTGCGTCCGGCCGTGGCGAAGACGAGATCGGCGCCAGCGCTGCCGGTCACCGGCGCGTTGGCTCCGGCGATCCTGTTCAGCGCCGCCACGTCGATGCCGGAAATGCGCAGCTTGCCGCTCAGATAGGGGTCGGGCCGTGTGGCGTCGAGCGTCAGCGTTCCTGCACCGGATGCCCCCACGACGCCGATGATGTCGGCGATGGCCTCGAGCCTGCCGCCGCCGAACCGCATCGACCCGACCAGCGGCTGGATGGTGGTGCCGGCGACGACGAACCGGGTCAGCGACAGGTCGACCTCGCCAGCCAGGCGCGACAGCGGCGAGAAGTCGATCGGCCGTGCGGCGGTCGACGGGGCGGGCAGTCCGGGCGCAAGCGGCTTCGGTTCGGCCTTCGCGAGGAGTGCGTCGAGATCGAGGTTGTCGCCCGCGATCGACAGCCGCAGCGCGGGTGTCTCGCCCGAGAGATCGACGCGCAGCTGGCCGTCAACGGCGGTGGTGGCGGACCGCATGGTGAAGCTGTCCAGCGCGAAGCTGTCGCCGCTGTAACCGGCGGTTCCGGCAATCTCCACCGGCTTGGCGAGCAGCGCCGGCGCTTCGGCCTCGATCCGGAGCGTGGCGGGATAGCCGTCGAGCAGCGGGCCGAACGCACCGATTTCGCCCCGTGCGGCATAGCTGTCCGCGCCCAGTCGCGCCTTCGCCGAGAAGGTCAGCGGGCCGTCGAAGGATGCCAGCGAGGCGGTCAGCTCGACGTCCTCGATACGCGTCGCCGGCCTGCCGTCCGTCCCGGGGATCACGACGATGCCGCCATCGATGCGCAGGCGGTCGAGGCTGAGGCTCCGCAGGGCAGCCGAGGCTGGCGCGGCGGCTGGCGCGGCGCCGGCCAATCCGCCGGCAGTGGCGCCGCCGGCGACCTCGGCCGGCGCGCCGGAGCGCTGCGGCAGCGTGATCACCGGCCTTACCAGGGTGATTTCCGTGAGCCGCACATTGCCGGACAGGAGGCCGGAGAACGACAGGCCGAACCGCAGCCGGTCGGCGGCGGCGAGCTCCCGCGCGGTGCCGTCGGCAGACTCCGACACCGTGACGTGATCGGCGACCAGATCGAGGAACGGCAGCATCGAGATCGACACCGGTCCGTCGATCCTGACATGGTATCCGGTCGCGTTCTCGACCTCAGCGAGGATCTTCTCCTTCACGTCGTCGGCGGAAATGAAGACAGGCAGCATCAGGGCTGCCATCGCGACGATCGCGACAACGGCACCGAAGCTCAGCAAGGCGCGTCGCACGGGTATCCTCCGGCGTTAACGGACGGTTGAGGTTAACGAGCCTACGGCAGATTCCTAAAGAAAGATGACCAGGTGGAGCCCTGCCGAGGGCAGATCGGTGGCGGAATTCGCGATTTCCTTCGGCCGGCCCTCCCTGTAAGGTTCCGGGCTCATCGGCAACGGCAGGCAGGCAACGCAGATGACATCGACGGGCGCTCTCGACGCGGCGCTGGCGCCGACCTGGTACATCGAGAGCGACCATCCGGCCGTGCTCGGTTTCGTCGCGGAGCATGCCGGTGCCGGCACGCCCGAGGAGCGGGTCGTCCGCCTCTACTACGCGGTGCGCGACGGCTTCCGCTATGATCCCTATTCGATCCGGCTCGACCCTCGGAATTTCCGCGCCACCACCTGTCTGGAGCAGGGTGCCGGCTACTGCATCAACAAGGCGATCCTGTTGGCTGCCGCAGCGCGGGCGGTCGGCGTTCCGGCGCGGCTCGGCTTTGCCGATGTGCGCAACCATCTCGCCAGTCCGCGCCTCATCGAGCTGCTCGGAACCGACGTGTTCTACTGGCACGGCTATACGAGCCTGTGGCTCGGCGGGCGCTGGGTCAAGGCGACGCCGGCCTTCAACATCGAACTGTGCGAGCGTTTCGGGGTCCGACCGCTGGAGTTCGACGGACGCGCCGATTCGGTGTTCCACGAATTCGACACCGGCGGCCGGCGGCACATGGAATACATCCGCGAGCATGGCGATTTCGACGACCTGCCTTACGAGAGGCTGACGGCCGTCATGCTGGCGGAGTATCCCCGACTGTTTGCGGGCGAATTGCCCTCCGGCGATTTCCACGCCGAGGCCGAGCCGATCCGGGGATAGGTCGGATGCCGCGTCGCAGCCGCACGACGTCCGGCGATGCCTCAGGCTCCGTCTTCTGACGCAGCCGCCCCTTGTCCTCCCGGCCGGGCCCGACGCCGGAGTGCGGGGATCGGTTTGCGCATCCCGTCTGGCGTCCTCCCGACCAGCCGCCGTGGCCATCCGATCCCGGATCGGCTCCGCCGTCCGGGATGATGTCGGAGGGGCGGCAAGGGCAGGGGCTCTATCCGCTGCGCATCTTGCGGTACGAATCCTTGACCGCGATCAGGTCGCCGTCGAAGACGAACAGGTCGCAGCCGTCGACGTCGACGCGCCGCCCCTCGCGGTCGACACCCCTGAACCGCCATTCCGATACGCCACGGTTTCCCGCGACGAAATGCCGGGCGTTGGTCCAGGCTGCCTCCGGGAAGGCGTCGAACACCGCCTGATAGCCGGCTCGGACGGCCGCGCGCCCCGAATACACCCGGCCGCTGGCGTCGGGTCCGCCGGAGGCATGGAACGCGCAGACCGGTGCCATGCAGTCCATCAGGGCATCGAGGTCGCGCGCGTTCCATGCCGCCGCGAACCGCTCGAGCAGCCGCATCCGCACGGTCTCGCTCATCCGACGATCTCTACCTCCAGGAAGCGCAGCTCTTCATCGCCGGCGTTGATGACATTGTGCTCGACGCCGACCCTGCGGGCATAGGGGATGCCCTGCCTGAGTTCCGCCCGCGCCGTGTCGCCGCCGGGCAGCTCCAGCAGCAGCTGGCCATCGGTCAGCGGCACGACCACATAATCGTGCTCGTGCCGGTGCCAGCCGGTCTCGGCGCCGGGCGTGAAAGCCCATTCGGTCGCCTTCACCCGGTCATCGTCGATACGCACCGTCGGTATCGCCTTGGGTCGTTCCATGAGGAGCCTCCGTTGGGACAGGTCGGAAAGTGGGCCGTCAGGCCGGCCCGCCGGCCGTCTCGTCGGCCGGACCGGTCCTGCCGGTCGTGAGCCAGACGCCGACGAGCATGAACGTGGGCGCCGCCCGCAACAAGAGACCAGGACGTGCGCCGAACGGCATTGCGCCCCGGCCGATCCCGGCCGGCACGGCGGGATCGCTGGACGTGTCGAAGCCGTTGGTCCGGCGCGCCGGACGGTTGCGTCGAACAGGACGCAGCCCACCGCGTCGATACCGCCATGGACGAGCGCGGCAAGCATCGGCATCCCGACATGTGCGGGTGCCGGCGACATCTATCGCGTCCTGGAACTGGACATAGGGGAGGCGCAGCGGCTACGCCGCGATGGCGACGGCCTGAGTGCACCGGCCGGCCCGACTCCGCTCTGAGCGGCTCCGTCAATCCTCGAAAGTCGTCGATTGTTCGGCGATGAAGGCGCCGGCCTGCAGGATGTCGTCGCGAATCGCGCGGCGCGCGGCCATGGGATCCCTGGCGCGGAACGCCTCGAGGGCCGCCCGGTGGTGTTCCTGCAGACTCTCCACCAGCTCGAGATTCTGGAACAGCGCGTTCAGGCTCGGCCCGATCTGCACCCACAGCGCCCGGATGATCCTGAGCAGCACCGGCGAGCGCGACGCCTCGTAGATCGCGAAGTGGAAGTCCTCGTTGGCCGACAGGTAGTTCTTCAGATCCTGCCCGTCGATCGCCTTGCTCATCCGCTCGACGAGCTGTTCCAGCCGCCGGATCTCGCCCGCAGAGATCATCAGCGCGGCCTTCTGCGCCGCAAGCCCCTCCAGCTCTGCCCGCGTGTCGCGGATATCGAGGAACATGTCCTGGGTGATGCGCGGCACCCGGTAGGAGCGGTTCGGTTCGGCGATCAGCGCGTTCTCGGCAACGAGCTGTTGCAGCGCCTCGCGCACCGGCGTCGGACTCGTGCCGAAGGCATCCGCCAGCCCGCGCACGGTGAGTGCCTGTCCCGGCTCGAACATGCCCTTCATGATCGCGGCCCTGAGCCGCACATAGATGCGTCCGCGCAGGGTCTCCCGGGAGACCCCCCTTAGCCCGTGCGCAATCGACATTCGGATCCTGCCTCGCTTCGTCCCACGGGTGCCTGTCGGTCATGTCGCGGCCGATCTGCGCCGGCCTGCCGGGCCCGCGCCGCGGGCCCGGATGATGGTGCGTCGGTCGTCGGGCGCCTGCAACCAAGGATCGTGGCACAACTGCCGTCATGTTCAGGCGATGCGCACGCCATCCCTGATCAGTTCGTCGCGGACGCCGGCGATGCTGGCGGCCAGCCGTTCGACGCAGGCCTCCACGTCCGCCCGCGAGATCACCAGCGGCGGCGAGAAGGCGAGCGAGTCCCCGTTCGGCAGCGCCCGGGTGATCAGCCCGTTGTCGAGGGCGCGCGCCGCCACCCGGCCGGCGACCTTGAGCGCGGGATCGAACGGCGTCCGCGCGGCCGGATCGGCAACGAGCTCGACCGCGGCGATCAGGCCGATGCCGCGCACCTCGCCGATCGCGGGCTGTCCCTCGAAGGTCTCGCGCAGCAGGGTCTGCATGTAGGCGCCGGTCTCTGCGGCGCGGTCGGCAAGCTTCTCGCCCTCGAGGATGTCGAGATTGGCCATGGCCGCGGCGCAGGAGACCGGATGGGCGGTGTAGGTGTAGCCGTGACCGAACACGCCGAGCGTGCGCGATTCCTCCATCAGCACCTGCCACATCTTCTCCGAGACGACCGAGGCCGACAGCGGCACGTAACCACTGGTGATGCCCTTGGCAACGGTGACCATGTCCGGCTCGATGCCGAACACCTCGCAGCCGAACATCCTGCCGAGCCTCCCGAAGCCGCAGATCACCTCGTCGGCGATCATCAGCACGTCGTGCTTCTTCAGAACCTTCTGGATCTCCTGGAAATAGCCCTTCGGCGGAACGATGACGCCGCCGGCACCCATCACCGGTTCGGCGATGAAGGCGGCGACCGTGTCGGGGCCCTCCCGCTCGATCAGCGCGTCCAGTTCCGCCGCGCAGTGGCGGGCAAAGTCCTCCTCGCTCATGCCGGGTTCGGCGTTCCAGTAGTGGTGGGGGGTCACCGTGTGCAGGATGCGGTCGATCGGCAGGTCGAAGGCATTATGCAGCACGGGCAGGCCGGTGAGGCTCGCCGCCGCGACGGTGACGCCGTGATAGGCGCGCTTGCGCGCGATGATCTTCTTCTTCCTCGGGCGGCCGAGCAGGTTGTTGTAGTACCAGACGAGCTTGACCTGTGTGTCGTTGGCGTCCGAACCGGAGAGGCCGAAGAACACGCGGCCCATCTCGCCCGGCAGCATCCGTTTCAGCCGGTCGGCAACATGGGCGGCCGGCTCGGTGCCCATCGAGGCGAAGGAGTGGTAGTAGGGCAGCTCGCGGAGCTGCCGGTCGACCGCCTCGGCGATCTCGGTGCGGCCATAGCCGATGTTGACGCACCACAGGCCGGCCAGTGCGTCGATGTATTCCCGGCCCGCCCGGTCCTTCAGACGGACGCCGGAACCGCTGACCATGATGCGCGGCCCGGACTCGTTGTGCTGGGCGAGCGCCGTGAACGGATGGAACACGCTCTGCCTGTCGAGTTCCTCCACCGAGAGATTGTGTGTGGGATGCAGGGTCATGCCGATACTCCTGGGCCGGCGCGGCCGGCGAACGGCGCCTGTGATATCAAATCTCCTGGCTTTGTGATATCAAATATCGCTCTGGCGCGGTCTTCTCGTTGACAATCATGGCCGGGAATGCGTGACTATCCATGCGCGGCCCTCCGCCGCGCGACGCCGTCATCCAGTAGGGAGCGTTGGAACAAGAGATGGGTGCCACATACAAGCAAGGACTCCTCGCGGGAGCCGCGGCGCTGGCGGCGCTCGGCTTCGCGACGGCCGCCAGCGCGGCCGACTGGTTTCCGGTCAAGGTGTACGACGCCTCGTCGGGATCCAATGTCGAGGTTGACTACGTTCCGCTCGAGAAGGCCTCGAAGCCTTGGAACATCTGCGTGCTGTTCCCGCACATGAAGGACAGTTTCTGGGTCGCCGTCGCCTACGGCATCGTTGAGGAGGCCAAGCGCCAGAACGTCAACATGACGCTCTACGAGGCAGGCGGCTACGAAAACCTGCCGCGCCAGCTGTCGCAGTTTGACGATTGCCTCGCCGGCGGTGCCGATGCGATCATCGTCGGCGCGATTTCGGAAGCCGGTCTCGCCAAGAAGTTCGAGGAGGGCATCGCGGCGGGCAAGCCGGTGATCAGCACCGTCAATCCGGTGTCCGAGGCCAAGACCACGGCGAAGATGTTCGTCGAGTTCGACACCATGGGCGAGCAGACCGGCAATTATCTGAGGGAGGCCCTCGGCTCCGAGGAGGCCAAGGTGGTGACCTTCCCCGGTCCGGCCGGCTCCGGCTGGGCGGAGGCGTTCAACGACGGCTTCAAGCGCGCGATCGCCGGCGCCGACAACATCGAGCTGCTCGACGAGAAGTTCGGCGACTCCGGCGTCGCGGTCCAGCTCGCGCTGATCCAGGATGCGCTGCAGGCCTACCCCGAGATGAATGTGATCTGGGGTACCGCGCCGACCGCCGAGGCCGCCATCGCCGCGGTGGCCGAGGTGGGCCGCGAGGGCGAGATCATGATCATGTCCTCGTACGAGAACCAGGCCATGCTCGACGCGCTCAATCGCGGCGACATCATGGGTTTCGCTACCCAGTACCCCGTGCTCGAGGGGCGTGTCGCCATCGACATGGCGGTCCGCGCGCTCGAGGGCCAGCCGCTGATGACGTTCGTGAAGCCGATCCCGGACATGATCGCCAAGGATTCGGTTGACAAGATCGACATGAGTCTGGTTCTGGCGCCGGCGGACTGGACCCCGGTCTACTCGGTGCAGGCCCAGTGAGGCGCAGGCCGGTTCCCCACGGACCAGCGTGCCACCTGCAAGAGGGCTGATTGTGGGATGAACGATCTCGCGCAAGCGACGGCGGCGGCGCGGTCCCGGACCGCGCCGTCGGACGCTGGTGAGCCGCTGCTCGAGATGAGGGCCATCTGCAAGGCCTTTCCGGGCGTGCGCGCGCTGGATTCGGTCGACTTCGACCTGCGCCGCGGCGAGGTCCATGTCCTGTTCGGCGAGAACGGCGCCGGCAAGTCGACCCTGATCAACATCATCGCCGGCACCTTCCCGCCCGACAGCGGCAGCTTCCGCTTCGAGGGGCGCACCATCACCGGCCTGACGCCGCACAAGGCGCGGGTCATGGGCATCAGCCCGGTCTTCCAGGAATTCTCGCTCGTCCCGGACATGACCATCGAGGAGAATCTCTTCCTCGGCCGCGAGATCACCTCCGGCGGCGTGCTGTCCTCGCGCGCGATGATGCGCCGCGCCCGCGAGGTCATCGACGAACTCGGCTTCCATCTCGATCCGAAGAAGAAGGTGCGCGAACTGTCCCGCGCCCACCAGCAGATGACCGAGATCGCCAAGGCGCTGATGGGCAATGTCCGGTTGCTGATCCTTGACGAGCCGACCGCCTCGCTGACCGAGGCGGAGACCGGCCGCCTGTTCTCGCTGATCGAGCGGTTGAGGGCGGAAAAGGTCGGCATCATCTACGTTTCCCATCGCATGCGGGAGATCAAGCAGCTCGCCGACCGCATCACCGTGCTGCGCGACGGCCGACTGGTTCGCGCGCTCGACGCCGGCGGCGTCAGCGAGAACGAGCTGGTCGAGCTGATGACGGGCCGCAAGATCGACGTGCTGTTCCCGACGATCGCCCATGCACCGGGCGCGGTCAGGCTCGAGGTCGAGGATCTCACCCTCGCCAACCGCTCGGTCGTGGGCGTCGGTTTCCGTGCCCGCGCCGGCGAGGTGACCGGCATTGCCGGCCTGGTCGGCTGCGGCAAGTCGGAACTGGTTCGGGCGGTCTACGGCCTCGAGGACATCGAGCGCGGCACGATCCTCGTCGAGGGGCATCGTTACGACGCCCCGACCCCGGCCGAAAGTCTCAGGCGCGGCATCTGCTACTTTCCCTCCGATCGCGTCGTCGAGGGCCTCGCGCTCGGCCGGCCGATCCGCGAGAACGCCTCGATGGCCGCGCTCGATCTCGCCACCTTCGCCCGCATGCGCATCCTCCGGCGCGCCAACGAACGCCGGACGATCCAGGAGATCGTCGATCGGCTCAGGTTGCGGCCGCCGCAGATCGAGCGGGTCGTGGCCAACCTGTCCGGCGGCAATCGGCAGAAGGTGATGTTGGCCCGCGGCCTCACCCGCGAGACGCGGCTGTTCCTGTTCGACGAGCCGACCGTCGGCATCGACGTCGGCGCCAAGATCGAGGTGTACGAGCTGATGAAACAGCTCGTCGAGAACGGCGCGGCGATCGTCCTGGTGTCCTCGGAGCTGCCCGAGGTGCTGCATCTGTCGAACCGGCTCTACGTGATGCATCGCGGCCGGATGGTTGCCGAACTCACCGGCAAGGACATCAACGAGCAGGCGGTCCTGTCGAGCTTCTTCCGCGACGAGGCAACCGCCGCAGCGAGCGAGGGGGCATGACGGGTCGCGCCATTGGGGTGCGGGAGCACCCCGAATCCCAGTTCGACCGGGTCTCGCGCCTGGTGCTCGGGGTCGGCCTCCTGCCGATCCTGCTCGTCGCGATGATCGCCTTCATGGCGGTGGTCGAACAGAAGTTCTTCGGGCTCAACAACATCTTCAACGTGCTGCGCTCGACCTCGTTCCTGGCGATCGTCGCCGCCGGCCAGATGCTGGTGCTGATCGTCGGCGGATTCGATCTGTCGGTCGGCGCGGTGATCGCACTCACCTCGACGGTGATGGCAAAGGTGATGGCCATGCTGGCCGCCTCGATGCCCGATCAGACCGGGCTGGTGATCACCGTCGGCATTCTCGCGGGCCTCGCCTGTGGCGTCTTCATCGGACTGATCAACGGGTTGTGCGTCGCCTTCCTGCGCATCTCGCCGTTCATGGTGACGCTCGGCACGCTGTCGATCGCAAGCGGCATCGGCCTGCTGCTCACCAATGGCATCCCGGTCTACGGAATGCCGGACGCCTTCGTGAAGGATTTCGGGCGGGCGCTGTGGCTCGGCCTGCCGACCACCGTCTACATCGCCGTGGCGATCATCGCGGCGGTCTGGTTCATCCAGCAGCACACCCGGCTCGGCCGCTACATCTATGCCATCGGCGGCAATCTGCAGGCGGCGATCGTTTCGGGTGTCCCGGCGACCGGGTATCTGGTGCTGACCTATGTGATGTGCTCGGTGCTTGCCTCGATCGCCGGCATCCTGATGACCGCGCGGCTCGGCTCGGGCCAGGCGACGATGGGCGGCAACCTGATGATGCTGCAGTCGATCGCCGCCGCCGTGATCGCCGGCGTCAGCCTGCGCGGCGGCATCGGCCGGGTCGAGATGGTGGCGCTCGGCGCCCTGTTCCTGTCGATCCTCACCAACGCCATGAACCTGCTCAGGGTGGACAGCAAGATGCAGGTGGTCGTGCTCGGCATCATTCTCGTCGCCGCGGTGGCACTGGACGAGTGGGGCAAGCGGAGGCAGCTGCGTGGCTGACGTCGCCCGCCCGACCGAAATGTCCCGGCTGATCGGCCGGGCGACCCTGATCCAGGCGATCCTGCCGGTCGCGCTGGTGGTGATGGTGTTCGGCTTCTCGCTGGTCGAGCCGCGCGTGCTGTCGACCGGGAACCTCGTCAACATCGCCATCCAGGCGAGCTATCTGGCGATCTTCGCCACCGCCCAGATGGTGGTGATCCTGACCCGCGGCTTCGACCTGTCGCTCGGCACCGCCGTCTCCGCCGTCAGCGTGACCAGCGCGCTGGTGATGACCGGCATGGCCGGACCGGCCGGTGAGGGGCTTGCCCAGGCGCTGATCCTCGGCATCCTGATGGGGCTCGCCATTGGCGTCGGAACCGGCCTGTTCAACGGGTTCGCCGTCGCCTGGCTACGGGTCAATCCGTTCGTCGCCACGCTCGGCAGCCTCAACATCTGCCTCGGTATCGCCACCATGGCCTCCGACGGACGGCCGGTGTTCAACGTGCCCGACGCGTTCAGCCGTCTCGTCTATTCCGGCACCGTGGCCGGCATTCCGGTGCCGATCCTGCTGGCCGGTCTCGTGCTGCTGGTGACGTGGTTCATCCTCAACTACACGGTATTCGGCCGGGCACTCTACATCCTCGGCGGCAATCCGCGGGCAGCGACCGTCGCCGGCATCCCAAGCCGTCGCTACCTGCTGCTCGCCTATGTGATGTGCTCGGTCATCGCGGCGCTCGGCGCGCTGATGCTGACCGGGCGCACCGGCTCGGGCGAGCCCAATCTCGGCGGCAACCTGACGCTCGAAAGCATCGCTGCCGCCGTGATCGGCGGCGTCAGCCTGCGCGGCGGGCTGGGCGGGGTGCATTCCTGCATCCTCGGCGCGCTGTTCATCACGGCGCTGTCCAACGGCATGAACCTGATGCGGATCGACGGGTACATCCAGATGATCGTGCTCGGCTGCGTCGTCATCCTTGCGATCTTCCTTGACCGGCTCCGGGCAATGCGTTCATGAGGCGATGAGCGTGCGGACGGCGCGCGCCATCGCGGTGGCGATTTTGGCAGTTCAGATCAGGACGAGGAGACAGCGATGACGGTGATCAACTGCGACATGGGCGAGGGGTTCGGCCTCTACCAGATCGGCGATGATGCCGCGCTGATGCCGCTGATTTCGGTCGCCAACGTCGCCTGCGGCTTCCATGCCTCCGACTTCAACCACATGCGCAAGACGGTCCGGCTCGCCAAGCAGCACGGCGTCAAGGTCGGGGCGCATCCCTCGCTGCCGGACCTGCAGGGCTTCGGTCGCCGCGAGATGAAGATCTCGCGCGAGGAGCTCGCCAACTGCATCATCTACCAGGTCGGCGCGCTGAAGGGCTTCCTCGAGGCTGAGGGCATGCAGCTCAACCACATCAAGCCGCACGGCTCGCTGTATGGCATGTCGGCACGGATGGAGGACATCGCCCATGCGGTCTGTGATGCCGCCGACGTGTTCAAGGTGCCGCTCTACGGTATCGTCGGGACGCTGCACGAGAAGATCTATCCCGCCCGCGGCCACGCCTTCGTGTCGGAGTTCTATGCCGACCTGGACTACAGCGACGAAGGCACGATGATCATCACCCGGGAGCACCACGCCGTCGATCCGAAGGTCGCTGCCGAGCGCTGCCTTAGGGCCGTGCGGGAAGGCAGGACGACCAGCGTCAACGGCAAGGAGCTGGTGGTGCGGGCCGATTCGATCTGCGTGCATTCCGACACGCCGAACGCGGTCGAGATCGCGACGGCTGTCCGCGAGGCGATCAAGCCGTATCTCGACGCCGCGTGAATCCGCTACGCTGCGCCGCCGCGCGAATCGCTGGCTCTGCAACTGCCTGATCGGGGAAACGAATGTCCGAGAAACATATCCTGTCGCCGCTCCCGGGAACCTTCTATCGCAAGCCGGCCCCGGACAAGCCGCCGTTCAAGGATGTCGGCGACATGGTGACGCTCGGCGAGGTGGTCGGGCTCGTCGAGGTGATGAAGACCTTCTACGAGGTTAAGTCCGAGCTTGAGGGCAAGGTGGCGAGGATCCTCGCCGAGAACGAGGCCGCGGTGCAGGCCGGCGAGCCCCTGATCGAGCTGGAATGACGGGCGGATTCCCCGACGTGTGCCGTCCCCTGCCCGCCTCGCTCAGCGTCCTTCCGGAAACGGCAAGGCCGTTGCCCGGGATCGGTATGCATCAATGGTCGATCGCGCTCCAAGTCCGGTTTCCCGGCTGCATCTTCGGCCGGGATGACGGTGGCATGCCTGCCGTCGCGGTCGCCACTACGATCGGATCACGCCGCGCATGACCATCCGCAAGCTTCTCATCGCCAACCGCGGCGAGATCGCCGTCAGGATCAACCGGGCCGCGCGCGAACTCGGCATCCGCACCGTGCAGGCCTACAGCCAGGCCGACGCCGACTCGCTCGCCGTGAGGCTCGCCGACGAGGCGGTCGAGATTGGCCCGGCGCAGGCGGCGAAGTCCTATCTCAACGTTGACGCGCTGATTGCGGCGGCACGGTCGTCCGGAGCCGATGCGGTGCATCCGGGCTATGGCTTTCTTGCCGAGAGTGCCCGATTCGCCGAGGCGGTCGAGCAGGCCGGTCTGGTTTTCGTCGGCCCGCGTGGCGACACCATCCGCATGATGGGCGACAAGGTCGCCGCCCGCGCCGCCGCCGCCGCCGCCGGCGTGCCGACCGTGCCCGGCAGCGACGGCCGGATCGACAGCCTGCCCGATGCGCTGAAGCTTGCCGAGGAGATCGGCTATCCGGTGATGATCAAGGCGGCGGCCGGGGGCGGCGGACGCGGCATCCGCATCGCCCACGACAGGGCCGAGTTCGAGCGCTTCTTCCAGCTCGCCGGCACCGAGGCGCAGACGGCCTTCGGCGACGGAGGTCTCTACGTGGAGAAGGTGATCGAGCGGGCGCGTCACGTCGAGGTACAGGTACTCGGCGACGGCACCGACGCCGTCCATTGCTTCGAACGTGAATGCTCGCTGCAGCGCCGCCGCCAGAAGGTCTGGGAGGAGGCGCCTTCGGCCGCCCTCGACGCGACGAAGCGGCGCGACCTGTGCCAGTCGGCGGTGGCGCTGGCGAGATCGGTCGGCTATCGCGGCGCCGGCACGCTGGAGTATCTCTACGACGACCGCACCGGTGACTTCTACTTCATCGAGATGAACACCCGCATCCAGGTCGAGCATCCGGTCACCGAGTTCGTCACCGGCATCGACCTGGTGCGTGAGATGCTGCTGATCGCGGGCGGTCAGCCGCTGCGGCTGAAGCAGGAGGACATCGCGCTGCGCGGCCATGCGATCGAGGTGCGCATCAATGCGGAGGATCCGGCGAAGGACTTCATGCCCTTCCCCGGCAGGATTGGCGAGTTGGCGGTCCCGGGCGGGCCCGGCGCGCGCTTCGATACCATGCTCTATGCCGGGTATCAGATCCCGCCCTTCTACGACTCGCTGCTCGGCAAGCTGATCGTCTGGGACGAGGACCGCGAACATGCCATCGACCGGCTGAAGCGCGCGCTGCGCGAGCTCACCATCGGTGGGGTCAAGACCACCGTGCCGCTGCATCTGGCACTGGCCGACGACCGTGACGTGCGCGCCAATGATGTGCATACCCGCTGGCTCGAGCGCTGGCTCGAGACGAACGGATCGCGACTGGGCTGAACAGGGGAGGAACCGAACCGATGACAGCACGATACTCCTTCGGCGGAGACGAACACGTCTTCGTCGAGGTGGACGAGGAGATGTCGCTCGAGGCGTTCTTCAAGAGCCTGTCGATCACCAATGCGGTGAAGCAGGCGGGCATCAGGGGGGTCACCGAGATCTGCCCGGCGAACGCGTCGTTCCAGATCAAGTTCGACCCGGACGTGATCAGCCCGGATGACATGCTGGCCGAGCTGAAGTCTCTGGAGGCGGCGGCGGAGAAGGCCGAGTCACGCATCCAGACGCGCATCATCGAGGTGCCGGTGTTCTACCGCGATCCGTGGACCACCGAGACGCTGATGCGCTTCCGCGAGCGCCATCAGGATCCGAATTCGACCGACATCGAGTACGCAGCTCGGATCAACGGCTATGCGACGGTCGACGACTTCATCAAGGCGCATTCCGGCGCGCCCTGGTTCGTGTCGATGGTCGGTTTCGTCGCCGGCCTGCCGTTCCTCTATCAGATGGTCGAGCGCAAGCGGCAGATCCAGGTTCCGAAGTATCTGCGCCCGCGTACCGACACGCCGAAGCTGACGGTCGGTATCGGTGGCTGCTTCGGCTGCATCTACTCGGTGCGCGGCGCCGGCGGCTACCAGATGTTCGGCATCACGCCGATGCCGATCTACGACCCGAAGCAGGAGATCAGCTATCTCCGCGACTTCATGGTGTTCTTCCGCCCGGGCGACATCGTGAAGTGGAAGCCGATCGACCGGGCTGAATACGACGACACGGTCGCGGCCGTGGCGGCGAACCGCTACATGCCGAAAGTGCGGGAGGTCACCTTCGATCTCGACGAATTCAACAAGGACATCGACGGCTACAACGCCAGGCTCGAGGGGGTGCTCAATGGCCATTAAGGTGATTGCGCCCGGGCTTGCCACCACCGTTCAGGATCTCGGCCGGCCCGGCTACTACCATCTCGGCATTCCGCTCTCCGGCGCCATGGATCGCTATGCGCTCGTCTGCGCCAATCTGCTGGTCGGAAATGACGAGGGGGCGGCCTGTCTCGAATGCGTGTTCATGGGGCCGGAACTCGAGTTCACCCGGGACGCCGTGGTTGCCGTGACCGGCGCCGACCTGCCGCCCAAGGTCGACGGCGAGGAGCGCGAGACGTGGACGTCGTTCCCGGTAAAGGCCGGCCAGAGACTGTCCTTCTCGTTCCTCAAGGCGGGCGCCCGAGCCTATATCGCCGTTTCCGGTGGCATCGATGTGCCGGTGGTGCTCGGCAGCCGGTCGACCTATGCCCTTGGCGCCCTGGGCGGTCACGAGGGCAGGGCGCTTGCCGCGGGCGACACGCTGCCCGTCGGCGCAGGCGCCGGCAGGGCGGGACGTTCGGTGCCGGCCGCGCTGCGCCGGATGCCGGGCAAGCCGGCGGAGCTGCGGATGCTGCCGGGTCTCTACTGGCACCGGATCACGGCCGAGGCCGGCCGGCACTTCTTCGCCGACACCTGGAAGGTCGCGCCGGAGGCGGATCGCATCGGCTACCGGTTCCGCGGCGGGCGGCCGCTCGACTTCGTGCCGCGCGAACAGCCGTTCGGTGCGGGATCCGATCCCTCGAACATCGTCGATGCCTGCTATCCCTACGGCTCGATCCAGGTGCCCGGCGGCACCGAACCGATCGTGCTGCACCGCGATGCGGTCTCGGGCGGCGGCTACTTCATGCTCGGCACGGTGATTTCCGCCGACATGGATCTGATCGGCCAGATGCAGCCACACACCGAGACCCGCTTCGTCGAGGTCGACATGGCGACCGCCCTCAAGGCGCGCCACGACCGCGAGGCCGGACTGCAGAAGGTGCGCGACGCGCTGGCCTGAACTGGGGGCGCCGGCCTGATGCCAGATGCGTCGGGCCAGCCGACAGCAAGGCCGCAGAGCCAGGGGCGGCCTGAGCCCGTTGGCGATGACGAGGTGCGGAGAGGAGTACGGGCATGAACCGGATCGGAAGGGCGCGCCGGCGGTCAAACGTCTCTTGACGGAACGCACGGGGTCGGCGAGACCCTGTATCGGGACAACACTTCGCGGGTGGAACAGGGGAGTTCACTGATGAATGCAATCGAAAGCCGCATGCCGACTCTGGCCGGAACGCTGTGGCCGGCGCGCGGCGGGTCCGAGATCGTCCGCAATGTCGTGCTGGCGCTGATCGGGACGGTGCTGCTCACGATCTCTGCCAAGATCATGGTGCCATTCTGGCCGGTGCAGATGTCGATGCAGACCTTCGCGGTAATGGTGATCGGTGCCGCTTACGGGCCGCGGCTGGCCGGCGCCACCGTCGCCCTCTATCTCCTTGAGGGCGCGCTCGGGCTGCCGGTATTCGGCCGGGGCGCCGGTCTTGCCTACATGGCCGGCCCGACCGGCGGCTACCTGATCGGCTTCCTGGCCGCCGCCATCGTTGTCGGCTTCCTCGCCGAGCGTGGCTTCGACCGCCGCTGGCCGACGGCACTGGCGATGTTCCTGATCGGCGATGTCATCATCTTCGTCTTCGGCCTGGCGTGGTTGACCAGCCTGATCGGCTTCGAGAAGGCGATCGCCGGCGGCCTGATGCCGTTCCTGCCCGCCGAGGCGCTGAAGATCGCGCTCGCCATGGCGGTGATGCCGATCGCCTGGAAGTTGGTCGGCAGGCAATAGTCTGCGGCGGCGTCATCCCGGACCGGCCCGCTGGCCGATCCGGGATCGAGCGGGCGGGGCCTCTGGCGCTCGGATGCGCTGCGAAGCCGGCCTTCGCTCCGCTCCGGTCGGGATGACGCAGGAAGGGCTGCAACGTTGCGACCAGGATACGGCCCCGCTGCGGCGGGGCCGTTCGCGTTTCGGGGACACCGCATCCGCCGGCTGCGCGGACAGTTCGCTGGTATTTTGACCATCCGATAAAAAATTTTGCGCTTTCGTCGGATTGGTGCCATGCTGCCGTTACGGGCGCGACCGCGCCTCCCGTCCACGCGGCTCCCCCGGCGGGCCGGGCGGACAGGGGAGGGAGGCGCCGTGCCCGCCATGGAGGAGGAAGGCATGGCATCGACCCCGCATGTCGGCGCGCCCGACATCGCCGCCGGGCGACTGGCGCCCGAGGACTATCTCGAAAACTTCTCGGATCTGCATCCGCCGCTGACGACTCACGAGGCGCGGGTCGAGGCCGACCGCTGCTACTTCTGCCACGACGCACCCTGCACCGTCGCCTGTCCGACCTCGATCGACATTCCACTGTTCATACGCGAGATCGCGACTGGCAACCCGATCGGCGCGGCCCGCACGATCTTCGCCGAGAACATCCTGGGCGGCATGTGTGCCCGCGTCTGCCCTACCGAGACCCTGTGCGAAGAGGCCTGCGTGCGCATGGAGGCCGAGGGCAAGCCGGTAAGGATCGGCGAATTGCAGCGGCATGCCACCGATGCCTGGATGGCGACGCGCGGCGGGCAGCCGTTCTCCCGCGCCGATCCGACCGGCAAGCGCGTCGCCATCGTCGGCGCCGGGCCGGCGGGACTCGCCTGCGCCCACCGTCTTGCCCTGCACGGCCACGACGTCGTGATCTACGAGGCCCGCGAGAAGCCGGGCGGTCTCAACGAATACGGCATCGCCGCCTACAAGACCGTCGATGATTTCGCCCAGCGCGAGGTCGCGTTCGTCCTGTCGGTCGGCGGCATCACCATCGAGACCGGCAAGGCGCTCGGCCGGGATCTGAGCCTCGCCGAGCTCACGTCCGCCTTCGACGCGGTGTTCCTCGCTCTCGGCCTCGGCGCCGTCAATGCGCTCGACGTCCCGGGCGAAGATCTCGACGGCGTGATCGACGCGGTAGATTACATCGCCAGCTTGCGCCAGGCCGGGAACCTCGCCGAATTGCCGGTCGGCCGCCGCGTCGTCGTGATCGGCGGCGGGATGACCGCCATCGATGTCGCCGTGCAGTCGAAGCTGCTCGGTGCGCAGGAGGTCACCATCGTCTACCGCCGTGGCCAGGAGCAGATGGGCGCCAGCGGATTCGAGCAGGAACTGGCGCTGACCCGTGGCGTCGTCATCCGCCATTGGGCGCGACCCGTCCGCATCCTCGGCGGCAACGACAATCACGTGCGGGCCGTCGCCTTCGAGACGACGCGGCTCGACGGCGACCGGCTGGTCGGCACCGGCGAGATCTGGGAGCTTCCCGCCGACATGGTGTTCAAGGCGATCGGGCAGGCCTTCGATCCGGCCCCGCTCAACGGATCCGGTGCCGGCATCGCGCTCGAGTCCGGGCGTATCCGCGTCGACGCGGAGCGCCGCACCTCGCTTGCCCGGGTCTGGGCGGGCGGCGACTGCGTCGCCGGCGGCAAGGATCTGACGGTGGCGGCTGTCGAGGACGGCAAGCTGGCTGCGGAAAGCATCCACCGGGCACTGACCGCCGGCGCCTGAACCGTCCGGGGCCGCCGCCGGTGCCGCGCCATGCCGAATGACCCACGGGTCGATCCGGCGTCGCGACGATGGTCTCAGCGGCGGCATCCCGAACCCGGCATCCGCCTCGCTCGGTCGGAAGGCCCTTCTCGGCCGGGAGGATCAGCCGGGCAGGATGCAAAGTCTCGGTCACAGGAGGAGAGCATGGCCGATCTTCGCAGCGAATTCCTGGGGATCAGGACCCCCAATCCGTTCTGGCTGGCGTCCGCGCCGCCGACCGACAAGGAGTACAATGTGGTGCGCGCCTTCCAGCAGGGCTGGGGCGGCGTCGTGTGGAAGACGCTCGGCGAGGATCCGCCGATCGTCAACGTCAGCGGCCCGCGCTACGGCGCCACCTGGGGGCCGGACCGGCGGCTGACCGGCTTCAACAATATCGAGCTGATCACCGACCGCCCGCTGGAGATCAACCTGCAGGAGATCAAGCGGGTGAAGCGCGACTGGCCCGACCGCGGCCTGATCGTCTCGCTGATGGTGCCCTGCGAGGAGGCGAACTGGGCCGCGATCCTCAAGCGCGTCGAGGAGACCGAGGCCGACGGCGTGGAGCTGAACTTCGGCTGTCCGCACGGCATGTCGGAACGCGGCATGGGCTCGGCCGTCGGCCAGGTCCCCGAATACATCGAGATGGTGACGCGCTGGTGCAAGCAGCACACGCGGATGCCGGTGGTGGTCAAGCTCACCCCGAACGTCACCGACATCCGCGCGCCCGCGCGGGCGGCGAAGGCCGGCGGCGCCGACGCGGTGTCGCTGGTCAACACGGTGAACTCCATCATCGCGGTGGACATCGACACTTGGGCGCCGCAACCCACAATCGATGGCAAGGGCACCCACGGCGGCTATTGCGGCCCGGCGATCAAGCCGATCGCGCTGCACATGGTGGCCGAGATCGCCCGCGATCCGCAGACCCGCGGCATCCCGATCTCCGGCATCGGCGGCGTCACCGTGTGGCGCGATGCAGTCGAGTTCATGGCCCTGGGTGCAACCAATGTGCAGGTCTGCACCGCCGCGATGACCTATGGCTTCAAGGTCGTCAAGGAGATGATCGCCGGCCTGAACGACTGGATGGACGAGAAGGGCTACACCCGCCTGTCCGAGATCATCGGCCGTGCCGTGCCGAACGTCACCGACTGGCAGTACCTGAACCTCAACTACGTCACCAAGGCGCGCATCGACCAGGATCTGTGCATCAAGTGCGGCCGCTGCCATGTGGTCTGCGAGGACACCTCGCACCAGGCGATCACTGCAACGGTGAACGGCGTCCGGCACTTCGAGGTGATCGACTCAGAATGCGTCGGCTGCAATCTCTGCGTCTCGGTCTGTCCGGTGGAGAACTGCATCACCATGGAGCGGATCACCGGCATCGACCCGCGCACCAGGGAACCGATCCCCGACACCTACGGCAACTGGACCACGCACCCGAACAACCCCAACGCGATTCGCGAGGCGGCTGAATAGGGGCAGCCACGCCTTCATCGCACAGCCGATGTCATCCCGGACGGCCTTTGGGCCGTTCCGGGATCGGGTGGGTATGCCGGCGCCGTCATGTGTCCCGATCGCGACGCTCCGGTCGGGATGAGGCTGCGCCGATCGGCTATGCCTCCTCCTCGAAGCCGGTCAGCACGTTGACGGTGTTGATTCCGATCTCCTCGACCGCGTAGCCGCCCTCCATCAGGAACACGGTCGGCCGTCCCAGGCGGGCGATGCGGCGGCCGATCTGCAGGAAGTCGGGCGTCGTCAGCTTGAAATGCGAGATCGGGTCGCGCTCGAACGTATCGACGCCGAGCGACACCACCACCGCATCGGGCGCGTAGCCCGCCACCTTGCCGCAGGCGTCATCCAACGCTGCGCCCCAGACGTCATAGGTGGTACCGAACGGCATCGGGTAGTTGATCGTGTAGCCCTCGCCGGCACCCGCCCCCGTCTCGTCGGCATAGCCGAGGAAGAACGGGTACTCGGTCCTCGGATCACCGTGCAGCGAGACGAACTGCACGTCGGCGCGCTCGTAGAAGATGGCCTGGGTGCCGTTGCCGTGGTGGTAGTCCACGTCGAGGACGCTGACCCGGGCAGCGCCCTGGTCGCGCAGCCACTGCGCGGCGATGGCGGCGTTGTTGAGGAAGCAGTAGCCGCCATAGTAGTCGGCGGCCGCGTGATGGCCGGGCGGCCGGCACAGGCCGAACGCCGCCCGCGCGCCATCCCTGACCATCGCCGTGGCGGTCAGCGCGACATTGGCGCTCGCCCGCGCCGCGGCCCATGTGCCAGCCGTGATCGGCGTTCCGGCATCCATCGAGAAATAGGACAGCTTGCCGTCGATCGCCTCCGGTTCGACCGCCCGGAGGCCGCGGATCGCCCAGACCAGTGGCAGCGCCTCGTAGTCGCGCCCGCTCGCCGTCCACATCTCCCAGGCCCGCTCCAGGAAGGCGAGATAGCGGGCGTCATGCACCCGCCCGAGCGGCTCCGTTCCGAACTCGCGTGGCGGCTCCACCGGTCCGAGACCCGTCTCGCGGATGCGCGCCAGCACGATCTCGGCGCGCTCTGGCTTCTCCACGGCGGGCTTCAGCGTCCCTTCGATCAGCTCCATGCGCGCGGCATGAAGCCGGTGATCCTCGCTGTAGACGGTCTTCATGGTTCCTCCCAATGGCGTGATGCCGGAGTCCTGTGACCGGTCCCGGCGCCGCACGGCAGGTGCCCGGCCGGGCCGACGGCGGACGGCATGATGCCGCCCGCCCCTGTCAGCAGCGCCTCACGCGCACATGCGCCGCCGACCAGGCGCCCGGCCAGACCTCGGCGGCACCGGCCCGCTTCCGGCGGATCAGGCCGATCGGCAGGTCGCGGGCGATCAGGAACGGCCCGTCGCCGTCATGGGCGCCGACCGGATCGGTGGCGGCGAAGACGCCGGTGAAGCCGAGCTCCCGTTCGCATGGCACGAAGACAGCGCAGCCGGACACGTTGGTTTCGTTCTGCGTGGTTCCCGGCGCCGTGCCGACGCATCCGGTCGCCGCGACCACCGTCATCAGTTCGACCGCCCGCGCCTTGGCACAGCCGAACACCCGGCTGTACCCGGACAACAGCCCGGTCATCGACGGGACCATCAGCAGGTCGATCCCCTGCGGCGCCAGCAGACTCGACAGCGCCGGCATCTCCACGTCGAGGCAGATCAGCGTCGCGATCTTGAGGCCGCGCCATTCGACGATGGCGATCTCGTCGCCGGTCGCTAGCGTCCAGCTCTCCGGATCCTGCTCGCCCGGGGTCAGGGCCATCTTGTCCTGGGCAATGGCGCGCCCGTCCGGCAGCATCAGCCAGGCGCGGTTGCGTTGGCTGCCATTCACCGTCCACGGCATCGTTCCGGCGAGCAGCGCCACGCCATGCCGCGCCGGGAGCGGCTTGAGCATCTCGAGGGCCTGCGGCGCCTGCGCGGCCATCCAGCCGATCTCGGCCGTTGGCGCGAGCCCGGTGGGCTTGAAGCTCAGCCACTGCTCGCAGGCATATTCCGGCATGATCAGGAGGTCGGCACCGGCGCGGGCGGCCTCCGCGAGCTTGGCATCGATCCGCGCCGCCCAGGCCTCGAGACCGGTCAGCGGCGCAGAGAGATTGGTCGCCCACAGGGCGAGCGTCAGGGTGTCGGTCATAAAGCGCCCCTTAGAGCAAGTCGCGGAGAAGTGGAAGTGGGTGCCCCGTCAGGCAGTGCAACGCCACGGGGGCGAGATCGGGTGATCAATTCGGCTAAACGATGAACCGCCTCACTTCGGACATCCATCCTGCGTCTTCCCGGGTCGGAGGATGCAACGGGCGGCGTCCGGGGTGACGGCGGTGATCGGACAGCGGCTAGGGTTGCGGCATGCGCGAGGCGGCCCGTCTCACACCGCGCCGGCCACCTCTGCCAGCAGGCCGTCGAAGGCGGCAGTCACGATGCGGATGTCGAAGCGTTCGACGGCGCGGGCGCGGCCCTCGGCCTGAAGGCGCGCGCGCTCGGTGGGGGTGTCGATCAGCCGGGCGATGGCAGCGGCGAAGTCGGCCGGATCGACGGTTCCGGTGGTGATCGCCGTCTCGCCGGTCACCTCGGTCAGCCCGCCGCGCCCGGAGCTGATCACCGCCGCCCCGCAGGTCATCGCCTCGAGCGCGGTACGTCCGAACGGCTCAGCCCACACGCTCGGCACCACGGCGATCTCGGCCTGGGCGAACAGACCCATCACGGTTGCGTGCGGCAGGTCGAACATCAGTTCGGCGCGCGGTCCGAGCGGGGCGAGGTGCCGCCGCACCGCCGCGACCGACGCTGCGACGGACCGACCGCCGCCGAGCGCCATCACCGCCCGCCAGTCCGGTCGGCTGGCAAGGGCGGCGGCCGCGGCCTTGGCGAAGATCTCCACCCCCTTCTCCGGCACCGCGCGGCCGGCGAACAGCACGGTCCTCTGCTTCGGCCCGGGAACGAACGCCCGGGTGTCGATGCCGTTGTAGGTTACCGCCGAGCGCGCCTTGCCGGTGTAGCTCCGGCGCGCCGTCTCGCTGACGAAGGCGACCAGCGCCAGGTTGCGGAAGGCGCGGTCGCGCCAGACCCGATGCACGCCGCTGCGCGCCGGCAGGTGATTGTGGCGCTGCAGGATCACGGGAATGCCGGGAAAGGCGCGCGCGACACGGGCCGCCGCCAGCGGATACTGGTGGACGAGGATCGCCTCCGGCTTCGCCTGCCGGATGGCCTCGGCGACCGGCGCGAAGCTTCTGTCGCCAAACCCGACCGGACCGAAGCGTCTGCCGATCCCCGCCACGCCGATGAATGGCGCATCGGCGAATGGCGAGGCCACGGCCTCGCCGATCACCGTGATCCCCGGCCGGAACCGCGAATGGACGACGAAATCGCGCGCGCACAGGTCCACCGAGGTCGCCCGGTCCGCGGCATAGTGCATGTGGCGGGGCAGGATGATCGCAAGGCGCATGGTCAGATCATCACAGGATGGCGTGGGCCGACGCCATCGGCTATAGGGCCGTGATGACCGACCTGACAGTTGCCGTGCCCGTCTTCAACGGCGAAGCCGATCTCGATGCCGCCCTGTGGAATATCCGCCGGCAGACGGAGTCCGATTTTTCGATCGTCGTCTACGACAACGCGTCGACCGACGCGACGCCGCAGATCGCGGCACGCCATGCCGGCGAGGATCCGCGCATCAGGGTCGTGCGGCGGCCCGAGAACATCGGTCTGGTCCCGAACTTCGTCGCCGCCGTGCGCGACGCCACGACGGAGTTCTTCGCCTGGCACGCCGTCGACGACATCTGGTCGGCAGACTACGTCGCCGAACTGCGCAAGCTGCTGCGCGCGCGCCCCGACGCCTGGCTGGCGGTGCCGGGCCAGATCGTCCAGTCCACCGTGCTGAACAGGACCAAGCGCCGGCCGCTGCCATTGCCGCTGTCGGAGCGGACACCGCGCCTGCTGCGCGTCCTCAAGGCGATGTCGGCCTCGCGTTCCGCGTGGCTCTACGGCATGTGGCGGCGCGACCCGCTGCTGACGGCCTATCGGCGTGTGCTGGACGGCTATCCGGTCGTCTATGTGCACGACACGCTGGTGGTGCTGCAGGCGCTGCTGCGCGATGCGGTCACCGGGTCCGACGTCCCGACCTTCACCCAGCGCGTCGGGCACCAGAAGATGTACGACCTGCCCGCCACCGCGGCCGGCCGCCGGGCGGTCTGGGCGGATTTCGTGCGCTTCTGCCATGCCGAGATCGGGCGCCTCGACTGTTCCGATGCCGCCAAGGCGGTGCTGCACGCCTATGTCGCGAAATTCGCCGACAAGCGTTGCATGCGCGTTGCCGATCTCGTGCGCTGGTCGCTTGCCGAGCGGCTGGGGCTGAAGGCGAGGGGCCTCAGCGAATACGCCTGATCCAAGCATCGGGCCAGTGGGTGATGCTCTTCGACAGGGTGCTCTCGTTGAACGCCCAGGCCGGCTGCTCGATGACGAAGTCCGGGTTGCGCGCGACGAAATCGCGGGCCGCCTGCGCCGGGTTGTCGGTGGTCCATTCGGGGCGGCCGCGCGGCGTGTCGGCGAGGTCGCGCATGATGCCGTCGGTCGCCACGATGTAGGAGCCCGGTGTCACCATCGGCGCATAGGCCTCGAGTTCGGCCGTGACATGCGCATAGGTGTGGTTGGAATCGAGCACTACCATCACCGTCTCGTCGGGCGCGATCTCAGCACGCACCTTGCCGACGATCTGCGGATCGACCGAGGAGCCCTCGAACATGGTGATCATGCCGATCAGCGGATGTGCCGCAAGCCGCGCGCGGTTGTGCGGACGGATCTCGATGTCGACGCCGATCACCCGGCCCTTGCCGAGCATCCGGCACAGCGTCGCCGAATAGACCAGCGAGCCGCCATGCGCGATGCCGGTCTCGATGATCACGTCCGGCTTTACCGTGCACACCACCTCCTGGTAGCGGATCATGTCCTCGGGCAGCTGGATCACCGGGATGCCGAACCAGGTGAAGGTGTAGTTGTGCTTCTGGTTCCAGCCCGACTTCACCCACAAGTCGGTCAGGAACGCGAAGCCCTCGTCGCTCCAGAAGCTAGTCCGTCGCCCGTCCTCGGAGATGATCTCGGCGCGGTCGGTATCGATCTGAAATTTCATGCAGCCTCCGGGACGAGTGGCACGAAGCGGGCCTGCCGGCCGATGGCGCGGGCCTGAGCCTCGATCTCCGCGTGATAGGCGGGGTTCATGACGATGACGGTCGCGCCCTTGGCAGGAAGCTGTTCGGGTGCCAGGATCGGCAGTCCGGTCACGGGCAGATAGCCGCCCTGCTTCCTGGGGTTGATGTCGACGGCGCCGGCGAGGCGCGTGGCGTCGGGATCGATCAGCAGGGTGAAGGTGACGCCCTTCGAGCCGCCGCCCCACAGATAGACCGGGCCTTGTCCGGCGGCCGTCTCGACGATGCCGCGCCAGTGCGCGACATAGCGGGACTTCCGGTCCTCCCAGCCGGCGAAATCGGGAATTGTGGCCGGCGCGGGATCGTCGGCGCCGAAGCCCGCCTCGGCCCAGAGATACTGGCCGGCGAAGACGTGGCCGGCCCGCGCCGGGCCGAAGCCCGCCTCGCGCAGCGCGAGCGCCAGCGATCCGGCGGTGAAGATCGAGCAGTGTTCGTAGAACAGGTCCTGCATCTGGCCGTTGGCGATCACCCAGCCGATGCACGGCGTCTCAAGGAAGATACGGACCGGCGAATCGGCGCCGGCTGCGGCGCGGATCGCCCTCAGGAAGCCGACCGGATCGGGCACGTGCTCGATTGTGTGGCGGGAGACGATCACGTCCGGCGCGCCACCGGCCAGATGCGCCGTCGCCGGCTCGTAGTAGCGCCGATGGATTGCCGCGCGACCCGGTCCCTCGCCGTCGATGCCGCGCCAGGCGGGATCGAAGCCGGTTGCACGGGTGATCCTGCCGTCGCCGAGCGCGGCCAGATGCGCGAGGAAATCCCCCTGTCCGCAGCCGACCTCGACGACGCGGACCTCGGTCAGATCGCGGACCGCCGCCAGCACCCGCCCCGCCCGCTCCGCGAAGTGCGCCCGGAAGGCCGGGGAACAGGTCTGGTCGTTCTCGTAGGCCGCGTCATAGACCAGCAGGCCGGGCTCGAAGGCGGCGTTCCAGGCAAAGCCGCAGGCGTGGCAGCCGGCCATCTCCAGCACGCCGGTCGGCGTTGCCAGTGCGCGCTCGCGCGTCGGGCACAGGCCGTTCTGGTGCACGGGCACGCGCGCCCGCCGATCGAAGACGAGTGTGTCGGCCGAGCCGCAGACCGGGCAGGTCATCGCGCCGCCTCCGCCAGCGGCGCATCGTGCCGTCGCCACCAGTCCAGTGCCTCGCCGAGTCCCTGTTCCAGCGGCCGGATCGCCCGGAAGCCGACCTCGCCGGTGAGCCTGCGCACGTTGGCAACCAGGCGCTCCGGCTCGTCCCTGTCGGGCAGGGCGCCGATGCGGACGAGATCGGGCCGTCCGGCCAGCCGGCCGAGCGTCGTCGCGACCTCGGCAACCGTCGCGGCCCGCCCGGAGGCGATGTTGACCGGCCCCTCGACCGGTGACAGGGCGAGCGCGGCGAGCGCCGCGCCGGCATCGCGCGCGTCCATGAAATCACGCGGGCGGTGGCCGGGACCGATCGGTGCCGGCTCGCCGGCCAGCAGCCGACGCGCCACCTGCGGCACCAGCCGCGTCTCGGATTCCGCTGGCCCGTAGAGGAGGAACAGACGGCCCCACGCCCAGGACAGCCCCGCCGACCGGGCATAGCCCTCGACCAGCCGGCGGCAGGCGTCCTTGGCGATGCCGTAGAGCGTCTGCGGCGCGGTCGGCGTCGCCGTCTCGTCGCAATCGGCGGTGGTCTGAGCCGCGTATTCGAAGCCGGAACCGACCCCGACGAAGCGGCGCAGGCCGCGGTCGCCGCCCTGGCGCATCAGGTCGAGGCTCGACGCCACCCAGTCGAGGTTGCTCGGTGCCGTCCAGAAGCGGCCGTGCTCCACCTCCCAGGCACAATGCAGGATCGTATCGGGGCGAACTGTGTCGATCAGCGCCGCCCGCGCCGCCGGGTCGAGCAGGTCGACCCGGTGCCAGACGACGCCCGCGACCGCCGGGGCAGTGCCGCGCGTGCAGGCATGCACCTCGCGTCCCGCCGCGACGAGGGGCGGCAGAGCATTGCGGCCGATGAAGCCGGCGGCGCCGGTGACGAGGATTCGGGCAGTCATGGGATCGAGCGCGCCAGATGTCCGGTCGCGGCGACTTGTAGCCGCCGCCCGCCGCAGGTGCAATCGCGGCTTGGCGGAAACTGGCCAGGCTCCGGTCGGTCGCATTGACCGAACGCAATGGCCCGGCGGTCGCGACGTGTTGGGGGCCGGTGTGCAAGGGGACGGACGAGCCCCTATCCGAACGATCGGATCGCCGACGGCGTCCGGGTTGTGCGCCGCAGCACCCACGCGATGTAGCGGAACCGGCGCGGTCCTCGCGCGTTGCCACATTATCGTCCCGACGCATCGCGATGCTGGACCGGACCGGGGATCAATACCGCATCGCAATGTCGCAAACTCCGCATTTGCCGCGGACGGTCGACCCGCTATGCTATGGGCCGCCGCATGTCGCGGTGTCTCCCTTGGTCGAGGATGTCTATCGGGGTCGTTCGCGGCGCCCGATCCTGCGCGGTCGTCTGCGGGCACGGTATGGGGGTTTGGAGGTTTTGAACATGCGACTGACGCGGCGGGATCTGCTGGCGCTCGGCGCAGCTGCCGCCTGGAGTGCTGGCCGGCTCGACCGGCCGGCACTGGCACAGGAAGGGACAGAGGCACCCCCCGCTCCCGCGGTCAGGCTGGGGTCGGAGGAACCGTTCTCGCCGGCCATGGTGCGGCTGCGGGCCCGCGAACTGGCGCAGCGCCCCTACGAGCCGCCCCCGGCAGGTGCGGCCGAACCGCTGCTCGAGCTTTCCTACGACCAGTATCGCGACATCCGCTTCCGCCCCGAGGCGGCGATCTGGCGGGGCGAGGGGCTGCCGGTGCAGGTGCAGCTGTTCCATCTCGGCCATGTCTATTCGGCGCCGGTGATGATCAACATCGTCGAGAACGGCATCAGTCGCCACGTTGTCTATTCACCGGACCTGTTCAGCTATGGCCCGCTCGTGCCGCAGCCGCTGCCCAACGAGGACATCGGCTTTTCCGGGTTTCGGCTGCATGGCCCGCTCAACGATCCGGGCCGGCTCGACGAATTCGCGGTCTTCCAGGGGGCGAGCTATTTCCGCGCCATCGCGCGGGGTCAGACCTACGGCCTCTCGGCCCGCGGCCTGGCGATCCGTACTGCCGAGCCCGAAGGCGAGGAGTTTCCCGCCTTCCGCGAATTCTGGATCGAGCGGCCGCGCCCCGACTCCAGCTCGGTGGTGGTGCATGCGCTGCTCGACAGTCCCGGCATCACCGGCGCCTACCGGATGACCATCCGACCGGGCACGGAGACGGTGATCGACGTCGAGGCGACGCTGTTCCCGCGTGTCGAGATCAACAAGATCGGCCTGGCGCCGCTCACCAGCATGTTCTATTTCGGCCCGCACGACCGGGTCGGGGTCGACGATTTCCGGCCGTCGGTACATGATTCCGACGGTCTGTTGATGTGGAATGGCCGCGGCGAGTGGCTGTGGCGGCCGCTGATCAATCCGGCGACGCTGCAGATCAGCGCCTTCCTGGACGACCAGCCGCAGGGCTTCGGGCTGATGCAGAGGAGCCGCGACTTCGAGGCCTATGAGGACCTGGAGGCACACTACGAGCGCCGCCCGAGCCTGTGGGTCGAGCCGATCGGCAACTGGGGGCCGGGTTCGGTCATCCTCGTGGAGATCCCGACCAACGCCGAAACCTACGACAATATCGTTGCCTTCTGGCGGCCCGCCGAGCCGCTTCGCGCCGGCGAGGACTATCTCGTCACCTACCGGCTGTCCTGGTCGACCGACGTTCCGGTGCCCTCGGGCCTTGCAAGGGTCGTCAGCACCCGGGTCGGGCGCCCGACCAACGTGACCTCCGAGACACCCGCCGACCGGCGGCTCATCGTCATCGACTATGCCGGCGGGCCGCTCGCGCAACTGCCGCCCGACGCCGAGGTGTTGCCGGAGGTCTGGAACAGCGCCGGCCGTCTGGTCCCCGGAACGATCCAGTTCAACCCGGTTACCGGCGGACGCCGCGTCGCCTTCGGGCTCGATCCGAGCGGACGCGAGGGGATCGACCTGCGCTGCACCCTGCGACATGGCGGCGAGGCCATCTCGGAAGTCTGGGTCTACCGATGGTCAGCGTGACATCGACGGCGCGGTTCGAACGGCGCCGGCCGCCGCACCTTGCGCTTCCTGCCGAGTCGCCGATGGCGATGCCGGTGCAGGAGCTCTACAGCAGGCCGCAGCCGATGGTTCCCTACCGATCGGATGCGCCCGTCTGGCCGCGCCTCCTCGTCTTCGGTGGTGCGGCGGCGATGACGGTCCTGTTTGTGCGCGAGATGTATGCCGTCCTGTCGGTCGCGCGGCTGACGCCGATCGAGACCGTGATGCTGGCGCTGTTCTCGGTCAACATCGCCTGGATCTCGTTCGCCTTCGCCGTCGCGGTGGCCGGCGTCCTCGCGCTCGTGTTCTGCCGGGCGCGGCTCGATCTTCCGCAGCGCGGCAACCGGCTTCCGCTCGGCCGCACGGCGATCCTGATCCCTGCCTACAACGAGGATCCGGCGCGGGTGTTTGCGGCCGCCGCGGCGACCGCCGAGGCTCTGGCCAATGCCGGGGCGGCGCGCGCCTTCGACATCTTCGTGCTGAGCGACACGACCAATCCGGACGTCTGGATCGCCGAGGAGGCCGCCTATCGTGCCCTGCAGGACAGGGGAAACCCGCGCGCGCGGATCTTCTACCGCCGCCGCACCAGGAACGTCGAGCGCAAGGCCGGCAACGTCGCCGACTGGTGCCGCCGCTTCGGCGCAGCCTATCCCTATTTCGTCGTGCTCGACGCCGACAGCCTGATGGAGCCCGACACGCTGATCCGGCTGGCGCTGGACATCGAGGCCCGTCCGGGGGTCGGTCTGATCCAGACCGTCCCGATGGTCGTCAACCGCAACACCCTGTTCGCCCGCGTCCAGCAGTTCGCCGGGCGCGTGTATGGCCCGGTGATGTCGGCGGGACTGGCGATCTGGGCCGGCGACGACGGCAACTACTGGGGCCACAACGCCATCATCCGCACTGCCGCCTTCACCGGCGCTGCCGGCCTGCCGCATCTGCCCGGGCGGCCGCCGTTCGGCGGCCATGTGCTCAGCCACGATTTCGTCGAGGCCGCGCTGATGCGGCGCGCCGGCTGGTCGATCCGGCTGGTGCCGCTGGTCGGCGGCTCCTACGAGGAAAGCCCGCCGAGCCTGATCGACCTTGCTGCCCGTGACCGGCGCTGGTGTCAGGGCAATCTCCAGCACGCCAGGATCCTGCCGGCGCGCGGGCTCGCCTGGCCGAGCCGGGTGCATCTGCTTACCGGCATCATGTCCTATGTCGCCTCGCCGGTCTGGCTGATGTTCCTGCTCGCCGGCCTGTTGCTCGCCCTGCAGGCGCGGTTCATCCGGCCGGAATACTTCACCGAGGAGTTCCAGCTGTTCCCGACCTGGCCGGTGATCGATTCGGAACGCGCCATCGGCCTGTTCGTCGCGACGATGGCGATCCTGTTCCTGCCGAAATTTTTCGGGCTGTTCGTCGCGCTCGCCGACAGGACCGTCCGGCGCGGCATCGGCGGGCCGCTGCGCGGCGCCCTCAGCCTGTTGGTCGAATCGCTGATCGCCGCGCTGCTGGCGCCGGTCATGATGGCGATCCAGTCGGCGGCGGTTCTCGACATCCTGATTGGTCGCGATGCCGGCTGGAATCCGCAGCGCCGCGATGACGGCTCGGTGCCGCTCGTCGAGATCGCCAAGCGCCACGTCAACCACACGCTGTTCGGCGTGCTGCTCGGCGCCAGCGCCTGGGCGGTGTCGCCGCAGGTCTTCGCCTGGCTGACCCCGGCGCTGGCCGGTCTTGTCGTCGCAGTGCCGCTGTCGGCCGTCACCGCCCGTGCCGATGTCGGCCTCGCCCTTCGGCGGGTGGGGCTGCTGACGATCCCGGAGGAGTTCGAGCAGCCCGAGATCCTGCGCCGGGCCGCGCGGCTGGCGGGCGAGCTCGACGCGCGGCTCGGAGGCCAGGTCGAGGCGATCGCAAGGCTGGCTGCCGATCCGGCGCTGCTGGCCTTCCATCGGGCCTGCCTGGTTCCGGACCCGCCGCACGGACGCGGCGGTATCGACGAGCCGCTGGTTCTCGGGCTTGCCCGTCTGCGCTCCGCCAGCAGCATCGAGCAGGCGCTGACCTGGCTGTCGCCCCGCGAGAAGCTGGCCTTGCTTGCCGATCCGGAGGGGCTCGACCGGCTGGTGCTGCTGCCACACGCCAAGGCGGCCGAGTAGCGGGTCTGGCCGGGCGCGTGGCGGGCGGGGTGACGGGCGCAGGAGGAAGGCGCGGCTTCAGGCCGTTGCCGCCGCAGGTGTCAGGGAGCCTCGCCGCCCTCGCGCAGCCGCGACACGGCGTTGGCGTGCGCCTCGAAACCTTCGTAGCGCGCCAGCCGCCGGGCATGCGGGGCGAGCCCGGGATAGCCTTCGGCGGTGATGTAGCCGATGGTCTGGCGCTTCAGATAATCGAACACCGACAGCGGCGAGCAGGTCTTGGCGCGGCCGCCAGTCGGCAGCACGTGGTTCGGGCCGAGCACGTAGTTGGCGATCGAGATCGCCGAATGCTCGCCGATCAGCACCTCGCCGGCATTGGTCAGCTTCGGCAGATAGGCCCAGGCGTTGCCGCTCTCGACGATCAGGTGCTCCGGCGCATAGTCGTTGACGAAGGCGCAGGCGGCCTCCATGTCCGGCGCCAGCACGATGCCGCCGCGTCCGCCGGACAGAACCGTGCGGCTGTAGCCGACCCGCTCCGGCCCCATGTGGCGCCAGAGCACCTCCACTTCGTCGGCGACCTTCTCGGCCAGCGCGCGATCGTCGGTCACCAGGAAGGCGGAGGAATCCGGGCCATGCTCGGCCTCGTTGAGAAGGTCGAGCGCCGTGCGCCGCACGTCGGCGCTCGAATCCGCCAGGACGATCGATTCGCTCGGGCCGGCCGGCGGGCCGAGGTCGATGCGGTCCGACAGCGCGCGCATGCCGGCCACCACCCACGACGAGCCGGGGCCGACGATCTTGGCGACACGCGGTACCGTCTGCGTTCCATAGGCGACGGCTGCCACCGCCTGGGCGCCGCCCGATTTGTAGACCTCCCGGACGCCGGCCAGCCGGCAGGCATAGAGCGTGGCATCGTCAACGCCGCCGTCCGGCGTCGGCGGGGTGATCACCACGATGCGCGGCACGCGGGCGACGACGGCAGGAATCGTGGTCATCAGCGCGACCGAGGGAAACGCCCCCTTGCCGCGCGGCACGTAGCAGGCGACAGAGGGGATCGGCAGCGAGCGCTCGCCCGCCATCACGCCAGGCGCCATTTCCTCGAGCCACATGTCCTCGGGCAGCTGGCGCTCGTGGAAGCGGCGGATGCGCTCGGCCGCGAACGCCATCGACCGTTTCAGATCCGGATCGAGACGCGCCTCGGCCCGGTCGAAATCCTCGGGTGTTGCGGCGATGCGGTCCGGGTCGAGCGCCGCCTTGTCGTAGGTACGGGCAAACTCGGCGAGTGCCGCATCGCCGCGCGTCCTGACCGCCTCGATGATCGGCCCGACCTTGGGGAGGATTGCGGACAGGTCCGTCTCTGCGCGCACCAGCAGCTGCGCCCTGGCGTCTGCGTCGATCAGGCTGAGGTCGTGAACGGCAATGGCGGTCATCTTGGAGCTCCTGGGAGGGCCTTCGAGGCTCTAAGCCAAGTGCCGGCGCGGCTCAAGCGTCGCGCCCCGCGACTGCGGGTCAGATTCGGGCGAGGGCGAAGGGCGCCACCAGGGCGAGGAACAGGGCGAGAGCGATCAGCCGGTCGCCGAAGCGACGGATGCCGAACACGGTTGCGCTGCGCATGATGCCGATCCTCCTGTCGCGCGGGCGATGCTGCGGCGCACATATCGTTGCGTATGAAACCATGCCAGGGTGCAAACTGTCGCATCGGGAATTCCCTCATCGGCAACGCGAACCGACCTGCCATCCTGCCATTGCCTGTTCGGGTCGGCTGCTGCCGCTCAGCCGCCAAGCGAGGGCAGCTTGAGACCGTGCGCGCGGGCGCAGTCGATGGCGATGTCGTAGCCGGCGTCCGCATGGCGCATCACGCCGGTCGCCGGGTCGTTCCACAGGACCCTTTCCAGCCGGCGCGCCGCCGCGTCCGTGCCGTCGCAGACGATCACCATGCCGGAATGCTGCGAATAGCCGATGCCGACCCCGCCGCCGTGGTGGATGGACACCCAGGTGGCGCCCGAGGCGCAGTTGAGCAGCGCGTTGAGCAGCGGCCAGTCGGCGACCGCGTCCGAGCCGTCCTTCATTGCCTCGGTCTCGCGGTTGGGGCTCGCCACGGAGCCGGAATCGAGATGGTCGCGACCGATGACGATCGGAGCCTTCAACTCTCCCGACGCCACCATCTCGTTGAAGGCGAGGCCGAGCCGGTGGCGCTGGCCGAGACCGACCCAGCAGATGCGCGCCGGCAGCCCCTGGAACTGGATGCGCGCCCTGGCCATGTCGAGCCAGGTGTGCAGGTGCGGATCGTCCGGGATCAGTTCCTTCACCTTCTCGTCGGTCCTGCGGATGTCCTCGGGATCGCCGGACAGCGCCGCCCAGCGGAACGGGCCGATGCCCCTGCAGAACAGCGGGCGGATATAGGCCGGCACGAAGCCCGGGAACTCGAAGGCATCGACGAGACCGACGTCGCGGGCCATCTGGCGGATGTTGTTGCCGTAGTCGAAGGTCGGGATGCCCTGCCGGGCGAACCACAGCATCGCCTCGACCTGGTCCTTCATGGACAGCTTGGCGGCGCGGATCGTGCCGTCGGGATCGCGCAACCGCCGCTCGTCCCACTCTTCGAGGCTCCAGCCGGCGGGCAGGTAGCCGTTCAGCGGATCGTGCGCCGAGGTCTGGTCGGTCACGGCGTCGGGCCGGACGCCGCGCCGCACGAGTTCCGGGAACACCAGCGCCGCATTGCCGAGCACGCCGACCGAGATCGCCTTCTTCTCGGCGGTGGCGCGGCCGATCACCTCCAGCGCCTCGTCAAGGCTTTCCGCCTGCATGTCGAGATAGCCGGTTCTCAGGCGCATCTCGATGCGCGAGGGCCGACATTCGACCGCCAGCATCGAGGCCCCGGCCATCGTCGCCGCCAGCGGCTGCGCCCCGCCCATGCCGCCGAGCCCGCCGGTCAGGATCCACTTGCCGGAGAGGTCGCCGCCATAGTGCTGGCGGCCCATCTCGACGAAGGTCTCGTAGGTGCCCTGCACGATGCCCTGGCTGCCGATGTAGATCCAGGAGCCGGCGGTCATCTGTCCGTACATCATCAGGCCCCGGCGATCGAGCTCGTTGAAGTGCTCCCAGTCGGCCCAGCGCGCCACGAGATTGGAGTTGGCGATCAGCACGCGCGGCGCGTCGGGATGGGTGCGGAACACCCCGACCGGCTTGCCGGACTGCACCAGCAGCGTCTCGTCGTCCTCGAGATCCTTCAGCGCCGCCACGATCCGGTCGTAGGCGCGCCAGTCGCGCGCCGCCCGGCCGATGCCGCCATAGACCACCAGCTCCTGCGGCTTCTCGGCGACGTCGGGATCGAGGTTGTTCATCAGCATCCGCAATGCCGCTTCGCTGAGCCAGTTCTTCGCCGACAGCCGCGTCCCGCGCGGGGCGCGAATGACGCGCTCGTTGTCAATGCGGCCGAGTTCCATCATCGCTGTCCTCCGTAGAGCCTGGCCCCTGCCGCGAGCATTGCCGCCAGCACCTCCCGCAGCACCGCGCGCGTCGGGGCGGCTGCGGCCGCGTCGTAGGTCCAGGGCGGCGTCTCGAGCATGTAGGCCCGCTGCGCCAGTTCCATCTGCACGGCATGGACATCGGCATCCGGGCGGCCGTGGTGGCGGGTGATGAAGCCGCCCTTGAAGCGGCCGTTGAGCACATGGTCCGGTCCCGCCGCCGCACAGGCCGCGACCACCGCCGACTCGATCTCCGCCGCGCAGCTCGCTCCGGAGTTGGTGCCGATGTTGAAGGTTGGCAGCCTCCCCTCGAACAGGCGCGGGATGACCGAGCGGATCGAATGGCAGTCGTACAGGAGCGCATAGCCGTGCCGCGCCCGCACCCGCGCGATCTCTCCGGCCAGCGCCGCGTGGTAGGGCGCATGAAAGGCTGTCCGCCGTCGGTCGATCTCGGCCGGGTCGGGTTCCCGGCCGGGCTCGTAGAGCGGTTCGCCGTCGAAGGTGGTGGTCGGACAGAGTTCGGTCGTGGCCTGGCCTGGATAGAGCGAGGCGCCCGACGGATCGCGGTTGACGTCGATGACGTAGCGCGACAGCCGCGCCCGGACGACGGTCGGGGACAGATCGTCGGCGAAGTCGTAGAGCCGGTCGATCCACCAGTCGGTGTCACCGAGAGCAAGCCCGGTCGGGTTCAACCGCGCCGCGGCGTCCGGCGTCAGCTCGGTGCCGACATGCGGCATCGACAGGATCAACGGGCTGTCGCCGCGGCGGATATCGACGATCGGCGCGGTCATGCGGCCTCCAGTTCCGGCAGCGGCACGCCTGCCACCGAGGCCAGCGCGACGCCGTCGCGGGCGAGGCGGGCGGCGGCCTCGAGGTCGGGCGCCAGATAGCGGTCATCGTCGAGATGCGCGGCCTCGCTGCGCAGCGCCCGGATCGCGGCGGCGAGCGGCGGGCTCGTGGTCAGCGGCGCGCGCAGATCGATTCCCTGCGCCGCCACCAGCCATTCGATGCCGACGATGCGGGCAAGGTTGGCGTTCATCTCGCCGAGCCGGCGCGCCCCGTGACAGGCCATCGACACGTGGTCTTCCTGGTCTGCGCTGGTCGGCGTCGAATCCGTCGAGCAGGGATTGGCGCGTTGCTTGTTCTCCGACATCAGCGCCGCCGCCGTCACTTCGGCGATCATGTAGCCCGAATTGAGGCCCGGACGCGGGGTCAGGAACGGCGGCAGGCCGTAGGAGAGCGCCGGATTGACCAGCATCGCGATGCGGCGCTGGGCGATCGAGCCGAGTTCGGCGACGGCGAGCGCGATCTGGTCGGCGGCGAAGGCGACCGGTTCGGCGTGGAAGTTGCCGCCCGAGACGATGGTGCCGTCCCCGGTCATCACCAGCGGATTGTCGGTCACCGCATTCGCCTCGATGCGCAACGTCGTGCCGGCCTGGCGCAACAGGTCGAGGCAGGCGCCGGCGACCTGCGGCTGGCAACGGATGCAGTAGGGGTCCTGCACCCGCTCGTCGTCCTCCCGGTGGGATTCGCGGATCGCCGAGCCGTCGATCAGCGCATGCAGGGTGCGGGCCGCGTCGATCTGCCCGGCATGGCCGCGCAGCGCCTGCACCTCTGGCCGGAACGGCGCCGCCGATCCCATTGCCGCGTCCGTCGACAGCGCGCCGGTGATCAGCGACGTCAGTCCCAGCCGCCAGGCGTCGAACAGACCGGCCAGCGCCAACGCCGTTGAACACTGGGTGCCATTGATCATCGCCAGCCCTTCCTTGGGGCCGAGCGTGATCGGCGCAAGGCCGACCGCCGCCAGCGCCGCGGCGCCGGGCATCCGCCGGCCGCCGATCATCGCCTCGCCCGCGCCGATCATTACCGCCGTCAGATGGGCGAGCGGCGCGAGATCGCCGGAGGCGCCGACCGATCCCTGCGCCGGGACGACCGGCACGATGCCGGCCGCCAGCATCGCCTCGATCAGTGCGATCAGCTCCCAGCGCACACCGGAGGCGCCGCGCCCGAGCGAGATCAGCTTCAGCGCCATCATCAGCCGCACCACCGGCGCGGACAGCGGCTCGCCGACGCCGCAGCAATGCGACAGGATGAGATTCTCCTGCAGTCGGGCAGTGTCGGCGGGTGCGATGCGCGTCGAGGCGAGTTTGCCGAAACCGGTGTTGATGCCGTAGACGGCGGTACGGCCCGCCGCCGCTCCGGCAACGATCGCCGCGCTGCGCTCGATGTCGGCCCGGCAGCTGGGATCGAGGTGCAGACGGTCGCTGCCGCGGTAGATGCACTCGAGCTGCGCAAGCGAGACCGCGCCGGGGACGAGGGTGATTGCCGCAGTCATCGGGGGGCCTGTGTCGGGAGTCGTTCCGCAGCCGATGCCGCCGAGGCGCCGAGGGCTGTTGCCTGGCAGGCGGCTTCTCGCCTCGGCCGTGACAGCGGCGTGCCGATCCGCGATCGGGACGCCTCGCCGGTTCCTGATAGCCGGATTCCGGCTTTCGGCGTGGCTGCGACCGGGATGACGGCGACAATGCGCGAGCTTGCCGGTATCACCTGCCCCTCCACACCCGGGCATGCAGTGGGTTGAAGCCGATCCGGTAGACCAGTTCGGCAGGCTGCTCGATGTTCCAGACCGCCAGGTCGCAGGACTTGCCGACCTCCAGGGTGCCGATCTCCCGCAGCCGGCCGAGCGCGCGGGCGGCGTTGCGGGTAACCCCGCAGAGGCATTCCTCCACGGTCAGGCGGAACAGCGTTGCGGCCATGTTCATGGCGAGCAGGATCGAGGTCAGCGGCGAGGAGCCGGGATTGCAGTCGGTCGCCACCGCAATCGGCACGCCGGCCAGCCTGAGCGCCGTGACCGGCGGCGCCTGCCTCTCGCGCAGGAAGTAGAAGGCGCCCGGCAGCAGCACCGCGACCGTGCCGGCCGCCGCCATCGCGGCGACACCGTCCTCGTCAAGATATTCCAGATGATCGGCCGACAGCGCGCGGTAGCGGGCCGCGAGCTTCGCGCCGCCGAGATTCGACAGCTGCTCGGCATGCAGCTTCACCGGTAGCCCCAGTGCCCCGGCGGCATCGAAGACCAGCGCCATCTGATCGGGGGAGAAGGCAATGCCCTCGCAGAAGCCGTCGACCGCATCGGCGAGGCCGTCGGCGGCGACGGCCGGCAGCTGCCGGCGGCAGACCGCATGGATGTAGCCGTCGGCATCGCCGGCGAATTCCGGCGGAACCGCGTGGGCGCCGAGGAAGCTCGTGACGACCGTGACCGGGCGCGCCTCTGCGAGCCGGCGCGCGGCGCGCAGCATGCGGACCTCGCTGTCCGGCTCGAGCCCGTAGCCGGACTTCACTTCGATCGTGGTGATGCCCTCGGCGAGCAGCGCGTCGAGGCGGGGAAGGGCGCCGGCCACGAGGTCATCCTCGCTGGCGGTCCGTGTCGCCATCACCGTGGACAGGATGCCGCCGCCTGCCCGCGCGATCTCCGCGTAGCTGGCGCCGGCCAGCCGCAGCTCGAACTCGCGGGCGCGGTTGCCGCCGTGGACGATGTGGGTATGGCAGTCGATCAGGCCGGGGCTCACCCAGCGGCCGTCGAGGCCGATGCGCTCGCGTGCGTCGAGGCCGGCAGGGAGTTCGTTGGCGGGGCCAGCAAAGACGATCCGTCCGCCCTGGCAGGCGACGGCGCCGTTCTCGATGATGCCGAGCTCATGTCCCGGGCCGGATCCGGTCCGGTCGGTGGCCATGGTCATCAGCCGGCAGTCGTGCCACAGCCGGTCTGCCAGCATGCCCTTCCGCCTCCTGCGACCACATCCGTTGTCGTGGAGACTATACGTAGCGGCATGCTCAAGATATGTCTATACAATTAACGACCAGGATGTGGACATGCCCATGGCGACGGCACTGTGGTTCGAGACGGCGCTGCTCCCGGACGGTTGGGCGAAGGCGGTTGCGATCGGTCTCGCGGCTGACGGCACCATCGCCGCCGTCACGCCCGATGCCCCGCGCGGCGACGCCGAGGCTTACGCGGGCGCGGCCGTGCCGGGTCTCGCCGATCTGCATTCGCACGCCTTCCAGCGGGCGATGGCCGGGCTGACCGAGCGGCGCGGAACCTCGCCGGACAGCTTCTGGACCTGGCGGGAGACCATGTACCGGTTCCTCGCCCGCCTCTCGCCAGACGATGTCGAGGCGATCGCCGGGCTGCTCTATGCCGAGCTGCTCGAAGCGGGCTTCACCGCGGTTGGCGAGTTCCACTATCTCCACAATGCCCCGGATGGTTCGCGCTACGCCGACCCGGCGGAGATGGCGGTTCGCATCGCCGCCGCCGCCGCTGCGACCGGCATCGGGCTGACGCTGCTGCCGGTATTTTACGAGACCGGCAATTTCGGCGGCGTGCCCGCGACCGAGGGTCAGCGCCGCTTCCTGTCGGACCTCGACGGCTTCGCGCGGCTGATGGAGGGCGCGGCTACGGCGATCCGCGATCTGCCCGGCGCCGTGCTCGGAATAGCGCCGCATTCGCTGCGGGCCGTTACCCCGACTGCACTTGACCATCTGGTCAGGTCATATGGCGACGGACCCGTCCACATCCACGTGGCCGAGCAGGAGAAGGAGGTGGCCGACTGTCTCGCCTGGTCGGGCGCGCGGCCGATGCAGTGGCTGCTTGCCAATCAGCCGGTCGGGCCGGGCTGGTGTGCGATCCATGCCACCCACCTGCTGCAGGCGGAGACGCGGGCCTTCGCCGCGACGGGCGCGGTGGCGGGACTGTGCCCGGTCACGGAATCCAATCTCGGCGACGGCATCTTCGACGCAGTCCGATATCTCGACGCCGGCGGGCGCTTCGGGGTCGGAACCGATTCCAATGTCCAGATCTCGGCCGCCGCCGAACTGCGCACGCTGGAATACAGTCAGCGGCTTCGCGACCGCTCGCGCAATGCGCTGGCGACCCGCCCAGGCTCGACCGGCCGGCAGCTCGTCGAACGGGCGCTCGCCGGCGGCGCACAGGCGCTCGGCCGCAACGGCGGCGCGCTCGCGCCGGGCATGCGCGCCGATATCGTCCGGCTCGATCCCGGCCATCCCTCGCTGGCAGCAGCCTCGGGCGACGGATGGCTCGACGGTTGGCTGTTCTCGGCCGATCTGGCCGCCATTGGCGACGTCTGGGCCGGTGGCGTGCATCTGGTCCGGCAGGGTCGGCACGTGCGGCGCGACATGCTGGTGGAGCGTTACCGTCGCGTCCTTGCAGGCCTTCTGGCATGAGCCCGCGCGAACGTCCGCCCGTCCTCGACGGCTCCGGCGCCGTCTACCAGCAGATCCGCCGGGCGCTTGCCCGTCCGATCATCAGCGGCGAGTGGCGACCCGGCGTCCGCATTCCCTCCGAGACCGAACTGGCCGGGATGTTCGGCGCCTCGCGGATGACCGTCAACAAGGCGCTCACCTCGCTGGCCGAGGAAGGACTGATCCGCCGCCGCCGCCGGCACGGTTCCTTCGTCGCAGATCGGGTGCCGGAACGTTCGGTGCTGGAGATCTGGGACGTCGGCGCCGAGGTCGCCCGCGCCGGCCAGACCTATCTGTTCGACGAGATATCGCGGCGCGTCGGTCCGGCAGATGCCGGTGATGCCGACCGGCTCGGCGTCGATCCCGGCGCGGCAATCGTCGAGATTGTCGGCGTCCACCGCGCCGACGGCGACCCGGTGCAGCTCGAGCGACGGTTGATCAACCTGGCCGCCGCCCCCGGTGCCGAGCGATGCGACTTCCGGCAGACGGCGCCGGGGCGCTGGCTGCTCGACACCGTGGCATGGACCGATGCCGAGCACCTGATCCGCGCGGTCAACGCCGATGCCGGGACCGCCCGCCTGCTCGCAATCGGTGTCCGCGATGCCTGCCTGCTGGTCGAGCGCCGCACCTGGAACGGGCGCACACCGATTACCTGGGTCGAACTCGTCAATCCGGGCTCGGCGCGCCGGCTGGTCGGCCGCTTCTCGCCGGCCGGCGGTTGAGTGTCAGGCGCCGCCGGCCGGGCGGATCCGCCTGAGGAAGTGCCAGGTCGGCAGCGCCGCCAGCCCACCGACGAGGCCGGCCCCGTAGCTTGGCAGGGCAAGGCCCGTGAGCCACTGCCAGATCCAGCCCGCGGCGTAGCTCGCCGCCAGCATGACTGCGATGGTGATCGCGAGGCGCTGCCAGAACGGCAACATCAGCCGCATCGGTTGACCCCCTGAATGTTCCGGTCGCATAGACGGTGCCCGCTCCTGCCGAATCGGTCAGGATCGGCAGCGGATCAACGGAGCGTGCAGCAAAATGGGCTCGGTGGCGATGCGCAACGCGCCCGCGGCGGGGCGGACGGTGCCGACGATTGCGGTTGCGGGCGCCGAGTTCGCGGCCGAACCTTGCGGTGCGCTGTGGTGGCCGCAGGAACGGCTGCTGGCGGTCGCCGACCTGCACCTTGAAAAGGGCTCGGCGCTGGCGCGCCGCGGCGCCTTGCTGCCGCCCTACGACACCGCCGCCACGGTGTCGCGGCTCGCCGCCACCGTCACGCGCCTGCACCCGCGCACGGTGATCGCGCTTGGCGACAGCTTCCACGACACCGGCGCCGGTGCGCGCATCGACGCGGCCTCGCGCGCCGCGCTCGCCGCGCTGCAGCGCGGCCGCACGTGGATCTGGGTCGCCGGCAACCACGATCCGTGCCCACCGGATGGCATCCCCGGCGACTGGTACGCCGAGCTCGCCGTGGGGCCGGTCGTCTTCCGCCACGAGCCCGATCCTGCTGCGCCCGCCGGCGAGATCGCCGGCCATCTGCACCCGGTTGCGAAGGTCAGCCTGAAGGGCAGGGGGATACGCCGGCGCTGCTTCGCCGGCGACGGCCGCCGGCTGGTGATGCCCGCCTTCGGGGCCTATGCCGGCGGCCTCAACGTCCTCGATCCGGCCTTTGCCGGCCTGTTCGCTGCCGCCTCGCTCTGCGCCTGGATGCTCGGCGCCAGCGCGGTCTACCCGCTGCCGCGCCGCCGGCTGCTGCCGGACTGACGGCGCTCACCCCCCGCCGAGGGCCGTCACCCACAGCCAGGTGACGAGCGGCGACATCACCGTCACCGGCAGCATCAGCGCGGTGAACTGCCAGAAGGTGAACGGCCGCTGTCCGTAGCGCTCGGCCTGCTGCACCACGATGACGTTGCTCGCTGCGGAGATGATGAACAGGTTGCCGGCCAGCGTCGAAATGCCGGCCAGCATCATCAGGGTCTCGGTGCTGGCACCGGAGGTCAGTCGCAGATAGAGGTCCACGACCGGCACATTGGAGAACAGCTGGCTCGCCACGAAGGCGATCGCGGCCGTCACCGCCGGCTCGCCGAGCCGCTCGACCAGCGGCCCGAGCAGCTGCTGCAGCGCGCCCGAGTCGTGCAGCGATCCGGTCACGACGAACATTGCCACGAAGAAGATCAGCGTCGGCCAGTCCACCTCCCGCAGCGTGCGCAGCCGGCGGCTCGAGAACAGGGCGACCGGTGCCGCTGCCACCAGGCTGGCCACACCGAAGGGAACGTGCAGGCCCGGATGCAGGCTGCCGCCGACAACCAGCACGACCAGCAGGCCCATGCCGACCCAGGCCGGCCAGGCGCGCGGCTCGCTGTGCGGCAGCGGCAGCTCCGGCTGGATGGTTCCGGACGGCCGGCAGTTCATCACCAGCCGCACCAGCCACGGATAGGCCAGTGCCAGCGCGATCAGTGTCGGCGGGCCGAGCCAGAGGGCGAAGGTGCCGACCGGATCGGTGAAGCCGGCATGGGAAGCGATCAGGATGTTCTGCGGGTTGCCGACCGGACTTGCCATGCTGCCAAGCGTCACCGCCGCACACAGCGCGATCAGGATCGGCACCGCCGGCCGATCGAGCGCGCGCGCCAGCATCAGCGCGATCGGCGTGCCGATCACCGCTGCCGCGTCGTTGGTCAGAACCGCCGAGGTCAGCGCGGTCGCCAGCACGAAGATCAGGATCGCCAGCCGCGGTCGGCCGGCGCCGACGATGCGCTCGCCGATCGCATGCGAGATGCCGTTGTCGTAGAGCGCGGCGGCGATCAGGAACACGCCGAACAGATAGGCGATGACGTTCCAGTCGATCGCCGCCAGCGCCGCCTGCGGGGTGATCTCGCCGAACGCGAGAAGCACGACCGCCCCGGCGCTCATGATGTGCCAGATCCTGATCTTGTCCGGCAGCCATTGCCGCAGCGCGATCAGGAGGAAGATCAGGCAGGAGACGGCGAGGCTGATGCTCACGCGATGGCCCGTAGCACGGCGGACGTTACAGCGGAATGATCGCCACCTCGGAGACCATCGTCACGACCAGCGCGACGACGGCTGCCGCCGTCAGGCGGATGCGCAGCGGACCGTACCACATCGGCGCGCGCCCCTCGCCGACCGCCCTGAGATCGAGCCAGCCCTGCAGCAGGAAGGCGACGATCAGCAGCGACAGTCCCTCGATGCGCGGGATCAGCAGCGCCAACCATCCCGCGCTCGGCGCGAGGATCGACAGGGCGAATCCGAGCGTCCGGTCGGATGCCCACAGCGGGCTCATCGCCATGCCCCAGCGGATGCCGCCCAGGAATGACAGGATCAGCGCCGCGTACACGCCCCCGGCCAGCGACAGGAAGGCGACCGTGCCGTAGTCCGACAGCACCAGCGGCGCCAGTGCGGCCGCCACGAACGGCACCACGCCTGCCCAGCCGATGATCAGCGCCACCAGCGGCGGCCGGCTGTCCTCGCCGATCGGTCGGTCGGAGATGATGGTCATGCAGCGACTCCCTTCCCGGACGCGCTCTCGTTCAATCCCGCCGGAACAGCACGCTGCCCAGCCAACCTACCCCGAAGGCCATTGCCACGGTGGCCAGTCCGTACAGCAGCGGCTGGCGGTGGGCCAGATCGAACACGGCCGCCTCGAACCCGTGCTTGAAGACCCAGAAGCCGATCTCGGTGCTGGCCAGCAGGGCGCCGTCGGCGAAGACGTGGACGACCGCCGTGTAGCCGCCGGTGCGGATACGTGTGGGCAGCGGAATCGGCACCTGGAACAGCCGCTGCGTCAGCATCTGCACCGCTCGGCCGTCCTCGATGTACAGGTGCTGTTCCATCTTGCGGCGAATCAGGGCGTCGCGGAACTCGGCCTCCACCTCCGGTGGCTGGGCAGTTCGGGGCACGAGCTTCACATGGTCGAGGCCGATGCCGCGCCGGCGCAGCAGCAGCGGCCCCGAGATCTCGCTCAGCGGCCGGTTCGACAACACCGCGTAGTAGGACGGCGCCCGCACGAACTCGACGCCGGTGGCGTTGACCCATATCCCGGCGATCCGCTCCTTGCGCCAGCTCACCATGTCGTCCGTCGGGCCGCGCACCACGACGACGACATCGTAGCCCCGGGCCCGCCCCACGGTGGCAGCGTCGCGCTCGATCGACCCGAACACCACCAGTTCGGTCCCCACGAAGTTGGAGCGGATCTCGACGCGGCGGTTCGACAGCGTCGCGATGACGCCTTCCGCCCATACGGGCTCCGGCGGCAGAAACGAGGCCGCCGCCATAAGCACGAGGATGAGCCGCATCATCTCAGCGGCCTCCCGCGGCAATCGTCAGCGTGTAGAGATCGGGTGGCGTCGCCACCAGCTCGTACATCATCCGCACGCCGACCGCGAGTACGAGCAGCGCCAGCAACAGCCGCAGCTGCTCGCCGCGCAGCCGCTGGCCTGCCTGTACGCCGAACTGGGCGCCCATCACCCCTCCGACCATCAGCAGCAGCGCCAGCACAGCGTCGATCGACTTCGTCGAAACGGCGTGCAGCACCGTGGTCGCCGCGGTCACGAAGATGATCTGGAACAGCGACGTGCCCACGACGACGTTTGTCGGCATCCGAAGCAGATAGATCATCGCCGGCACCATGATGAAGCCGCCGCCGATGCCCATGACGGCAACCAGCAGGCCGATGAACCAGCCGAGCGCCAGCACCGGCAGGACCGAGATGTAGAGCCGCGAGCGCTTGAAGCGCATCCTGATCGGCAGCCTGTGCACCCAGGTATGCTGGCCGGGGCGGCGGGCGGCGATCGGCCGGCCGAGCCGTCTGAGGATGATCGCCCGCGCGCTCTCCAACAGCATCAGCCCGCCGACGACGCCGAGGAACAGCACGTAGAGCAGGGAGATGATCAGGTCGAGCTGGCCGACATGCCGCAGCAGGCGGAACAGCACCACACCCATTGACGCGCCGACGATGCCACCTGCGATCAGGATGATGCCGAGCGAGACGTCGATGGTCCCGCGCCGCCAGTGGGCGAGCGCGCCGGACACCGACGAGGCGACGATCTGGCCGCTCTGCGTCGCGACCGCGACGGCCGGCGGAATGCCGGTGAAGATCAGCAGCGGCGTCAGCAGGAAGCCGCCGCCGACGCCGAACATGCCGGACAGGAAGCCGACCGCGCCGCCCATGCCCAGCAGCAGGAACATGTTCACGGCGATCTCGGCAATCGGCAGGTAGATCTGCATGCTCGCGGCCTGACGGGTCGCCGCGCGCCGACGGGGCGCTCGTTCTTGCACTCTGTCTGTTAACCGGCAGCCGGCGGCGGAAGTCAACCGGCCGGGCCGGCGTGCGGCCTCAACCGGCCGAACGCGTCAGTCGCTCGATCAGCTCCTCACTGACCTCGCCGGTATCCGGCATGCCGACGCTGCGCTGGAAGGCGCGGATCGCATCGCGGGTGCGCGGTCCCATCTCGCCGTCCGCGGGACCGGGCGCGTAGCCGAGCCGCGACAGCAGCGACTGCACGGTTGCGATGCTCTCGCGTGCGCCGAGCGCCTGACGCACCGGCGGCAGCGCGTCGCCCCAGCCGCCCTGTGGCTCGGCGACGACGTTGGCGGCCGGGTCCACCGGCTTCGGGGTGAAGGAGTCGAGGGCTGCGCGTGCTCGGGCGAGCTGCTGCTCGTCCAGATTGCGGGCGATCTCGTCGCGCTTGGCGAGCGCCTCGCGGTCGCCCTGGTCGGCGGCGATGGCGAACCAGCGGAACGATTCCACCAGGTCGACGGCGACACCCATGCCGCGCGCGTAGAGGATCGCGAGATTGTACTGGCTGTCGGCGAGCCCGTGCTCGGCGGCCTGGCGGAACCAGGTGGCGGCCTTCTCGAAATCCGGCGTTCCGTCGATGCCGTCGGCGTACAGCACCGCCAGATTGTGCATCGCCTTGCGGTTGCCGCGCTCGGCCGCGCGCTGATACCACATCCGTGCCATTGCCAGGTCGCGACCGACGCCGTGGCCCTTCTCGTACATGCTGCCAAGCCGGTACTGGGCGGGCGCAAGGCCCTGCGCGGCGGCGAGTCGATACCACCTGGCCGCCTCGGCGTAGTCCTGCGGCACACCGCGGCCATCCATGTAGCGGATCGCGATCTCGAACTGTGCCGCTGGGTCGCCGGAAAGCGCTGCCTCGCGCAGCTTCTGCGGTCCGATGCTCTCGGGCAGCGCCGGGATCGCGTCCTGTTGCAAGGCAGGGGCGGACGCGGCGGCGGCCGGTGCGGGCTCGGTTCCGACTGCTTGATCGATCGTTGCGGGTGTCGGGATCGAGCCGGTGACGTCGGCCTTTGCGACGGGCTCGGCGGCGGCGATGATCTGGCGGATTGCCGAACCGGCCTCCTTGGTGTTGTCGACCGTCTGGTGTGGCGGCCGTTGCGGCGGCGTCGTGTCGGCTGTCTCGACCTGTCCTGCCTCCGGTGTCTCGAGGAGCGACAGCACGGCGGAATCCGAGCGCAGGATGGCAGCGAGCTTCATGGCGCCATAGATGACCAGCAACATCGCCACGAGGATCGCCAGCGGCCGGCGGTAGCGCGCCAGCGCGGTCCCGACCGCGGCCAGCCGCTTGCGGTCGCGGATCGGCGCCGCCGGTTCGTCGGCAACGGCCTCCCGGGTCGCCTCCCGGGTTGCCGCCTGGGCGGCGCGGCGGGCGGCGGCGATGAAGTCGGCCTTGCGCGTCGGCTCGGCGGCCAGCACCTCAGGCTCGGTCCTCGGCCTCCGGGTGCCGGGCTCGAGTGGCACGTCGTCAGCCGGATCGGGCGGAACCGCCTCGCGGAACGAGCGGGTGACGGCGTTGATGCGATCGACGATCGCGTCGGGCTCCGGCACGCGGGTGCGATCCTCCGGCGCGGCGCCGACCGTCGGCTCCGGCGCCGGTTCACGTCCGGCCGGCAGCTCGCCGGCCCGCGCCTGCGGCCTGGCGGCGGCGCCCTCGATCTCGTCCTCGAGATCCTCCAGCCGGCCGACGATCTTCTTCAGGGTCTCGTGAACGGCGCGCAGCGTCTCCTCGGTGCGTCGGTCGGCCGCCTCGGCATTGGCGCGCTGCTCGGCCAGTTCGCGCTTCAACGCCTCGAGGATGTCCGGATCGCCGCCGGTGTCGCGCGCCAGCGACGCCATCGCCCGCTCAACCGCCTCCTGCGCAGCGGCCCGCGCCGCCTCCATGGCATCGGCGCGGCTCTGATCGAGCCGGCTGAACAGGTCCTCGAGCGTCCGGTCCAGCCCATCGAGGCCCGCCACCCGACGGGTCGAGGCGTCGACCTGCTCGGCCAGCCGCGCGATCTGCCGCTCGATCTGGGCAAGCGCCGTGGCGTCTCCCTCGCTGGCGGCACTGTCCAGCCGGTTCGCGAGCATCGACAGGTGCTGCTCGAGCTCGGCCATCTGCGGCGCGGACACCGTGCCGACGCGCTCGCCGAGCGCGCGCATCTCGCCACGCAGGGCCGAGTAGTCGCTCTGACGGGCATCGTCGATCTGTTCGGCGAGTGCCCGGATCTCGGCGCGCACGGCTTCGAACTCGCGGTCGTCGCGCTCCCGCGTCCGAGACCGCTCGCCGGCGCTCAGGCGGTCGCCCAGCGCCTGGATCTCGCCGCGCAGGCTCTCGAACTCGCTGCGCCCGGCCGCGTCGATGGCGCGTGCGATTTCGCGGATCTCGCTGCGGATCTCGGCGAACTCGCTGCGCGCGGCGGTGTCGAGCCGCAGCGCGACGTCTTCGATCATCGCCTCGAGGCTGGACGCCGACGAGGTCGGCGTCCGTTCGACGCGGTCCGCGAGTTCGCGCAGCTCGGTGCGCAGGGCATGGAATTCGGCGCGCGCGCTGCGGTCGAGATCCTGGGCGATCTCGCGCAGCTCGCCGCGAATCGCATCCAGTTCGGACCGGGTCGCAGTATCGAGCCGGCGGGCGGTGTCCTCCAGTCGCCCGGCGAAGTCCTCGGCGACGCGCGCCGGCATGCTGTCGATGCGGTCGGCGAGATCGCCGACCAGCCGGCGCAGGGCGTCGAACTCCGCGCGGCTCGCATCCGGGTGGCGCTGTCCCCGCAGGGGCGCCTCCTCGAGGGTGCGCTCGAGCCGCTCGGCGACCGTATCGAGCCGGTGATCGATGCGGTCAGCATAGGTCGCCACGGCCCGGTCGAAGCTGGTCTCCAGGCTGCGCTGGCGGGTGGCGATCTCGGCGATCGCTTCCTTCAGGCCGTCGAGCGCGGCCGGCGAGACGCGCGAGTCGGCCAGCGGGCGCTCGCGCCCGGAGCCGATCGGCCGGGCGGTGGCCAGCGGCGGGCGCGCCGGCGTCTCCATGCGCCGGGCGATCTGTTCGAGGCGCTCCTCGAGCTGGCGCACCGTGTCGCGGGCCGCACGCCGTTCCAGATCATCCCGCGCGACGGCGCCACCAAGCCGGTCGAGCCGGCCGGCAATGGCGCGCAGCGCCTCGGGGGCCTCGTCGCGGCCGATCGGCTCGTCGCCGCCCACCGCATCGACGAGTCGGCCGAGACGGCGCTCGACCTCCGTCTCGGCGGCGCGCCCGCGCGCGGGCGGAAAGCGGTCGGTGAGATCGGTCGCGGCCGCGGCCGCATGCTTGTCGCGGCTGCCGCGCGACAGCCGGCGCTCGAGGTCGTCGAGACCCGCCTCCACCTGGTCGAGGGCTTGGCGGCGGCGATCCCGCGCGGCATTCTCGGGCCGGGCGGCGGCAGCCGTTGACTGCCTGCGCGGCGGCGCCACCTCGTCGACGCTGCCGTCGATCACCGCGTCGAGCCAGTCGCGCAGGCTCATCCCGGCGCGGTCGGCCAGCCGGCGCGCCTCCGCTACGGCATCGAGGTCGGAAATCGGCTTGGTGGAACCGCGGAGTGCCATCGTCTACTACCGGTGTTGCGGCGTGCGCTGCGCACGGGCGGGCTTTGCGACTCCGTGCCACCAGAGCGGCGCGGATCAGGGCCATGCCGGAGTTTTTCGCAACACGGTAAACAACGGGTTAAGGGATCCGGTGCGTCGGCAGCCGTTCGGCGCGCGGCCGGCCCCGGCGACGGCCGGGCACGGGGCGGCGAAGGGCGGAGAGGAGGCGGTCGAGCGGCAGCAGACTGACTGCTTGACGTTTACGTAAACGTTATGTAGCTTCCCTGTGAACAGGATCGCAAGCGCATGTCCCGCCGCAACGCTGAGACCGAGGCCGCACCGTCCCCGCCGGGTGAAGCCCCGGCGCCTGCTGCCGCCCGCCAGACCACCTTCACCATCGGCGATCTCGCGCGCGAGTTCGGAGTCACCCTGCGCACGTTGCGCTTCTACGAGGACAAGGGACTGATCCATCCGCGCCGCCATGGCCAGACCCGCATCTATTCGCGCCGCGACCGAGCGCGCCTGAAGCTGATCCTGCACGGCAAGCGGGTCGGCTTCTCGCTGGCCGAGATCAGCCAGATGCTTGATCTGTACGACCTGAAGGATGGCCAGGTCACCCAGCTTCGCGTGGCGCGCGACAAGTTCGACGAGCAGATCCGCTTTCTCGAGGCGCAGCGCGCCGAGATCGAGACGGCGATTTCCGAACTCCGGCGCGCCCGCGAGGTCGTCTCTGGTATGCTGAAGGAACGCGAGAGTCGCGGCGCCTGACGGACAGCGAATCCGGGGGCCGCGCACCGTAGGAGGAAATGCCCATGCCGAGCTACCAGGCGCCCGTCGAGGACGTCCTCTTCCTGCTCAACGACGTCATCGGTCTCGAGCGCTACGGCAACATCCCCGGCTTCGCCGAGGCGACGCCCGATCTGGTGCGGGCGATCCTCGAGGAGGGGGCGCGGCTTTGCCAGGAGGTGCTGCAGCCGCTCAACCGCATCGGCGATATCGAGGGCTGCGTCCGCCATGACGACGGCAGGGTCACCACGCCGCCGGGGTTCCGGGAGGCGTTCCGCCAGTTCGCCGAGGGCGGTTGGATCGGGCTGTCCGCCGATCCGGAATATGGCGGGCAGGGTCTGCCGCATACATTGTCGGCGGCGATGAACGAGTTCGTCTCCTCCGCCAACATGGCGTTCGGCATGTATCCGGGCCTGACACAGGGCGCCATCGCCGCGCTGAGCCTGCATGGCACCGCGGAGCAGAAGGCGCTCTACCTGCCGAAGCTGATCGCCGGCGAATGGCTTGGCACCATGAACCTCACCGAGCCCCACTGCGGCACCGACCTCGGCCTGATCAAGACGAGGGCGGTGCCGAACGGTGACGGCACCTATGCGATCACCGGCACCAAGATCTTCATTTCTGCCGGCGAGCACGACCTGTCCGACAACATTGTCCACCTGGTGCTCGCCCGCGCCGAGGGCTCGCCCGAGGGCATCAAGGGCATCTCGCTGTTCGTCGTGCCCAAGGTGCTGCCGAACGCCGACGGCTCGCTCGGCGCGCGCAACGCCGTCTCCTGCGGCTCGATCGAGCACAAGATGGGCATCCACGGCAACGCCACCTGCGTGATGAACTACGAGGGCGCCACGGGCTGGCTGGTCGGCGAGATCGACAAGGGCATGCGGGCGATGTTCACGATGATGAACGAGGCCCGGCTCGGCGTCGGCATCCAGGGTCTCGCCCAGTCGGAGGTCGCCTACCAGAACGCCGTGTCCTATGCGAGGGAGCGGCTGCAGGGCCGGGCGCTGACCGGCCCGAAGCAACCGGACCGGCCCGCCGACCCGATCATCGTGCATCCCGACGTCCGCCGCATGCTGATGAACATGAAGGCGTTCAACGAGGCGGCGCGCGCGTTGGTGCTGTGGACCGCGATCCGCGGCGACGTGTCCCATCGCGGCAGCGACGCTGGCGAGCGCCAGGCGGCCGCGGATCTGATGGGTCTACTCACCCCGGTCATCAAGGGCGTACTGACCGACATCGGCTTCCGCAACGCCGTCGAGGCCCAGCAGGTCTATGGCGGCCACGGCTACATCGCCGAGTGGGGGATGGAACAGTTCGTCCGCGACGCCCGCATCGCCATGATCTACGAAGGCGCCAACGGCATCCAGGCGCTCGATCTCGTCGGCCGCAAGCTGCCCGCCAACGGCGGCCGGGCCGTGATGGCCTGGTTCGCGGAGGTCGGCGACTTCGTCAAGGCCAACCGGGACGATGCGGCGATGGCGCCCTATGTGGGCCCGCTCAAGGCAGGGCTGGACACGCTGCAGAAGGCCACCATGTGGTTCATGCAGAATGCCATGGCCAGGCCCGACAATGCCGGCGCCGGCTCGACCGACTACATGCATCTGTTCGGCCTCGTGGCGCTCGGCTACATGTGGGCGCAGATCGCCAAGGCCGCTCAGGCGCGGCTCGCCGACGGTGCCGACAACCGGGCCTTCTACGAGGCCAAGCTGGTGACTGGCCGCTACTTCATGGAGCGGATCATGCCCGAGGCCGACGCCCATTATGCCCGCATCTCGTCGGGCGCCGATACGCTGATGGCGCTGCCGGCAGAGGCGTTCTGATGCCGCCTGCCGCACCTGTCTCCGCCATTCCGGGCGGTTGTGCGTCCGCTTCGGGGTCGGGTGGGCACTGCAGCCCCATGCCGTCGGCCCGCGTCCGGCTCGCGCACTGTGCGCGCCTGAGCGGGATGACGGCCTGGAGGCGAGTCGGGATGACGACTGACATGGGAAGGATCGACGAATGACCGTACTCGACGTGCCGCGCCCGGAGTGGAAGAGCGAGGACGTGCTGCTGCTCGAGGAGCAGTCGCGCCGCTTCTTCGAGACCGAGCTCGTTCCCCACTACGAGCAGTGGCTCGAGGACGGCATCGTGCCGCGCTGGGCGTGGGAGAAGGCGGGCGCGGCGGGCTTGCTCTGTGCGGCGATGCCGGAGGAATACGGCGGCGCCGGCGGCACCTTCGCGCACGAGGCGGCGATCACTTGGCAGCTTGGGCTCGCGGGCCTGGATTCCTTCGGAATCGCGCTGCACAGCGCCATCGTCGCCCCCTACATCCTGCATTTCGGTTCGGAGGACCAGAAGAAGCGCTGGCTGCCGAAACTCGCCACCGCCGAGTATATCGGTGCAATCGCGATGACCGAGCCGGGCGCCGGCTCCGATCTTCAGGGCGTCAAGACGGTGGCGGTCAAGGACGGCAACCACTACCGCATCTCCGGCTCCAAGACCTTCATCACCAACGGCCAGAATGCCAACCTGATCATCGTCGTCGCCAAGACCGATCCGACGGCCGGCGCCCGGGGAACCTCCCTGTTCGTCGTCGAGACCGATCGGGTCGAGGGTTTCCGGCGCGGCCGCAACCTGAAGAAGCTCGGCCTGAAGGCGCAGGACACCTCCGAACTGTTCTTCGACGATGTGCGCGTACCCGCCGATGCGCTGCTCGGCGCCGAGGAAGGGCAGGGCTTCATCCAGCTGATGAAGGAACTGCCGCAGGAGCGCCTGCTGGTGGCGGTGCAGGCGATCGCCATGATCGAGCGGGCGCTCGAGACCACCATCGCCTACGTGAAGGAACGCCGGGCGTTCGGCAAGACGATCGCCGAGTTCCAGAACACGCAGTTCGCGCTTGCCGAGGCGAAGACCGAGGCCACCATCGGCCGGGTTTTCGTCGAGCACTGCATCGGCCGGCTGATCAGCGGCAATCTCGACACGGTCACCGCCTCGATGGCCAAGTACTGGCTCACCGACCTGCAGTGCAAGATCGTCGACCAGTGCCTGCAGCTGCATGGCGGCTACGGTTACATGGCCGAGTACCCGATCTCGCGCATGTACCAGGATGCCCGCGTGCAGCGCATCTACGCGGGCACCAACGAGATCATGAAGATGCTGATCGCTCGGAGCCTGTGATGGTCTCGATCGCATCCGCAAGCACCTCTGTCGTCCCGGACGCCGCAATCCGGCGATCCGGGATCGGGATGCCGTGAACGTCTTTATCCTCCCGATTCCGGCTCTGCGTTGCGCCGGGCGCGGGATGACGGAGGACAGGGAGAGGATTGTCCGATGCCCGACTGCTTCATCTACGATCATGTCCGTACCCCGCGCGGGCGCGGCAAGAAGGACGGCAGCCTGCACGAGGTGACGGCGCTGTCGCTGGCCTCGCAAACGCTCGCCGCGATCCGCGACCGCAACGATCTTGATACCCGGCTCGTCGACGACGTCGTGCTGGGCTGCGTCGATCCGGTCGGTGAGGCCGGCGGCGACATCGCCCGCGGCGCGGTCCTGCATGCCGGCTACGACCAGTCGGTGCCGGGGGTCCAGATCAACCGGTTCTGCGCGTCCGGCCTCGACGCGGTGAATTTCGCCGCCGGCGAGATCATGTCCGGCCAGCACCAGATGGCCATCGGTGGCGGCGTCGAATCGATGAGTCGCATCGGCATCGGCGCGTCCGGCGGGGCCTGGCCGATGGATCCCTCGCTGGCGGTCCCGACCTACTTCATGCCGCAGGGCATCTCCGCCGACCTGATTGCCACGAAGTACGGCTTCTCCCGCGACGATGTCGACGCCTATGCGGTCGAGAGCCAGAAGCGGGCGGCGAATGCCTGGGAGAAGGGATATTTCCGCAACTCCGTGGTGCCGGTGAAGGACATCAACGGCCTGACCATTCTCGATCGCGACGAGCACATGCGGCCGGACACCACGATGCAGTCGCTGGCGAGCCTGAACCCGTCCTTCGCCCAGATGGGCGAACTCGGCGGATTCGATGCGGTGGCCATCCAGCGCTACCCGGAAATCGAGGAGGTCATCCACGTCCACCACGCCGGCAATTCCTCCGGGATCGTCGACGGGGCGGCGGCTGTCCTGCTCGGCTCGAAGGCAGCCGGGAAGCGGGCGGGCCTCAGGCCGCGCGCACGGATCAGGGCCTTCGCCAATATCGGCTCGGAGCCTGGCATCATGCTGACCGGCCCGCTCGCCGTCACCGAGAAGGTGTTGAAGAAGGCGCGGATGCGGCTCGACGACATCGACCTGTTCGAGATCAACGAGGCCTTCGCCTCGGTGGTGCTGCGCTTCTTGCAGTATTTCGACCTCGACCCGGCGAGGGTGAACGTCAATGGCGGCGCCATCGCCATGGGCCATCCGCTCGGCGCGACCGGCGCGATGATCCTCGGAACGGTGATCGACGAACTGGAGCGCCGCGGCAAGGAGACCGCGCTGGTGACGCTGTGCATCGGTGCCGGCATGGGCACCGCGACGATCGTCGAGCGGGTGTAGTCGCGACAGTGGCAAACACACCCACGTCCCTGCCGGACCTGGCCCGGCATTCTCCGCGGCGGTCTGGTCGCGCGAGCTGGAGGCCCGGGTCGGGTCCGGGCATGACGTGGGGGGCGGCCGGACAGGCCAGGGAGGACTCCTGACATGACCTACAAGAACTTCACCCTCGACATCGACTCCGACGGCATTGCGCTCGTGACGTGGGACATGCCGGAGAAGACGATGAACGTCTTCGACGTCTCGGTGATGGACGAGATCGCGGCGATCATCGAGACGGTCGCCAGCGACGCGACCATCAAGGGGGCCGTCGTGACCTCGGGCAAGGAAACCTTCTCCGCCGGCGCCGACCTGACCATGCTGCAGAGCCTGCTCGGCGAATTCCACCGGATGCGGGCGAAGGACCCCGCCGCCGCCATCCAGGCGATGTTCGAGCAGTCGAGCCGCATGTCGCGGCTGTGGCGCCGGCTCGAGACCTGCGGCAAGCCGTGGGTGGCCGCGCTGAACGGCACGGCGATGGGCGGCGCCTTCGAGCTGGCGCTCGCCTGCCACTACCGGGTCGCCGCCGACAGCGACAAGGTGAAGCTGGCGCTACCCGAGGTGAAGGTCGGTCTGTTCCCCGGCGCCGGCGGCACCCAGCGCGTGCCGCGCCTCGCCAACACGCCGGACGCGCTGCAGTTCCTGCTTCAGGGCCGCGAACTGAGGCCGTCGCAGGCGCGTGCCATGCGGCTGATCGACGAGGTGGTGCCGGCCGACAGGCTGATCGCTGCGGCGAAGGACTGGATCCGGAACGGCGGCAAGGGGATCCAGCCCTGGGACAGGGACGGTTTCAAGCTGCCCAGTGGCAAGGTCTATTCGCCGCAAGGCTTCCAGATCTTCCCCGCCGCCAATGCCATCTACCGCCGCGAGACCTACGACAACTATCCGGCAGCCCGGGCCATCCTGTCCTGCGTCTACGAGGGGCTCCAGCTCCCGATGGACCAGGCGCTGAGGGTTGAGTCGCGCTATTTCACACACGTCCTGCAGACCAGGGAGGCGGCCTCGATGATCCGCTCCCTGTTCGTCTCCATGCAGGAGCTGAACAAGGGCGCCCGCCGCCCGGCCGACGTGCCCCCGGCCAAGATCCGGAAGGTCGGCATCCTCGGTGCCGGCTTCATGGGCGCGGGCATCGCCTATGTGACGGCGCGGGCCGGCATCGACGTGGTGCTGATCGACCGTGACGTGGAGTCGGCGGAGCGCGGCAAGGCCTACTCCGACACGCTGATGTCGAAGGCGGTGGGCCGCGGCAGCGCCAGGCCCGAGGACAAGGCCGCACTGCTCGCCCGCATCCGCACGACCGCCGACTATGCGGATCTCGAGGGTTGCGATCTGGTCATCGAGGCGGTGTTCGAGGACAAGGCCGTCAAGGCCGACGTCGTGCAGAAGGCCGAGGCGGTGCTCGCCTCCTCGGCGGTGTTCGGCTCCAACACCTCGACCCTGCCGATCACCGACCTCGCCACGGCGAGCGCCCGGCCGGAGAACTTCATCGGCATCCACTTCTTCTCGCCGGTCGACAAGATGATGCTGGTCGAGATCATCCTCGGCAAGAAGACCGGCGACAGGGCGCTGGCCATCGCGCTCGACTACTGCCGGGCGATCCGGAAGACGCCGATCGTGGTCAATGATTCGCGCGGCTTCTACACCTCGCGCGTGGTCGGCACCTATATCCGCGAGGGCCATCTGATGCTGATGGAGGGGGTGCCTGCCGCGATGATCGAGAATGTCGGCCGCATGGCCGGCATGCCGGTCGGGCCGCTTGCACTCAACGACGAGGTCGCGGTCGATCTGGCCTGGAAGATCCTTCAGGCCACCCGCAAGGATCTCGGCGACAAGGCCATCGACCCGCGTCAGGCGGCGCTGCTGGAAGAGATGGTCGTCAGGCGCGGCCGTCTCGGACGCAAGAACGGCAAGGGCTTCTACGACTATCCCGAGAAGGGCAGGAAGAAGCTCTGGCCTGAGCTGTCCACCCTGCAGCCCGTGCATCTCGATCCCGATTCGATCGACGTCGCCGAAATCAAGCATCGTCTGCTGGCGATCCAGGCGCTGGAGACGGCTCGCTGCTTCGCGGAAGGGGTGCTTACCGACGTCCGCGAGGCCGATGTCGGTTCGATCCTCGGCTTCGGTTTCGCGCCGTTCTCCGGCGGCACGCTGAGCTACATCGACAATATGGGGCTGAAGGCCTTCGTCGAGCTCTGCAACAGGCTCGCCCGCAAGCACGGCCCGCGCTTCCGGCCTAACAGGCTGCTCAGGGAGATGGCGGCGAACGGCGAAACCTTCTACGGCCGCTTCCCGCCCGACGCGAGCGCAGCCAGGGCAGCGGCGTAGAGCCGCTCGCGGAGAAGGGGCGAGCGGCGCGCCGTCTGCGCTCGCGACGAGGCGCCAGGTTGGAGCGGATCATCGAGCCCGCGATGCGATGATCTGCCGGGCAGAGGAACCCGTTCCGGCGCGACGCACGCCGCATCCCGGCCGCAGGCGGGATGCCGGGGAGCCGGGACCGGGGCGCCGATGCGGGCTGGCGTCCTGCCCTCCCGCTCCCGGATCAGCCATGCGGCCGTCCGGGATGACGCGGGTCTGGCCCGGGTGCGAGGAGGACTGCAGGATCACTTCTGCAGTTCGGTCCAGATTGCCGTGTACATGGCCTGCACGTCGGGCGGGCAGGTCATGTTGAAGCGGCCGGCATCGGCGAACTGTTCGGGAATGTTGACCTCCGGTGCCGTGCGCATGTCCTCGGGCATGAACTGCTCCGAACCCTTGATGCCGTTGGCATAGCGGGCAAAGGCGGAGATCAGGGCCGCGTTCTCCGGGTCCATGATGAAGTTCATGAACAGCTTGGCGTTCTCGACGTTCTTGGCGTCCTTGAGCACGGCAACCGAGTCCATCCACAGGACATAGCCTTCCTTCGGATAGCCGTAGACCACGTCCGGGTTCTGCAGGCGGGCGCGGAACGTCGAGCCGTTCCAGTTGACCGAGGCCATGACGTCGCCGCTGGCCAGCTTCTCGGTCATGCCGTAGTCCATCGACAGCCATTTCGGTTTGGCCTCCATGAGCTTGTCGCGGACCTTGCGCAGCACCTCGCGGTCGCTCTCGCAGGGTTTGCCGCCCATGTAGTAGATCGCCAGATGCATGACATCGATCATCTCCGGCACGACATTGACCTTGCCGATGAGCTCCTCGGGCGGGTCGAGGAAGATTGCCGAGGTGTTGGGATCGCCGCTGTAGGCCTTGGTGTTGACCGCGATGCCGGTCGTGCCCCACTGCCACGGCACGGTGTAGTGACGGCCCGGATCCCATTCCACGTCGACCCACCGCGGATCGACGTTCTTGAAATTCTCCATCTGGTCGGGCCTGACCTCGAGCAGAAGGCCTTCCTTGATCCACACCGGAACGTAGGAGTGCGACGGCACCACGATGTCGAAGCCGTGACCGCCGGCCTTGACCTTGGCGAGCGCGGTGTCGTTGGAGTCGTAATCGGTGATCGTCACCTTTACGTCGTAGGTGTCCTCGAACTTCTTGATCAGCTCGGGGTTCGTGTAGTTGCCCCAGTTGAAGATGTTCAGCTCCCCTGCTGCCGAGGCGAGGCCGGTCGAGGCGATCAGGCTCGCCGCCGCCAGTCCGGTTGCAGTTCTCCACCTCATGTCTGATCCTCCGTTGTGGTTGGGCCCCGCAGCGGGGCAAGGCTACTTGCGTTTGCTCAGAAGGAAGAACACCGTTACCAGCGTGACGGAGATCCCGAGGAACACCGTTGCTATGGCGTTCATCTCCGGCGAGATCGCCCGCCGGAACTGGCCGAGCATGTAAGTGGGCAGGGTATCCTGTCCGCCCGATTTGACCAGTTCGGTGATCACCACGTCATCGAGCGAGATCACGAAGGCGAGCATCAGCCCGGCCAGGATGCCCGGCATCAGCAGCGGCAGCGTCACGCGCCGGAAGGTCATCCACGGCGTCGCGTAGAGATCCGCCGCCGCCGTTTCCAGGGTGAGGTCCATGTTCTCGAGCCGCGCGCGGATCGGCAGATAGGCGAACGGGATGCAGAAGGCGGTGTGGGCGAGGATCAGGTAGCCGAGCCCCGTATAGCCGGTCGCCACCTTGATCATGGCGAAGAAGATCAGCAGCGCGACGCCGGTGACGATTTCCGGCACCATCAGCGGCTGGTTGATCATCGCGTAGATGGCGGTGAGCCCGCGATAGGGCCTGGTTCGGGTCGTCGCCAGCGCCGCCATGGTGGCGAGCACGGTCGCCGAGACCGAGGCGATCGAGGCGATGATGAAGGACCTTATCGAGGCGTCCTTGACCTGCTGGTTCTGCCAGGCGGCCTCGTACCAGCGCCACGAGAAGCCCTCCCACACCGCGATCGAGGTCCCCGAATTGAACGAATAGATCACCAGGACCAGGATCGGCGCGTACAGCATCACGAAGCACAGCATCGCGATGGTGGCGAAGCCCGTCTGCTGCGTCACCGAGAACGGTCGGGCCCTGCGCATGGCGGCGTCAGCCATGGTGTCCGCCCCCCTGGCGCGACACGTTGCGCACGTAGACGAGCAGCGCCACCATGACGATGACGAGCAGCGTCATCGACAGCGCCGCGCCGAGCGGCCAGTTGCGGCCCTGCCCGAACTGCAGTTCGATCAGGTTGCCGAGCATCAGGTTCTTGCCGCCGCCGAGTACCCGCGGCGTCACATAGGCACCGAGCGAAGGGACGAAGACCAGGATCGAGCCGGCGATGATTCCGGGCTTGACCATCGGGATGATCACCCGCTTGAGCGCCTGGAAACGGGTCGCATAGAGGTCGTAGGCGGCCTCCACCAGGCGGAAGTCGAGCTTCTCCATCGAGGCGTAGAGCGGCAGCACCATCAGCGGCAGATAGACATAGGTCATGCCGAGCATGATCGCGAAGTCGGTGTAGAGCATCTGGATCGGTGTCTGGATCAGACCGAGCGAGATCAGCAGCGTGTTGATCGCGCCCTCGTTGCGGATCACCTCCATGATCGCGAAGGTGCGGATCAGGAGGTTCGTCCAGAACGGGATGGTGATCAGGAACAGCCAGACGGCGCGGTAGCGGGCGGGGCGGGTGGCGATGAAGTAGGCGGTCGGGAAGCCGAGGATCAGCGCCGTCAGCGTCGTCAGGAACGACAGCCGCACCGAGCGCCACAGCACCGAAAGATGCGCATCCGCCAGACTGATCGTGTCGTCGAAGATGTCGCGGCGGAACACGACGCTGAACCAGGCGTCCGTCGAGAATTCCCAGATCACCCCGCCATAGGGTCCGGGCTTCAGGAAGGAATAGACCAGCACGATGACGAGCGGTCCGGACGCCGCCACCGTCAGCACGATCAGTGCCGGCAGGCTGAGCAGCCACTTGGTCCGGATCGCGCGGCGTTCCGCGGCCGCCAGCGCGTCGCGGCCGCCGGCACCGGCAGCCAGTGCCGCGGCGTTCGATCTCAGCGATGTGTCCGAAGCCACCATTGCCAGCGGATCTCAATCCCGGAGCACCTGGATCGCGCCCGGCGCGATCTCGATGCCGACCCGTTCGCCGGTTGAGAACGCCTCCGCGCCGCCCCGCGCGTTCTGCATCCTGACCGTGAACGCGCCGCCGCGCTCCAGCCTGACGTGATAGTGCGTGTCGGTACCGAAATAGACGACATTCTCTATGTCGCCGGCGAGTGGCGACCCTCCTTCCGCCGCGACGAGGCGGGCATGTTCCGGGCGGACCACCGCGGTCGCCCGGCCGTTGCCCGCATAGCCATCGGGAAGATCGGCCTCGGCCTCGGCGCCCGATGGCAGGCGCAGCCGGGCGCGACCGCCCGAGATGGCGAGGACATCGACCTCGATCAGGTTGGTGTCGCCGATGAAGTTGGCGACGAACCGTTCGGCGGGATGCTCGTAGATGTCGCGCGGCGTGCCGACCTGCAGGATGCGCCCCTCGTTCATCACCGCGATCCGGTCCGACATCGTCAGCGCTTCCTCCTGGTCATGGGTGACGAAGATGAAGGTGATGCCGGTCTCGTGCTGCAGCCGCTTCAGTTCGAGCTGCATTTCCTTCCTGAGCTTGAGGTCGAGGGCCGACAGCGGTTCGTCGAGCAGCAGCACCTGCGGATGCGGGGCCAGCGCGCGGGCGAGCGCCACGCGCTGCTGCTGGCCGCCGGAGAGCTGCGAGGTCTGGCGATCCTTCAGGGCCTCCATGCGGACCAGCTTCAGCATCGCATCGACGGTCCGCGCCACCTCGGCCTTCGGCTTGCCGAGCATCTCCAGACCGAAGGCGATGTTGCCGGCCACCGTCATGTGCGGGAACAGCGCGTAGTTCTGGAAGACGGTATTGACCGGCCGCCTGTAGGGCGGGAGGAAAGAGATGTCCTGCCCTGCCAGCAGGATCGTTCCCTGCGTCGGATGGTCGAACCCGGCGATCAGCCTGAGCAGCGTCGTCTTGCCGCAGCCGGACGGCCCGAGCAGGGTGAAGAACTCGTTCTGCCGGATCTCGACGCTGACGTCGTCAAGCGCGACGACCCAATCCGGCTGGACGCCGAACGCCTTCGTAACGCCCCGCACCTCGATTGCGGCATGAGCCAATCGACCGTCCCCCTCTTGTTTTGTGCGGCTGCAAAAATGCTATCACGCGAGGTCTGTTGTGCAAGTGGTGTCCGGCAATCCGGTGGAGAAACAACGGCAATCGGCTGCGATGCCGAGTGCCGGACTGTGATCACGCCCGGCCGATTCCGGTGCCGTTGCGCTGCCTCTGCGGGCGTCCGCTAGTATTCCCACTCGACATTCACGCCGACGCTGGACGAGCCGTCCGCGCCGACCGAGCCGCGCGCCCGGATGTTGCGGGTCAGGTCGATGTCGACATTGACACGGCTGGAATCCGGCCTGACGCCCTGCGTCACACCGACATAGATGTTGTCGTTAATATAGCGGCCGATACCGATCGCCGGGGTATCGCCCGCCGTCGTCAGTTGCAGCACGTCGAGCCCGAGATTCTGGCGGATGCTGTCGATCATGCCGCCGCTGCCGCTGAGCACGCCGGTCAGCTCGCCGGCGGCCTGGGCGAGCTGCAGCGCCTCGCCCGCCGACAGAGAGCCCGTCGCCTTGTCGAACAGGATCCGCGACAGGATCTCGTCCTGCGGCAGCTCGGGCGTGGATGACAGGGTGAACACCGGCCGCGATGCGGTGCCGGTCACGGTGATCTGCGCGGTGACGCTCGAGGTCTGGGTCTCGGCGAGGAAATCGAGGCTCGGGTCGATCCTGTCGCCGCCCGAGAAGGTGACACGGCCGCGGGTCAGCGATATCCGCTGCGTCAGGAAGTTTACCTCGCCGCGCCTGAGCTCGAAGGCGCCGATCACCAGCGGGACGGCCGTCGTGCCGCGCACCGTCACCTCGCCGCCGAGTTGCGCGTCGATGCCCTGACCGCGCACGAAGATGCGGTTGGTGGTGGTCACCGTCAGGTCGAGGCCGATGAGAGGGCCGCCCGTGGCTCTGCTCTGGAGCGCCGCCTCGGCGGCCAGTTGCGCGGCCACGGCCTCCGGCGTGTTGACATGCCGCACCGGGATTGCGACGGCCGACCGCGGCAGCCGGTCGGGCAGTGTGATGTCCATCTGCCGGATCGTTACGGTGCCGGCGAGCACCGGGCGGCTCGCAACCGGTCCGGTCAGCGACAGCGAGGCATCGACGATGGCATCGACGATGTCGGTCGCGACGACCTCCGCATTGCTCGCCGTTATCCGGAGATCGGCGGGAAAGCCCGACGCAGCGTCGAGCCGGACCGTGCCCGATCCGCTCACCGTGCCGCCGTTGCGGGCGCGCGCCGAGAAGCGGGTGATCTCGACCGCGCGGGTGCCGCCGCGCGCCTCCAGTGCGACCTGATCGAACGAGACCCCGTTCAGCGGGCTGACGAAGGTGCCGCCGGCGAGCCGGATGGTACCGTTTGCGTCCGGCGCGTCGGCGCGTCCGGTGATGCGCATGTCGACGTCGACCGGGCCCGAGATGCGGTCGCCGGACGCCGCCAGCATGTCGTTGAGGATGGCGAGATCGACACGGCCGCGCGCGGCGAGATCGACTGCCCCGGTTGCCGATAGTGGCGCCGTGCCGGTGACCGTCAGTGCCGCGCCGCCGGGGCCGGTGATGCGCGCGTCTACACGGGTGTGCTCGCCGAGCAGTTCGCCGCTCGCGGCGATGTCGAGGCCGGTGAAGCCCGCCTCCCGCATCGCCGGCAGCACCAGCCGCGAGATGTCGGCGCGATAGGTGCCGCGCGGCGCCGCGGCGGTTCCGGTCAGTCGCGCCTGTCCGGACAGCGTGCCGCCGATGCCCGAGCCGGCGACCGCGATGTCGGCGAGCGCCAGCGGCAGCGCGCGGGCGATCACCGACAGGTCCAGCGTCGCCCCGGCGTGTCCGTCGATCTCCAGACTGCCGCCGCCGGTCCGGAGCGTCAGCCGCGCAAGCGAAATGGTGCCCCCGGCGATCCTGATCGTCGTGGGCGCGGCCAGCGTCGCGGTCTGGCCGCTTGCGGCAAGCGTCAGCGAGCGCAGCGCGATGTCGGCATCGCCGCCGGCCAGTGCCACCCCGGCCGCAACATCGAGCCGGGCGCCGAGGCCGGTCGCCGAGATGGTGATGTCGTTGGCGGTGGCGCCGCCGCGCGCTGTGGCCGTGATCCGCTCGATGCGGTTGCCTCCGACATCGAGCGCCCGCGCGTCGAGGTCGGCGTCGATGGCAAGCCGCCCGGTCGGATCGCGCAGCATCGCCGCGAGGCGTGCTGAGGACAGGCTGAGGTCGAACGCCCGCACGCCGCGTGCCTCGGCCCGCGCCCGCACCACCTGTTCGCCGTTCTCCACCGCAAGGTCGAGGGATGCGTCGAGGCTGCCGCGCAGTTCGGTGAGCGCCAGCGTCGCCAGGTCGGACAGGTCGGACGCCTTGATCTCCAGCCGGCCGGTGCCGTTCGCGTTCGGGTCGAAGGCGATGTCGCCGGCCACCCGAACCGAGCCGATCACCACCTCGAGCCCCTCGATCGCGAGCCCGGCGAGCCCGCCCGCGCCGTCCGCCGCGCTGAGCCGTCCGCGGCCGCTCACCGGCTGCCCGTCGAGGCGGCCGGACAGCGACACGGTTCCCTTCGGTGCGCCGGTGACGTCCTGTGCCGCGACCGCGAGTCTGAGAGTCTCGACCGGCCGCCCCATTGCTGTCGCCTCGTCGATCGTCGCCTGCAGATCGAGGTCGAGATCGGCAAGCGATCCGGTCATTCGTGCCTCGATCGTGGCCGCGCCGTCGACGCGGTTGTCGAGGCGGGCAAGATCGGTGAGGGCGATCGCCGCCACCACGTCGGCGCGTCGTTCGTCGGCGCTGCCGTTCGCGGTGATCGACAGCGCCGCGCCGGCAATCCTCAGATCCTCGAAGGCGAAGCTGCCGTCGGCGTCCCGCCGTATCCCGCCGTTCAGGGTGACCGATCCGCCGAGCGCGCCGTCGAGGGCCGCGATCCCGGTGCCGAGACCCTCGAAGCCGCCGCTGACGTCGAGCGCCAGCGCGCTGCCATCGAAGCGCGCGCGGGTTGCCGCCTGAAGGCTGGCGCGTCCGGCGAGATCCATGCCGGCGAGCCCGGCCAGCACCGAAAGGTCGAAATCGCGGGTGTCGAGGCGCCCGTCGAGGCCGGCTGCGTCCAGGCTGCCGCTCCAGACGATCTCGCCGGCCCCGACGATCAGACGCGCCGGCTCGGCCGTGACCTTGCCGGCGGGTGTGACGCTGCCGTCGAGCACGAGCCGCACCGCTTCGCCGGCCGCGGCGCCGTAGGCGCGTTCGGCCGGAGCCACCCCGACTGCCCGCAGGTCGAGGCTCAACGGGATCGCGCGATCACGGTCGGTGACCGGCCCGGTCGGTGCCAGTCCGAGCGCGAGACTGAGGCCGGCGATCCGGTTGCTGGCGATCTCGAGCATCTCGCCGTCGAGCTGCAACGCAAGGTGCGGTTCGGACAGGGAACCCCGCACCGTGCCGACCGCTTCGATGCCCGCCCAGGAGGTCTGCACCGGCAGGATCACCGCATAGCGACCCGCCTCTCCCATCACCGCGTCGTAATGGATGTCGAGCGCTCCGGTCGCAGGCACGACCTCGCCCCGCACGGAAATGATGGCGGCCGCCGTCTTGACCTCGAACCGATCAATCGTCACCGGCCCATCGTCGGCGAAGCGCAGGCGCGCGGCGAGCGTCGAACGTCCGGCCGCGAGCGGCGCGTAGGCGAGATCGACCAGCCCGGAGGCATCCGCCTCGAGATCGGCGACGAGCAGCAGCCCATCGCCGCCGCGGGCAATCGCTGCGGTACCGGAGGCCGTGCCGCGGTCGCCGGCGACGAGGTCGAGGTTCGCGCGCCAGTCGTCGATCGGACCGGAACCGCGGGCCGTGAACCGCACCGATGGCAGACCGGCCATGCCGGTCAGCCGCGAGACCAGCCCGCCGGCCGGTTCCTCGACCGTCAGGTCGAGGCCGAGCCGCCGCGAGTCGGGGATATAGGCGACGACGGCCCGCAGGCTGCCCGGTGTGCCGTCGATGCGCTCGGCGCTGAGGGCGAGATTGAGACCCTCGCTCGGCGGCCCGAGCTGGGCCTCGCCCGCGATCGCGACGGCCGCCGGGATGCCGAGCACCTGCTCGCCGAGGCCGAGGCGGACCACCTCGAGTCGCTCCAGCGCGATCTCGAACGGAAGCATGGGCAGGCCGCCACCATCCGCGCCGCCCTCCGGCAGGCGGGCGATCTCGACAGTGCCGATCTCGACCGCTTCGATCGACAGGACGCCGGCCAGCAGCGCGAACGGCCGCCAGGCGAACCGCACCCGGTCGATCGTCAGCCAGTCGCCGTTGCGATCCGCCATGGCGATGTCGAAGATCGTCACGTCGAACGGGATCCGCCCCTCCAGCCGGCCGATCGCAAGCCTCTGATCCTCGGCCGAGGCGAAATGTTCGATCAGCGAGGCGATCATGCTGCGTCCGGGCCCGGTCTGGGCGAATGCCAGCAGCGCCCCGACGAGGATCACCGGAGCGAGCAGGAGGGCCGTGACCAGCCCGGCTATGCGTTTGGCTCTACGCACTGCGTCGTCGTCCTCGGATGTCGCGGCTCAGAACGACTGGCCGAGACCCACATAGACCGCGAGGCTCGGATCGTAGGGCCCCTTCTCGAGCGGGACCGCGACGTCCAGCCTCAGCGGCCCGATGGCGGTGTAGTAGCGCAGGCCGAGGCCCGCGCTGAACTTCATGTCGGAGCCGAAATCCGGCGTCGAGGATGCGAAGGCGCCGCCCATGTCGAGGAAGGGCACGATACCGATCGTGTCGGTCACCTTCATCCGCATCTCCAGGGACGCCTCGAACAGGCTCTTGCCGCCGATGATCTGGCCATTCGGCAGCCGCGGGCTCACGCCTTGATACGCGTAGCCGCGGATCGAGCCGCCGCCGCCCGCGTAGAAGCGACGATCCGCCGGAATGATGGCAACGTTCGGGCCGTCGATCGTCCCGGCGGCGACACGCCCCGCCACGATGAAGCGCTTGGCGTCGTCGATCGCGTGATAGGCCGATACCGCGCCCTTCACTATGGTCATGCCGACGGTCGAGCCGAGGAACTCGGGAAAGGGTTCGATCTGTCCCGTTGCCCGGAAGCCCTCGGTCGGATCGAGTTTGCTGTCCGTGGAGTCGTAGGACAGGCTGATCGGGATACCGACCAGGGTGTAGTCTCGGGTGCCGAAGGCGTCGGTGATCCGCGATCGCTCGGCCTCTGCCCCGATGCGGCCCTCCAGCCTGTCGGTGAAACGTCGCCGCCATGCCACGTTGCCACCGAAGCCGCGGCTCTCATAGGCCTCGGGCACCTGCCGGAACGCCCGCGCCTCGACGAGCAGGTCGTCGTTGTTCCGGTAGACGCCCGGCTTCTCGAAGGTGGCCTTGGCGATGTACTGCAGATCGGTGACCGAGTTCGAGAACAGACGCGAGACCTCGCCCTCGATCCTCAGGCTCTCCGCCCGTCCGAACAGGTTGCGGTGGCCCCAGTAGCCGCTGACTGTGCTGCCTTCCGTGCTCGAATAGGCCGCGCCGAGACCGACGAAGCGCATCTTGCGCTCCTCGACCTCGATGATGATCGGGATCTGGCCGTCCGGGCCGATCTCCTCGCCTTCCACGATGCGGACCGACTGGAATACCCCGAGGCGGTTCATCTCGTCGCGGATTCGCGCGATCTCGGCGCGCGAATAGGGCGTCCCGGGAACGACACCCGCCTGCCGGGCGATGAACTCCGCGTCGACCTCGCTGGCGCCCCGGACCGCCACCGGGCCCATCACTGCGTATCGGCCCGGCGCGAGATAGAAGGTGAGGTCCAGCGTTCCGGTCGCATGATCGGCGATCGCCTCGCGCCGCGGCACGGCAGCGAAGGGATAGCCGAGATCCTGCATGGCATCGACGAGGCGCGTCTCGGCCTCCAGCACAAGCCGCGCCCGGGCAGGTTCGCCGGTCCGGATGCCGAGCGTAGCGGGATCGATCGGCAGCGGCGGCGGCGGCCTGCCGGTGGCCGCGTCGGCGAGCACGATCGGTCCGAACACGAACTGCCGGCCCGGTTCGATCCGCACCGTGACCGGCACCGGCCCCCGCAGCGCCGCCGCCGCCGCCGCGTCGATCGCGCGCGGCTCGGTTGCCGGGACGCCGGCGATGCGCACGTCGATCAGCGCGCCGTAATAGCCCTCGGCGAACAGCGCCGCCTGGAACCGCGGGATGTCCGCTGCGGCTCGGCGCACGAGACCGACCGGACCGGCCGGCGCCTCGGCGCTGAGCGCCCTGAGGTTGGAGGCGTTCTCGATGTCGCGCGTGAGGGGTTCCTCGCCGCCTGCGACATCGATCGTCACCGTGTAGGCGATCCCGGCCGCCGGCCGGGCGGTTGCGGACGGGGCATCGGGCGGGCTCTCGGGCGTCTGTGCGCGGGCACCGTCGTCAGATGTCAGTTCAAGCAAGATTACCGCCGCCGCTGCGAGAGCGACCGCGGTGATCCTGAACCCGAACCGCTGCCGGGCGCGGCAGAGTCGTCTTGTCGCGCCGAGAGTCGCAGACACCCCTTCACTCGATCGGTTGGCGGGCCCCCGCCGAGACCCCGATATGTTACTATACGCCGATGCGGCGCAAGACGAGACCGGCCCGTCGGCGGACGCGGTCTCGGCAATGCTGCATCCAGATCACAGCATAGCCTGGCAAGGTTACGTGTGTCTTGCCGCACCGGAAGGCGTATGGCTCACACGAGCCGGCGCGCCACGAAATCCGGCGGAGCTGCCTCGATCCAGCGGGTCAGCTCGGTCCGCCGCAGCAGCCCCGACTGGGCGTCGATCGCTGCGACGACCGCTGCCGCATTGGCGGCGGCGGCCCGTAGCGCCGATTCGGCACCGCGTCCTTCCATCAGCCAGGCCCCGAGCGTTGCCGAGAAGGCATCACCGGCCCCGACGGTGCCCGCGACCTTGACCTTCAGCGGCGGGCAGTGCCAGAGCTCGCCGGCGTCCGACAGATAGGCACCGTCGGTTCCGTCCGTCACGGTGACGTATCGCGGTCCGAGCCGGTGCACGGCCCGGCAGAACGCTTCGAGCGGCATGTCGAAACCCGAGCCGACCAGGCCGCGGCGCATCAGCTGCGGCGGGTTGTCGGGCAGATGGTCGCGGCATGGACCGGGCCCGCCATGCCGCATCAGGCCGGGCAGCATCGCTTCGGCCTCGATGCGGTTGATGCTCAGCATGTCGATGTCGGACAGCGCGGCGAAGAACGCCTCGCCGCGTGCGGTGAGCTGGCGAATGCCGGGATTGTTCGACACGAACGCACCGGCCTTGCGGGCACGGCGCACGATGTCCGGGTGCTGGTCGGCGGATTCGTTCGACAGGCCGGCGACGTGCACGATCGAGGCGCCGGCGAAGGCGTCGGCAGGAATGTCGCCGGCGCGGATCAGCGTGTTGGCGCCGCGAAAGGTGAAGACCGCGGCGTTGCGGTCGTGCGAGGCGATCATCACGGTGATGCCGGTGCCCAGTTCGTCGGTGTAGCGGACCAGACGGTCGGACAATCCCTCCCTGGCAAAGGATTCCAGCACCTTGGCGCCGTTCAGGTCGCGGCCGATCTTGACCAGCGGTGCCGCAGGGATGCCGAGCCGGGCGAAGCAGACCGCCGTATTCGCCGCCCCGCCGCCGGGATGGATGGTGATCCCCTCGGCCTCGATCTTCCGCCCCTCCTCCAGCAGCAGGAACGAGGCGGTCGCATTCGCCATGGTGACACGCTCGATGTCGCGGCTCGCGATGATGGTGATGATATCCACCGTCGCCGATCCGACGGTCACGGCATGGCCGCCTGCCACCTGTCCGCTGCCCTCTGCCACGTCCCGTTCTCCGCCTGTCGTTGCCGAGCTGGCCACCCTGTCGCGATTCCGCGCGCCGGTCCACCCGCGCGGGCCGGCCTGCACCCGTTGGATGGTTCCTTAAACTTCTAGGGTTATTGGTTGCTGCCTTTTCATCGGTATGGACGACAAGGCTCGGGGCGGGGTGTGTATCGGATGGTCTGCCGAACATCTCCCCCCAGGCAACAAGGCATAGATGCTGGTTCGAAAGCTACTCCAGACCCGCAGGACCGACGCCGAGCTTCCCCCGGAGATCCGCGCGGCGCTGGTTGACTCGCTGTTCGCGCCGATCGCCTCGCTGATCGTCGGCGCCATCGCCTGCACCATCATCGGCGCGGCCGTCGCGATCCGCGCCGAGGACGGCACGATCATGGCGACCTCGCTCGCGATCCTTGTTGTCGGCATGGTGCGGGTCGCCTCGGCCGTCCTCTACAAGCGGGGCAAGCGCATCCAGGACCTCGAGGCGACGCGGCTGTGGGAGCGGGTCTACGAACTGGGTGCCTGGGCATTCTCCGCCCTGCTCGGCGCGCTGTGCTTCCTGACCCTCGATCATACCGACGACGCGACGCTGCACCTCGCCGTCTCGACGACGGCGGCCGGCTATGCAGCGGCGATCTCCGGCCGCAACGCGGCCCGGCCGATCATCGCCGTCGGTCAGCTCACCCTGACCACGCTGCCGCTCGCCGTGGCGCTGCTCATCTATCCGGATTGGGTGCACAAGGCGCTCGGCATCGTGGTGTTGATGTTCATCTACGGGATGGTGGACATCACCCTGTCGATCCGCGACATCATCATCCAGGCGCTGACCGTGACGCGCAAGGAAGCTGCGCTTGCTGCGCGCTTCGAGGAGCAGGCGAACAGGTTCGATGTCGCGCTCAACAACATGTCGCACGGCCTGTGCATGCTCGACCAGCAGGACCGGCTGCAGGTCTGGAACGAGCGGTTCCTCGAGCTTTTGCGGCTCGAGGGCAGGGAAGTCCGCGAGGGCATGAGCATCCGCGAGCTCGTGCGGTCGAGTGTCCGCGCCGGCAATCACGCCGGCAAGGGCGTGCGGGCGGTGCTGCGCGATCTGACGCGCGGCCTCCAGCAGGACAGTTTCGGCCAGGTCTTCATCTCCCTCGACGGCGAGCGCACCATCGCGCTGTCCCGGCGCGTCATGACCGACGGCGGATCCGTGGTGATCCTCGAGGACATCACCGAACGCAAGCGCGCGCAGGAGCGGATCACCCGGCTTGCCCGCTTCGACGAACTGACCGGGCTTGCCAACCGCGCCCAGTTCCGCGAGCGCCTCGAGGCGATGCTGGCCGCTGCCCGGCGCAGCGAGACGCAGATCGCCATTCATCTGATCGACCTCGACCGCTTCAAGTCCGTCAACGACACGCTCGGCCATCCGATCGGCGACAAGCTGCTGCAGGCCGTCGCGCTGCGGCTCGGCGAGGTTGTCCGCCGCTCGGATCTGATCGCCCGGTTCGGCGGCGACGAGTTCGTCGTCGTTCAGGCCGATACCCATCGCCGGCGCGATGCCGGCTGGCTGGCGCTGAGGATCGTGCGCGCGCTCGAGGATCCCTTCGAGATCGACGGTCACCGCATCGACATCGGCGCCTCGATCGGGGTGGCGCTGGCGCCGCGCGACGGCACCGATGCCGATCAGCTCCTGAAGAAGGCCGACATGGCGCTCTATGCCGCCAAGAACGCCGGCGGCGGCGGTCATCGCTTCTTTGCGGCGGCGATGGAGAGCGACGCCCAGCAGCGCCGCGCCCTTGAGCTCGATCTGCGCCAGGCGGTGGCCGGTGAGGCGTTCGAGCTGCATTTCCAGCCGCTCGTCAATCTGGCGACCGGCCGCATCACCACCTGCGAGGCGCTGCTGCGCTGGCACCATCCGACGCGCGGCGCCGTTCCGCCGTCGGTGTTCATTCCCATTGCCGAGGAGACCGGCCTCATCATCGGCATCGGCGAATGGGCACTGCGGCGCGCCTGCGAGGAGGCGGCGCGCTGGCCGGACGGGGTCAAGGTCGCAGTCAACCTGTCGCCGGTACAGTTTCGCGACCGCAACCTGGCCGCCCATGTGGTCTCCGCGCTGGCGCGTTCCGGCCTGCCGGCCCACCGGCTCGAACTGGAGATCACCGAGCGGGTACTGCTCGAGGAGAGCGAGGCCACCACCCACGCCATCCAGCAGTTCCGGACCCTGGGCGTCTCACTGTCGCTCGACGATTTCGGTACCGGATATTCCTCGCTCAACTATCTGCGCAAGTTCCCGTTCGCGAAGATCAAGATCGACCAGTCGTTCATCCGCGATGTCGACTGCGAGGCGGAGGGGCGCGCCATCATCCGGGCGGTTGCCGGCCTCGGCACGTCGCTCGGCATCACGGTCGTCGCCGAGGGGCTCGAGACGAAACAGCAGATGGCGTTCGTCCGCGAGGATGGCTGTCACGAGGGTCAGGGCTACCTGTTCGGCCGGCCGATGCCTGCCGCTGAGGTTTCCGAGCGCATCCGCGGCGCGATCGCAAGGCCGCTCCTGGTCGCCTGAGACCCGGCGGCGCCGTTACTCAGCCGCCGCGAGCGCGGAGGGCAGCCGGTTCTGTGCCGCGACGAGCCGCTGCATCACCTTCAGATCGCGCTCGCCGAGGTCGAGACAGGCGTCAGCCCAGATCTCGACGATGCGATCGAGTTCCTCGAGCGACAGCGGTGCCACTTCACGCCCAGCCTGGAACACCGCGCGGGTGCCGGCATGGCGGCGACGCTGGCGGGCGATGTAGTCGCGGGTGGCCTCGATGCCCTGTCCGGGTTCCGCCAGCAGATGGACGAGACCGGCCTCCAACATCTCCTCAGCCGTGTAGGTTCGCCCCGTCAGGATCATTTCCTCGGCCCGGGCGGCGCCGATCCGACGGGCGATAAGGCTGTAGGCGCCCATGCCGGGGAACAGGCCGAACAGGTTCTCCGGAAAGCCGAACTTCGCACCGCGCTCGGCAATCACCACATTGAACGACAGAAGCGACTCGAAACCGCCGCCAAGGGCATCGCCCTGGGCGAGGCCGATCGTCACGACCGGCAGGCCGAGGCCGTTGAGGTTGCGGTGGAGGATGCGCACGCATGACTTGCCGTAGCCCACCAGTGCCGCGCGGTCGCGCTCGCGGATCTTCGCGGCAAACAGGTTGAGGTCGCCGCCGAGATTGAACACGCCCGGGGTGCGCGAGCCGAGCACCAGGAAGCGCAGGTCGTGCGGCCGGTCGGCAAACATCGCCGTGATGCCCTGCTGCCAGGCGTGGAAATCGTCGAGCAGGGCCGGATTGTAGCTCGGCCGTCCGTCCGGCCGCATGAATGTCCACAGCGTCCCGGTCGACTCCTCGTACGACACCTCGAGCTGCCGCAGATTGAACAGCCGGCGCGCGTCGAACTCCTTGCGGAAGTCGAGCTGGACGGCGGGTCCCGTCACGGGCGGCACCGTGTCACCGGCAATGCGCGATTTGTCGACGACGGGAGACCGTCCGACGGTAGAAGGCGTTCGTGGGCTCGGAAGAGAAAGCGAAGCTGACATTACAACACACCGCATCTTGCTAACTCTTCCTTTACCTTAACAGGTTCCTACGCTGCACACTACAGGGTTGCCGGCCCGCGAATGCTCGAATTTTCGGCAACGGGCCGTCCGTGCCGCATCCGGCAGAATTGTGACGGACCAGAAACATTGATCCGAAACGACTTTCGCCAGTTAACCATGTTTGAACATTTTACATCGCTCGCGCGGAACTGACGTGAAGAAGGCAGTCGTCTGCGCTGAACGCTCGACGCTCGGTCCGGAGGGACCACCATCGGCCTGCGCCTGACGTTGACCGGCGTGCCCGTGCAACCGGCTGGGCCGCGCGCATTGCCGAGGATGCGCGCAGGCTCGCTGCCGGCGCGGCCCCGACATGAAGTGGGCGGTGTGTGCCGCAGGCGGCGACGCAGGCCCGGGAGCGGGCGTCTACGAGGCCTCAGAGGATCGTCTGGCCGGTCTTCTTCCAGTCGGCGAGGAAGGCGTCGAGGCCCTTGTCGGTGAGCGGATGCGACACCAGCTGGCGAATGATGGCGGGCGGAATCGTGGCGACGTCGGCACCGGCCAGCGCACACAGCCTGACATGGTTGACGGTGCGGATCGAGGCGGCCAGCAGCTCGGTCTCGAAGCCGTAGTTGTCGTAGATCGTCCGGATCTCGCCGATCAGCTCCAGCCCGTCGAGACCGATATCGTCGAGCCGGCCGATGAAGGGCGAGACGAAGGTCGCGCCCGCCTTCGCCGCCAGCAGCGCCTGATTGGCGGAGAAGCACAGCGTGACATTGACCATCGTGCCCTCGCCGGACAGCGTCTTGCAGGCCTTGAGCCCGTCCATGGTCAGCGGCACCTTGACCGCGACGTTGTCGGCGATGGCGGCCAGGCTGCGTCCTTCGGCGATCATCCCTTCGGCATCGGTCGCGGTGACTTCGGCCGAGACGGGGCCGGCGACGATCGCACAGATTTCGGCGACGATCTCGCGGAACGGGCGGCCCGCCTTGGCCACGAGGGAGGGGTTGGTGGTGACGCCGTCAAGCAGGCCGGTATCGGCCAGCGCCCGGATCTCGGCCACGTCAGCGGTATCGACGAAGAATTTCATGCCTGTCCGTCCCTTCACGCGTCCCCTGCACCTGTCGCCGCCCTGTTTAGCGGTAGTTTGTCGCCGATGACAGCCCCGCGAATCGGTCCATGAGCCAATCCATCGTTCCCGTCCTGACCCCAGTCGCGGTAGAGGCGCCCTACAGTTACGCGGTGCCGGACGGCATGACACTCAGTCCGGGCGACGTGGTGGTGGTGCCGCTCGGCCCGCGCACCGTGCTCGGCGTGGTCTGGGACGGCGAGCCCGACCGCATTGTCCGCGGCAAGCTGCGTCCGGTCGAGGCGAAGCTGGCCGGACCGGCGATTGCACCGGCGATGCGCCGCTTCGTCGAGTGGATCGCCGACTACACGCTGAGCCCGCGCGGCATGGTGCTCAGGATGATGCTGAGGGTGCCGGAGGCGTTCGGTCCGCAGATGCCGGTCATCGCCGTCCGCCTTGCCGGTGCCCCGCCGGAGCGCATGACCGAGGCGCGCCGGCGCGTCCTCGAGGTCGCCGGCGACGGCCTTGCCTGGAGCAAGACGGCGCTCGCCCGGGCGGCAGGCGTCGGCGTCTCCGTGGTCGAGGGGCTGATCCAGGCCGGCACGCTCCAGTGCGTGGCGCTGCCGCCGAAGCCGGTGGTTGCGCCGCCCGAGCCCGATTTCGCGGCGACGGCCCTCACGCAGGCCCAGTCCGGCGCCGCCGAGGCGCTGGCCGACGCGGTGGCCGCGGGTGGCTTTTCGGTGAGCTTGCTCGAAGGCGTCACCGGTTCCGGCAAGACCGAGGTCTATTTCGAAGCCATGAGCGAGGCGCTGCGGCGCGGTCGGCAGGTACTGGTGATGGTGCCCGAGATCTCGCTCACCGCGCAGTTTCTCGCCCGCTTCGAGGCGCGATTCGGCACCATGCCGGCCGAATGGCATTCCGGCCTGACGCCGAAGCTGCGGGAAAGGACCTGGCGCGGGGTCGCGTCCGGCGAGGTCAAGGCGGTCGCGGGCGCGCGCTCGGCCCTGTTCCTTCCGTTCGCCGATCTCGGCCTGATCGTCGTCGACGAGGAGCATGACCCCGCCTACAAGCAGGAGGAGGGCGTCATCTATTCCGCCCGCGACATGGCCGTGGTGCGCGGCTCCCTCGAGGGCGTGCCGGTGGTTCTGTCGTCGGCGACGCCGTCGGTCGAGAGCCGCGCCAACGCCGAGCGCGGCCGCTACCGCCATCTGCGCCTGCCCGACCGTTACGGTGCGCGGCTGCCGGATATCCGCGCCGTCGACATGCGCAGCGACGGTCCGGAACGGGGCCGGTTCCTCAGCCCGCCGCTGGTTGCGGCGATCGCCGCGACGATCGCAGGTGGCGAGCAGGCGCTGCTGTTCCTCAACCGTCGCGGCTACGCGCCGCTGACGCTGTGCCGGGCCTGCGGCTTCCGCTTCGAGTGCCCGAACTGCTCGGCCTGGCTGGTCGAGCACCGTTTCCGCCGCCAGCTTGCCTGCCATCACTGCGGCCACGCGATCCCGCGGCCGGTGAACTGTCCCAACTGCGGCGCCGAGGACAGCCTGGTGCCGTGCGGCCCCGGCATCGAGCGCATTGCCGAGGAGGCGGCGGAGCGGTTTCCCGACATCCGCATCCTGATGCTGTCGAGTGACCTGATCGGCTCCATTGCCGAGCTGCGCCAGCGCTTCACCATGATCGAGCGCGGCGAGGTCGATCTGGTGGTGGGGACGCAACTCGTCGCCAAGGGTCACAACTTTCCCAATCTGGCGCTCGTTGGCGTGGTCGATGCCGATGTCGGGCTCGCCACCGGCGACCCGCGCGCCGCCGAGCGCACCTTCCAGCTGCTTCAGCAGGTCACCGGCCGGGCCGGGCGCCAGCGCGACGGCGGCCGGGCGCTGATCCAGACCTTCGATCCCGATCATCCGGTGATCAAGGCGATCGTCTCCGGCGACCGCGAGGCCTTCTACGCGCGCGAGATGGAGAGCCGCGAGCGGCAGGGCCTGCCGCCCTTCGGTCGGCTCGCCGCGATCTTGGTGTCGGCACGGTCGCAGGACGAGGCGGCATCCCATGCGAAGGCGCTGGCGCGTGCCGTCCCGCCCGCCGACGGCGTTCGCGTGCTCGGTCCGGCCGAGGCGCCGCTGGCGGTCGTGCGCGGCCGTCACCGCTTCCGTCTGCTGGTCAAGGCGAGGCGGACATTCGATCTGCAGGGCTTCCTGCGTGCCTGGTTCGACGCCGCCCCGAAACCGCGCGGCAGCGTCCGCATGAGCGTCGACGTCGACCCGCTGAGCTTTCTGTAGGGCCTATCGCCGTGGGCGCAGACCGTTCAGGAATACCGCCAGCACGGTCTCCTCGGCGGCTGCGACGGTGTCGCCCTGCTCGCCGAGCACGGCGCGTACCTGGACGTCGAAATCGGCGTAGTGCTGAGTCGTCGCCCATATCATGAAGATCAGGTGCACCGGATCGACCGGTGCCAGCCGCCCCTCGTCGATCCAGCCCCGTATCACCGCCGCCTTGCGGGCAACGAGGTCGCGCAGCGGCCCGCGCAGGAATTCGCCGATCGCGGGCGCGCCATGCAGCACCTCGTTGGCGAACAGCCGCGAGGCCTCCGGCATCTGCCGCGACATCTCCAGCTTGTGACGGATATAGCCGGCGATCTCGGCGATCGGATCGCCGGCCGGATCAAGCCGCTCCAGCGGCGCCAGCCAGGTCGCCAGGGTGGATTCGAGTACCTGCCGGTAGATCTCGTCCTTGCTGCGGAAATAGTAGAGCAGGTTCGGCTTCGACATGCCGGCCTGCGCCGCGATGCGGTCGACCGTTGCGCCGCGGAAGCCGGAGGCAGCGAACACCTGAAGCGCCGCGTCCAGGATGATCTGCCGGTTCGCCGTCTGGATGCGCGTTCGCGGCCGCCTGTCCCGGCGTGTTGATCGGCTGTCCGCCACCGTTGTCATGTCCCTGCCGTTTCGCGAAGTCATTTCCCCCTTGCGGGCGGGTTCTATCGCATGGCGGCGCGGTATTGAAGCGACCGTGCCATGCTCGCGCGTCCGCCCCGCCCTCGCATGTCTGTCCGCCGGACGCAGGGCGTCCGCCCGGACCGCCGTCCGGCACGGTCGGGTGTTCCCGACCGCGCTCCGCGCGGGATCGTCAGCGCCAGCATGCAGTGTCGTTGGCAGATCCGGGAACGCACGGCAGGGCGGTGCCGAGCCGCCCCCGCGCCCCTATCGCTGCGCGGTGCGCCAGTTGGGATGGATCCACGGCTCGAGGTTGGAGGCAGGCAGCGGATCGCGCCCGAGGATCATGTCGGCAGCCTTCTCTCCGGTCATGATGGTCGGCGCGTTGAGATTGCCGTTGGTAATCTGCGGGAAGATCGAGCTGTCCACCACCCGCAGCGCCTCCACCCCGATCACCCGGCACTGCGGATCGACCACCGCCATGGGGTCGTCGGTGCCTCCCATCCGGCAGGTGCCGCAGGGGTGATAGGCGCTTTCCACATGCGCGCGCACGAACGCGTCGATCTCGGCGTCGCTCTGCGTATCGGCGCCCGGCGCGATCTCGTGATCGATATGCTCGGCCATCGCCGGCTGCGCCATGATCTCGCGGGTGAGGCGGACGCAACTGCGGAACTCCGCCCAGTCGTCCGGGTGCGACATGTAGTTGAAGCGGATCGAGGGCGGCGCGGCAGGATCGGAGGAGGCGAGCGCGACGCGTCCCCGCGATTTCGACCGCATCGGCCCGACATGCACCTGGAATCCGTGGCGGTCGGCCGCCGCCCGACCGTCGTAGCGCACCGCCGCAGGCAGGAAGTGGTACTGGATGTCGGGATACTCGATCCCGGCGGCCGAGCGGATGAAGCCGCAGGATTCGAACTGGTTGCTCGTGCCGATCCCACGTCGGGCCAACAGCCACATCGCGCCGATCACGGCCTTCGACACGGGGTTCAGATGGCGGTGCAGGGTGATCTTCCGTCTGGCGGCGTACTGGACGTAGATTTCCAGATGATCCTGCAGATTGGCGCCGACCCCCGGCCGGTCGGCGACGATCTCGATGCCGAGACGCCTGAGATCGCTCGCCGGGCCGATGCCCGACAGCATCAGGATCTTGGGGGAATTGATCGAGGATGCCGACAGGATCACCTCGCGGCGTGCGCGCACGATCTGGGTACGGCGGCCGCGACGGATCATGACCCCGACGGCGCGACGGCCGTCGAACTCGACCCGCTGCACCTCGACACCGGTGAACAGTCGCAGGTTCTTCCGCTTCAGCGCCGGCCTGAGATAGGCGTTGGCCGCCGACCAGCGCCGGCCGCCCCACACCGTCATCTCCATCACCCCGAACCCCTCCTGGCGATGGCCGTTGTAGTCCTCGGTGATGCCGTAGCCGGCCTGCCTGCCGGCCTCGATGAAGGCGGTGTAGAGCGGATTGCGCATCCGGCCGCGCGTGACATGCAGCGGGCCGTCGCAGCCGCGCCATCCGGCCTCGCCGCCGTGGCTCGTTTCCATCCGCCGGAAGTAGGGCAGCACATCGCGGAAGCCCCAGCCGCGCGCCCCCATCGCCTCCCACGTGTCGAAGTCGCGGGCATGCCCGCGCACGAACACCATGCCGTTGATCGAGGACGATCCGCCGATCACCTTGCCACGCGGCACCGCCAGCCGGCGGCCGTTCAGATGCGGCTCCGGCTCGGTTCGGAACCCCCAGTCGTACAGCGGCATGTTCATCGGGATCGAGAAGGCTGCCGGCATCTGGATCAGCGGGCCGATGTCGCTGCCCCCGCGTTCGAGCACGATGACGGCGTGCCGGCCGTCGGCGCTCAGCCGGTCGGCAAGCACGCAGCCGGCCGAGCCGGCGCCGACGATGACGTAGTCGGCTTCCAGCGCTTCGCTCATGACACCGCTCCGGCCGCCGCGATCCGTGCCTCGACGAAGTCTTCGACTATCGCGATCGCCATCGCTGCATCCGGTGCCCCGTCGGCGAGCGCGAAGCGAATCCACAGCCCGTCGATCAGCGCCGCCGCCGCCTCCGCAGCCGCGCGCGCCTGTGGTCGCGGCATCAGCCGCGACAGATCGTGGACGAGATTGCTGGCGAGCCGGCGCGCATAGATGCGATGCAGGCGCCGCGCCTCCGGCACCGTCTGCGCCTGGACGTAGAAGGCGAGCCAGGCCGAGATCGTCGCCGGCTGGAACTGGTCCGGGGCGAAGTTGCCCGCAATGACCGCGGATATCCGCTCGCGCGGCGAGCTCGCCTGGCGCAGCCGGCTGCGGATCGCCCTGCCGAGATCGGACAGCAGGTAGCGCATCGTCTCGGCGAGCAGGCGGTCCTTCGACCCGAAGTAATGGTGGGCAAGCGCCGTCGAGACGCCGGCGCGGCGCGCGATCCCGCCCACCGTCACGGCGCAGAAGCCGCGGTCATGGATCGTCTCGATGGCGGCCTCGATCAGGGCCTGACGCCGGATCGCCTCCACGCCGATCTTGGGCAAGCTTCCGCCTCCAGCAAGATGGTTCTTGACTGATCAATCAATCAATAAATCTTGCCATGCTGCGCGTAAAGTGGTTCGATCCGGCCATCTTCCGTCGTGCCAGCCGGAGCTGCTCCAGGAGGGGGAGCTGCCGCCGGTGACCGACGACTGAAGTTCCGACCCAAGGGAGGTTCCAACGATGCAGCCCTGTCTTCGAACGCTGTGCGGCCTGACGCTCGCCGCGCTGATGTCCGTGCCGGCCCTGGCCAGCGATCCGGACTCCTGCAAGGTGGTGCGCTTCTCCGATGTCGGCTGGACCGATATCACCGCCACCACCGCCGCGACCGCGGAAGTCCTCAAGGCACTCGGCTACGAGCCCGACATCAAGGTGCTGTCCGTGCCGGTCACCTACGCCTCGCTGAAGAACAAGGACATCGACGTCTTCCTCGGCAACTGGATGCCGACCATGGAAGCCGACATCAAGCCGTATCTGGACGACGGCTCGGTGGAGGTTGTCGGCGTCAATCTCGAGGGCGCCAAGTACACCCTCGCCGTACCGGACTACACGGCCGCCAAGGGCCTCACCGACTTCGCCGACATCGCCGACTTCCGCCAGTCGCTCGGCGACAAGATCTATGGCATCGAGCCGGGCAATGACGGCAATCGCCTGATCCTCGACATGATCGAGGCCAATGCCTTCAACCTGCGCGGCTTCCAGCTGGTCGAATCCTCCGAGCAGGGCATGCTCGCCCAGGTCGCGCGCGCCGTCAGCCGCAACGAGGACATCGTGTTCCTCGCCTGGGAGCCGCACCCGATGAACGCCAATTTCAATCTGGTCTATCTGTCCGGCGGCGACGACTACTTCGGCCCCGACTACGGCGGCGCCACCGTCTACACCAACGTCCGCGCCGGCTACACCGCCGAGTGCCCGAATGTCGGCAAGCTGCTCGCCAACCAGCGCTTCACGCTGGCGATGGAGAACGAGATCATGGGTGCGATCCTCGACAGGGGCGAGGAGCCCGACAAGGCCGCGCGGGCCTGGCTGAAGGCCAACCCGAAGATGTGGGAAAGCTGGATCCGCGGCGTCACCACGCTGCACGGTCACGACGCAAGGGAAGCGGTCGAGAAGCATCTTGGCAGCTGACGCGCAGTCGCCTCGAACAGCCAGACTTGCGCGGAGCCGACGGCGTGGATGCCCGGATCGGGTTTCCGCGTCAGCTTGATGCCGACGAGGCGTGCGGCGCGCCGTCATCCCCGACCGGTCGTGGGCGGGTCGGGGATCGGCGGGCACCTCGGTGCCGTGGTCGCGGCCCCGATCCCGGTTCTCCGGTGTCGCCGCCGGCCGCGGGGAACCAGCCTGGCCGTGTCGGCTGCCTCTGGCCGAGGACGTGCGCGGGAACCCGCGAACCCCCTGAGATTTCTTCACAATCACCCCTGTTCATGCAACGGCGCCGCGCGCTAGCATCCGTTCCGGGCGAGACGCCGCAAGAGTGATCCGCCACTGCGCGCAGAGGGGCGTGTCAATGGACTGGCTGACGCAACACAAGCTTCCCATCGGGCAATGGGCCAAGGACGGTGTTGACTGGCTGACGGCCAATGCCGCCTGGGTCTTCGACGGGATCGCCGACATCCTTGACGCCATCATCGGCGCGATCCTGTGGGTGCTGCAGACACCGCATCCGTTGGTCGTCGTCGCCGCCGCGGTCGCTCTGGCCTATCTCGTGCGCCGTTCGATCCCCTTCGCGATCTTCGTGTTGCTGGCGCTGCTGCTGGTCATCAATCAGGGCTACTGGAAGGAGACCACCGAGACACTGGCGCTGGTGATCTCGGCGAGCGTGGTCTGCATGGCTGTCGGCGTGCCGGTTGGCATTGCCGCCGCGCATCGGCCGTGGCTCTACGAGGCGCTGAGGCCGGTGCTGGACCTGATGCAGACGATCCCGACCTTCGTCTATCTGATCCCGGCGCTGATCCTGTTCGGGCTCGGCATGGTGCCCGGACTGGTCGCCACCGTGATCTTCGCGGTGCCGGCCCCGATCCGGCTGACCCGGCTCGGCATCGTTTCGACGCCGCGCAGCCTGATCGAGGCGGGCGAGGCGTTCGGCGCGACGAAGCGCCAGTTGCTGTGGAAGGTCGAACTGCCCTTTGCACTGCCGAGCATCATGGCCGGGCTGACGCAGACCATCATGCTGTCGCTGTCGATGGTGGTGATCGCGGCCCTGGTCGGCGCCAACGGCCTCGGCGTGCCGACGCTGAGGGCGCTCAACCAGGTCAACATCGCCCGCGGGTTCGAGGTCGGCGTCGCGATCGTGCTGGTCGCCATCGTGCTCGACCGCTTCTTCCGGTCCGAGCGCGCCGAGGGGCGCCGCTGATCCATGACCGGTTCTGCAGCCAGCCGCGATCCTCTCGTCAGCTTCCGCGATGTCGACATCGTCTTCGGCAAGGCGCCGGAGCGGGCATTGCCGCTGATCGACCGCGGCGCCAGCCGCGAGGAGATCCAGGAGGAGACCGGCCAGGTGCTTGGCGTCGCCGGCGCCAGCCTCGATGTCCACGAGGGCGAGATCGTCGTGCTGATGGGGTTGTCGGGCTCGGGCAAGTCCACCCTGTTGCGGGCAGTCAACGGTCTCAACCGGGTGACGCGCGGGCAGGTTCTGGTGCGCGAGGGCGAGCGGACCGTCAATCCCTCCACCTGCTCGGCGGAGGAACTGCGTGCCCTGCGCCGCCGCCGGGTGGCGATGGTGTTCCAGCAGTTCGCCCTGCTGCCCTGGCGGACGGTTGCCGACAATGTCGGCTTCGGTCTCGAGCTCGCCGGCGTTCCGGCTGCCGAGCGGCAGGCGCGCATCGAGGCGCAGCTGTCGCTGGTCGGCCTTGCCGCCTGGGCTGGCAAGCATGTGCACGAGCTCTCCGGCGGCATGCAGCAGCGCGTCGGCCTCGCCCGCGCCTTCGCCACCGAGGCGCCGATCCTGCTCATGGACGAACCGTTCTCGGCGCTCGATCCGCTGATCCGCTCGCGCCTGCAGGACGAGCTGCTCGACCTGCAGACGTCGCTGCATCGCACCATCGTCTTCGTCAGCCACGATCTCGACGAGGCGCTGAAGATCGGCAGCAAGATCGCGATCATGGAGGGCGGACGCGTCGTCCAGTTCGGCACGCCGCACGAGATCGTGCTCAATCCCGCCAACGCCTACGTCGCCGATTTCGTCGCCCACATGAATCCGCTGTCGGTCCTGCGGGCAGGCGAGGTGATGACGTCGGTCGCTGCCGACGGCAATGGCGACGCCGCCCGGATCATCGACGCCGCCTCCGGCCTGGCGGTCAACGGCAATGGGATGATCTCGCTGCGCGGCGCCCATGTCGAGACGGTGCGGCTCGGCGAGGCCGAGCCGCGCCGTGGCGCCGTCGCGCTGTGCGGGCGCGACACCCCGATCCGGCAGGTGATGCAGGCCCGCCTCGCCACCGGGATGCCGGTGCTCGTGGTCGAGGAGGGGCGGATCGTCGGCCGCGTCGGCGACGCGGAGATCTATCACGGGCTGCTGCGGCGCTGAGGTCGCCTGCGGACGTGAATCCGGCTATGAGACGCCGGGTCCAGACAGCGAGAGGTCGGCGCGATGCGCTTCACCGAAACGGCGATTCCCGGCGTGTTCATCGTCGATGTCGAGCCGCGCGTCGACGAGCGCGGCTCCTTCAACAGGGCCTTCTGCCCGGCAGAGTTCGCCGCCGCCGGGATCGATTTCGTCCCGACCCAGATCAACATCGCCCGCAATACCCATCTGCACACGCTGCGCGGCATGCATCACAAGGTGGCGGGGCTCGAGGAGGCGAAGTTCGTGCGCTGCGTGCGCGGCGCGATCTTCGACGTGGCGGTGGATCTGAGGCGGGACAGCCCGACCTTCCGCCGCTGGGTCGGTGTCGAACTGGATGCCGCCTCGATGCGCGCGCTGTTCATCCCCGAGGGCTGCAGCCACGGTTACCTGACGCTCGCCCCCGACAGCGACGTGCTCTACCAGATGAGCCGTCCCTATACGCCGGAGGGCGATGCGGGGCTGCGCTGGGATGATCCCGCCTTCGCTATCGACTGGCCGGCACGCCCGGCGGTGATCAACCGGCGCGACGCGACCTATCCCGACTTCGAGGGCTGAGTGGCGGCTGGGCGGGCGCCGAACGCGACCGGTCCCCGCCAGCTCTGCGACCAGCGCCTGATCCGCGACAGCCGACGGATCATCGGCTCGTCGATGACAACCGTCATCACCCAGGCGACCGACACCGTCAGGGCGACGAAGGCCAGGAACAGCAGGAACTGGTGATCCGGTCCGATCCACAGCCATGTCGCTGCGACCATCGTGCACAGGATCGGGAAATGGGTCAGGTAGAGGGCGAAGGAGATCCGTCCCAGGAAGCCGGGTATGGACATGCTGAACACGGCCCGCACGCCAGGCAGGTAGAGCATCGCGATCAGAACCAGGATCGCACCGGCATTGCGCGTGGCGAGCTCCGGATCGGCGATGGGCCGCAACAGGTCCGCCAGCCACTGGTAGGACGGCCCGCGCGGCTCGGCGAACGGAAATCCGCCGAGATAGGTGCCGATCAGGAACACGACCCAGGCGACAGACGATCTCGGCACGTGGCCCCGCGACCAGTATGTATAGAGCAGTGCGCCCGAGAAGAAGCCGAACAGGAAGCCCTGGGTCCCTGTCCGGAAGAAGGTGAACACCAGTCCCGCCACCAGGCATGGCACGACGTAGCGCGCCGGCACTGCCTTGTAGATCGTGTAGATGACCAGCGAGCCGATCAGTTCGACCCGCATGGTCCAGACCACCGGATTGTAGTAGATCGCCGCGCGGTATGATCCCCGCGCCAGCCCGATCGCGACCTCCAGCAGCGAGGGGCCGCCCGGCTGGTACCAGCCTTGCACCCAGCCGTGCCGGACGATGGCGGCGACGTCGTGGATCTCGTTCGGGAAGATCGCCAGCAGGACGACCGCCAGAGCGATGCTTGCTGCCACCGGGATATTGAGCCGCAGCAGCCGGGTGCCGGCCAGCGCCAGCAGCGGCGCGCGCGACCGGTCGCCCGACTGCGCCATCACGAAGCCGGACAGGGCGAAGAAGACGAACACCGCGAAGGTACCGCTCTGCAGGACGAACAGCGGCGTCTTGGCGGCGATGTTCGGCCCCGACCAGTTGAAGGCGACGGTCCCGGCGTACCAGACGGGCGTGAACGCCAGCACGAAATGCCCCAGCATCACGATGACCGCTGCGATCCCGCGCAAACCGTCGAGCGAGGCGATGCGGCTGTCGTCGCACGGTGGCGGAATCGGCGTGACCATCACCGGCTCCCCGGCGAACGTGCGGCCGACCCGGCAGGTGGGCCGAAGCCCGGGCTCAAGGCCAGACCTTCCAGGGGGCCTTCCCGGATGCCCACAGCGCCTCGAGCTGATTCTTGTCGCGCAGCGTGTCCATCGCGTGCCAGAAGCCCGCATGCCGGAACGCCTCGAGCTCGCCGTCGCGCGCGAGACTTTCGAGCGGTTCGAGCTCCCAGGGCGTGTCGTCGCCGGCGATGCGGTCGATGACCTTCGGCGACAGCACGAAGAATCCGCCGTTGATCAGGGCATTGTCGCCAGGCGGCTTCTCGATGAAATGGTCGACCCGGTTGCCGTCGAGCGCCAGCGCCCCGTATCGGCCGGGCGGCACGACGGCCGTCACCGTCGCCAGCCGCCCGTGCGCCTTGTGGAAGGCGATCAGCCTGGAGATGTCGACATCGGCCACGCCGTCGCCATAGGTCAGGCAGAACGGTTCGGCCGGATCGAGATAGGCGGCGACGCGCTTCAGCCTGCCGCCAGTCATCGTCCCCTCGCCGGTATCGACCAGCGTCACCCGCCAGGGTTCGGCGCTGACCTGGTGGTATTCGATCTCGCCGGTACGCGCGTCGATCGTCACGTCGGAATTGTGCAGCAGGTAGTTTGCGAAGAACTCCTTGATCATGTAGCCGCGATAGCCGAGGCAGATGATGAAGTCGCTGACGCCGTAATGGGCATAGATCTTCATGATGTGCCAGAGGATCGGCCGCCCGCCGATCTCGATCATCGGCTTGGGTCGCAGATGCGACTCCTCCGAGATGCGCGTGCCGAGGCCGCCCGCCAGGATGACTGCTTTCATGTGATGCCCGCGCTTGCCCCGCTTCCAGCCGCGTGCTTTTAACACGCGCGGCTAATGGAGCAATCCGTCATGACAGCCAGCACCCGCCGCCCCCGCATCAGTCTCGTGGTGCCGACCCGCGACCGCGCCTTCACGCTGGCGCAGACGCTGAGGACCTGCGTGGCGCAGGATTATCCGGAGCTGGAGATCGTCGTTCACGACAATGCCAGTGGACCGGACACCGCCGCGGCGGTGGCCCGCTTCGACGATCCGCGGCTGCGCTACTTCCGGTCCGAAACCCGCCTGTCGATGCGGGCGAACTGGGAAGCCGCGCTGGCGCGCACCACCGGCGACTACATCGTGTTCATCGGCGACGACGACCTGGTGACGCTCGGCGGCATCTCGCGGCTCGCCGGGCTGATCGCCGAGACCGGCGCCGAGGCGATCAAGTGGACCTCGGTCAACTACATCTGGCCGAACCGCTCCACCACCGAGGCCGGCTACCTGATCCTGAAGCATTCCAAGCTGTTCTGGGATTACACCGTCTATGGCGGCGGCGCGATCCTCGATGCGATGTTCGAGGGCCGGCTGCGCATGTCGATGCGCACCTTCCACGTCTATCACGGCTGCATCTCGCGGCGGATCATCGATGACGTCAAGGCCAGCACGCGGCAGTACTTCTGCTATCATATCCCGGACGTCTACACCGCCTTCGCCAATGTTTTCGTCACCGACCGGATCCTGTTCGTCCGCCACCCGATCACCAGCTTCGGACATTCGGCGAGCTCGAATGCGATGTCGTTCTACCAGGATGCGACCGGCGCGGCCGAGGCCGGCGGCGAGACGCCCTACGCGAAGTTCGTCAGCGAGATCGACGCCGACCGCGAGGCGCCGTGGCCCTACAATCCCTTCATCAAGGCGATGAGCTATCACGGCCTCGTCAGTCTGCACATTGCCAACGAGATGTTCGCCACCGGCCGCAGGATCAATGTCGAGGCCTGGCTCGGCCACGCGCTGGCCGAGACGGTGGCCGACCCGATCTATCTGGCCGAGGCCCACAAGGCGCCTGTGATCTACGCGTTCGACCGGATGCTGAAGGAGCGCCTGCCGCCCGCCCCGGAGATCGCCGTATCGGCGCACGGCAAGCGCATCCGGGCGCACGGCACCCGGCGGCGGCTCAACAAGCTCGATGTTCCCACTGCGCTCGACGGCGAGGACAATTCCTTCACCGCCGCCCGGGTGCTGGATCGGCTGACCGATACCGGCTACCGGATCGCCCCGCGCGGCCCCCTGTCGACCGCCCGCCACGCCTGGCACTGGTTCCGGCTGCAGGCACGGGCCGGCGAATACCTGCGGTAGCGGACCGCGGTCTCCGCGGCGGCACGTGGTCTGGCGTGCCGCCCTGCCGACCCCGGATCGGCGTCGCCGTCGGGGATGACGTCAGACGGTTGCTCCGGCGGGGCGTGTCATCGGTGAGGCCGGGGCGAGATTTCTGCCGCTCACAGCCGGCGGATCGACGGCCTTGCCTTGCGCGGCGCCGGTGTTGCGCCGATGCCTTTCAGGATGATCTCCACCACCGTGCGCTTCGCCCTCTCGAACTGCTCGTCGGAGAGCGGCTCGCCGCCATTCAGCGTGGCGATCTGGTGGCTGAAATCGGCATAGTGCTGGGTCGTCGCCCAGATCATGTAGAGCAGGTAATACGGATCGACCGGCGCGATGCGCCCCTCGTTAATCCAGCGGCGGATCACCGCGACCCGGCCGTCGGTCCAGTCTCTCAGCGTCGTCTCCAGATAGTCCTGGATGACCGGCGCCTTGTGCAGGATCTCGTTGGCCCACACCTTCGAGCCGTTCGGATGGGCGCGCGAGATCTCCATCTTCTCGCCGATGTAGCGGGTCAGCGCCTCGACCGGATCGTCGCAATCGTCGAAGGATTGCGCCGAGCGCAGCCAGATCTGGAAGATGTTGTCGACGACCGTCCGGTACAGCTTGAGCTTGGTCGGGAAGTAGTAGTGCAGGTTCGCCTTGGGGATGCCGGCCCGTTCGGCGATCATCTGCGTGGTTGCACCCTTGAAGCCGTACTCGGCGAACACCGCCTCGGCGGCTTTCAGGATCTGGGCCTCGTTCTCCTGGCGGACGCCGCTTCTCGGCTCGGTTCGCGGCAGTGCCGAATGGTTGGGCATCGGGGGTGTCCGGGCGACCGCTTTTTTGTCTTGACCGAATGGTCAAGTGGCTCTAGCGTCTGAAGCTGACTATTTGGTCAACTTTCGCAGATCCGGGGCCGATACACAAGAATTCCGTTGGCGACACCGCGAGATCGGGCGCACGGAAGGGGGAACGGGCGTATCCGCGCCGAAGCGCGGGCCGCCAGATCGGTCGATCCGGCATCAGGACCGTGCGCGCCGTGGCTGCGCCTGCGAGGGTTGGCCCGTCGACGGACCTGTCGCGACGGACCAGGGAGGAGAGATGGACCGGATCGCAAACGCCATAGGTGCGCGCGTTGCGCCATCCTCGAGTGCGCGGTCGGCGCCCGTGTACAATCCCGCCACCGGCGAACAGGTCGCCGAACTGCCGCTGTCGACTGCCGCCGAGGTAGGCGAGGCGGTCGCTGCGGCCAGGGCTGCCGCCCCTGCCTGGGGCGCGACGCCGCCGCTGAAGCGGGCGCGGCTGATGTTCCGCTTCAAGGAGCTGCTCGACGCGCGCGCCGCCGATATCGCCCGCGCGATCAGCCGCGAGCACGGCAAGACGCATGCGGACGCGCTCGGCGAGGTCGCGCGCGGCATCGAGGTGGTGGAGTTCGCCTGCGGCATCCCGCATCTTCTGAAGGGCGAATTCTCCCGCAATGTCGGCCCGGAAGTCGATTCCTATTCCGATCGCCAGCCGCTCGGCGTGGTCGCCGGCATCACCCCGTTCAACTTTCCGGCGATGGTGCCGCTGTGGATGTATCCGGTGGCGATCGCCTGCGGCAACACCTTCGTGCTGAAGCCCTCCGAGCGTGATCCCTCCGCGCCGATGCTGGTCTATGAGATCTTCCGCGAGGCTGGCTTCCCGGACGGCGTGCTCAACATCGTCCACGGCGACAAGGAGGCCGTGGATGCGATCCTCGACCATCCCGATGTCAAGGCGGTGAGCTTCGTCGGCTCGACCCCGATCGCGGAATATGTCTATGCGCGCGGCACCGCGAAGGGCAAGCGCGTGCAGGCCCTCGGCGGGGCGAAGAACCACATGATCATCATGCCCGATGCCGACATCGACAAGGCCGCCGATGCGCTGATGGGGGCGGGCTACGGCTCGGCGGGCGAGCGCTGCATGGCGGTCTCGGTGGCGGTCCCGGTCGGCGAGGAGACGGCGAACCGCCTCGTCGAGACTCTGGCTCCGAAGGTGCGGGCCCTCAAGATCGGCCCCTCCACCGACCCCGACGCGGAGATGGGGCCGCTGGTCACCCGGCAGCATCTCCAGAAGGTGCTGGGCTACATCGACAAGGGGATCGCCGAGGGCGCCGATCTCGTCGTCGACGGACGGGGCTTCCGGCTGCAGGGATACGAGAACGGCTATTTCGTCGGCGGCTCGCTGTTCGACCGGGTCACCCCCGACATGACCATCTACCGGGAGGAGATCTTCGGACCCGTCCTGTCCGTTGTTCGGGCCGGGTCGTTCGGCGAGGCGGTCGGCCTCGTCAATGCCCATGAATATGGCAACGGCTCTGCGATCTTCACCCGCGACGGCGACGCGGCCCGCGCCTTCGCCGATGCGATCGAGGTAGGCATGGTCGGCGTCAACGTGCCGATTCCGGTTCCGGTCGCCTACCACTCCTTCGGCGGCTGGAAGCGCTCGCTGTTCGGCGATCACTCGATCTACGGTCCGGAAGGCGTGCGCTTCTACACCCGTCTGAAGACCGTCACCACGCGCTGGCCGGGCGGCATCAGGGAGGGCGCCGTCTACACCTTCCCGACGATGAACTGAGTGGGCAGCATGGTTCTCGACAGATCCGTCACCGCTACACCGCCATGCCGACCGGAGCGCGGCGGAAGGCCGGTATCGGTCTCCAGGGAAGGGGAGCTGCGATTCCGATCCCGGCCTGCAGCTCGGGCGCTTCCGCGATGATCGACGAGGCCTCGGTGTGCACGGCCTTCGTGACAAGGATCCAGCAAGGTTGAAGTGGAGCAGCACAGCATGACCGGTCCGGCCGACAATCTGAGGATCAATTCCGGGCGTCTCTGGGACTCGCTGATGGAGATGGCGAAGATCGGCCCCGGCGTGAAGGGCGGCAACAACCGCCAGACGCTGACGGATGCCGACCGCGAGGGCCGTCTGCTGTTCCAGCGCTGGTGCGAGGCGGCCGGCTGCACCATGACGGTTGACTCCATGGGCAACATGTTCGCCCGGCGCGCCGGCGCCGATCCGTCCCTGCCGCCGGTCGTGCTCGGCAGCCATCTCGATACGCAGCCGACGGGAGGCAAGTTCGACGGGGTTCTCGGCGTGCTGGGCGGCCTCGAGGTGATCCGCACCCTCAACGATCTCGGCCTGAAGACCCGCCATCCGATCGAGGTCGCCAACTGGACCAACGAGGAGGGCACCCGGTTCACCCCCGCGATGGTCGCCTCCGGCGTCTTTGCGGGCGCCTTCACGCAGGACGAGGTCTACGCCATCCGTGATCGCGAGGGGCGCCGCTTCGGCGAGGAGTTGAAGCGCATCGGCTTCGTCGGGACCGAGCCGGTGGGGCAGCACCCGATCAAGGCCTATTTCGAGCTGCACATCGAGCAGGGACCGATCCTCGAGGCGGAGGGCTGCGATGTCGGCGTCGTCACCCACGGCCAGGGCCAGCGCTGGTTCGACATCAGGTTGACCGGCTTCGAGAGCCATGCCGGTACCACGCCGATGCCGCGCCGCCGCGACGCGCTGCTCGGGGCGGCGAAGATCGTCCAGGCCGTCAACGAGATCGCGCTCGCGCATGCGCCGCATGCAGTCGGCACCGTCGGTGTGCTCGATCCCTATCCCGGGTCGCGCAACGTCATTCCCGGCGCCGTCACGATGACCGTCGACTTCCGCCATCCCGACGATGCGGTCCTGGCCGACATGAAGGCCAGGCTCGAGGCCGCGCTCGACAAGGCATGTGCGGAGGGGCGGCTCGAGCGGGAGGTGTCCGAGGTGTTCTACTATCCGCCGGTGGCCTTCGATCCCGCCTGCGTGTCCGCCGTCCGGCGCGCCGCCGAACGGCTCGGCTACAAGCATCGCGACATCGTCTCGGGTGCGGGTCACGACGCCTGCTACATCGCTCGCGTCGCACCGACTGCGATGATCTTCTGCCCCTGCGTCGACGGAATCAGCCACAACGAGGAGGAGGACATCACCCCCGACTGGGCGGCGGCCGGCGTCAACACGCTGTTCCACGCCGCGGTCGAGACGGCGGAGATCGTCGGGTGAGGGCCAGCGCCACTCATTTCCACGTCATCCCGGACGGCCGCCAGGCCGATCCGGGATCGGGGCCCATCGACGGCGGCGGCGTCCCGATCCCGGCTCTCCGCTCGCTGCGGACGGTGTGACGGGGAGCAACAGGGCGAGGAGGAGCACGACACATGTCCAAACTGATCAAGGGCGGCACCATCGTCACCGCCGATCTGACCTTCAAGGGCGACGTCTACATCCAGCACGACAGGATCGTCGCCGTCGGGCCCGACCTGCCGCACGACGCCGATCATGTCCTCGACGCCACCGGTTGCTACGTCATGCCGGGCGGCATCGATCCGCACACCCATCTCGAGATGCCCTTCATGGGCACCTATTCCTCCGACGATTTCGAGAGCGGCACCCGCGCCGCGCTTGCCGGCGGCACGACAATGGTGGTCGATTTCGCGCTGCCGTCGCCCGGCCAGTCGCTGCTCGACGCGCTTGCCATGTGGCACAACAAGACGGGCCGGGCGAACTGCGACTACTCGTTCCACATGGCGATCACCTGGTGGGGCGAGCAGGTGTTCGACGAGATGGCGGTCATCGTCCGCGACAAGGGCATCAACACCTTCAAGCATTTCATGGCCTACAAGGGCGCGCTGATGGTGGACGACGACGAGATGTTCGCCTCCTTCCAGCGCTGCGCCGAGCTCGGTGCCCTGCCGCTCGTCCATGCCGAGAACGGCGACGTCGTGGCGCAGCTTCAGGCAAGGCTGCTGGCAGAGGGCAATAACGGACCCGAGGCGCATGCCTATTCGCGGCCGCCGGAGGTCGAGGGCGAGGCGACCAACCGCGCGATCATGATCGCCGACATGGCCGGCGTGCCCGTCTACATCGTGCACGTGTCCTGCGAGCAGGCGCACGAGGCGATCCGCCGGGCCCGCCAGAAGGGGATCCGCGCCTATGGCGAGCCGCTGATCCAGCATCTGACCCTCGACGAGAGCGAATACGCTCACCCCGACTGGGATCACGCGGCCCGCCGCGTGATGTCGCCGCCGTTCCGCAACAAGCAGCACCAGGACTCGCTGTGGGCTGGCCTGCAGTCGGGCTCGCTGCAGGTGGTGGCGACCGACCATTGCGCGTTCACCACCGCGCAGAAACGTTTCGGTGTCGGCGACTTCACCAAGATCCCGAACGGCACCGGCGGGCTCGAGGACCGGATGCCGATGCTGTGGACGCATGGGGTCAATACCGGGCGGTTGACGATGAACGAGTTCGTTGCAGTGACCTCGACCAACATCGCCAAGATCCTAAACATCTATCCGAAGAAGGGCGCGATCCTGCCCGGTGCCGACGCCGACATCGTGGTGTGGGACCCGGCGCGGGAGAAGACCATCTCGGCGAAGACCCAGCAGTCGGCAATCGACTACAACGTCTTCGAGGGCAAGAAGGTCAAGGGCCTGCCGCGTTACGTGCTGTCGCGCGGGGTGGTCTCGATCCATGATGGCGAGGTCAGGACGCGCGAGGGCCACGGCGAATTCGTTCCCCGCCAGCCGTTCCAGGCGGTGAACCGGGCGCTGTCGACCTGGAAGGAACTCACCGCCCCGCGCAAGGTCGAGCGCAGCGGCATTCCGGCGAGCGGGGTCTGAGGGACCGTCGATGCCGCAATCCCCCCCGGCCACGGTCATCGACGTCCGCGACCTGTCGCTCACCTTCCAGACCGCGGACGGGCCGGTGCAGGCGTTGTCGCATATCGACCTGAAGGTCGACCGCGGCGAATTCGTCTCGTTCATCGGCCCGTCGGGCTGCGGCAAGACCACGCTGTTGCGCGTCATCGCCGATCTCGAGCAGCCCACCGCCGGCTCGATCCTCGTCAACGGCGTCAGCCCGGACGAAGCTCGCCGCAACCGCGCCTATGGATATGTGTTCCAGGCCGCCGCGCTGTATCCCTGGCGCACCATCGCCCGCAACGTCGCGCTGCCGCTCGAGATCATGGGTCTGTCGAAGGCCGAACAGGCCGAGCGCGTCAAGCGCAACCTCGATCTGGTCAACCTGACAGGCTTCGAGCGCAAGTATCCCTGGCAGCTGTCGGGCGGCATGCAGCAGCGCGCCTCGATCGCCCGCGCCCTTTCCGTCGAGCCGGACCTGCTGCTGATGGACGAGCCGTTCGGGGCGCTCGACGAGATCGTCCGCGACCATCTCAACGAGCAGCTCCTCAAGCTCTGGGCGAAGACCAACAAGACGGTGATCTTCGTCACCCACTCGATCCCCGAGGCGGTGTTCCTGTCGACGAAGATCGTCGTGATGTCGCCGCGCCCCGGCCGGGTCCACGACGTCATCGTGTCCGATCTGCCGCGCGAGCGGACCCTCGACATCCGCGAGACGCCGGACTTCCTCGCCATCGCCCACCGGGTGCGCGAGGGCCTGCGGGCGGGGCACAGCTATGAGGACTGAAGGACGGCTGCGGATTGCCGGTGCCGCGCCCGGGCGTGTCTTCCCGGCCGCCGCAGATGCGGCTGAATTCGGCGTGCGCGCCGATCCAGGCGTCTCGCGCGCTCCGCACGCTGCGGCCCCGATGACGGAGGCGGAGGGTCGGTCCGGATGAGCGCCCACGCCGCCGCCGACAGGCTGCGCGACCGGGTGATCCCGGTACTCGTCGTCGTGGCGGCGATCATTGTCATCTGGTACGTCGCCGCCGTCTGGCTCAATGCGCCGTTCCAGCGAGACACCTTTCTCCGCGCCAACCAGGACTACACGGCCGCCGAACTGATCGCCGCGACGCTGAATCAGGAGCGCCCGGTTCTGCCTGCCCCGCACCAGGTTGCCGCGGAGATCTGGAAGACCACCGCCCAGATCGCCCCGACCTCGCGGCGCAGCCTGATCTACCACGCCTGGATCACGCTCTCCTCGACGCTGCTCGGCTTCGTCATCGGTACGCTGCTCGGCATCGTGCTCGCCATCGGCATCGTCCACAGCCGCACCCTCGACCGTTCGCTGATGCCCTGGGTGATCGCCTCGCAGACGATCCCGATCCTCGCCGTCGCGCCGATGATCATCGTGGTGCTCAATGCCGTCGGTCTGACCGGCCTGATCCCCAAGGCGATGATTTCGACCTACCTGTCGTTCTTTCCCGTCGTGGTGGGCATGGTGAAGGGTCTGCGCTCGCCGGACGTCATCCATCTCGACCTGATGCGCACCTACTCGGCCAGCCGTGCGCAGGTGTTCTGGAAACTCAGGGCCCCGTCCTCGGTGCCGTTCCTGTTCACCGCCATGAAGGTCGCCATTGCCATCAGCCTGGTCGGCGCCATCGTCGGCGAGCTGCCGACCGGGGCGGTAGCCGGCCTCGGGGCGCGGCTGCTGGCCGGCTCCTATTACGGCCAGACCATCCAGATCTGGTCGGCACTGTTCATGGCGGCGTTCATGGCAGCGATCCTGGTGGCTCTGGTCGGTCTCGCCAACCGTATCGTGCTGCGGCGCATGGGAATGGCGCAATGAGGGGAGGGGTTGCGCCACTCGTGGGACTGTCCGGGGCGCTGGCGCTCGTTGCGCTGGCGCTGCCTGCCGTCCGCGGCGGGGCAACGGTTCTGGCCAGCCCGCCGCTCGCGCTGGCGGCAGCCGCGTTGATCGTCTGCGCCGTCGCGGCGACGGCGATGGCGCGCCTGACCATCCCTGCCGCGGCCATCGCCGCGCATCTGGCGGCCTGGCTTCTGATCGGTGCCCTGCCGCAGGTGACCGGCAGCGCCGGGTCCGGCTTCTGGCTTCTGGTCGTCGCCGCCTGGCTCGCCGCCTGGCGGCTGGCCGACGCGCTGTCGGCGCTGTCGCCGCGCGAGCGGATGCTGCAGCGCGCGATCGACATCGCCGTGCCGCTGTTGTTCGGCCTGTGGGTCCTGATCCTGTGGGAGCTCGTGGTGCGCGGCCTCGCGGTGCCGCGCGTGCTGCTGCCGTCGCCCGGCGAGATCTGGCTCAGGATGACCGGCTCGGTGCCGATCCTGTGGGCGGATTTCCGCCAGACCTTCCTGCGTGCGGTGCTGATCGGCTACGCGCTCGGCTGCGGCGCAGGCTTCATCGTGGCGATCCTCGTCGACCGGGTGCCGTTCCTCAGGCGCGGCCTCCTGCCGATCGGCAATCTGGTCAGCGCGCTGCCCATCGTCGGCATCGCACCGATCATGGTCATGTGGTTCGGCTTCGATTGGCCATCGAAGGCCGCCGTCGTCGTCGTGATGACCTTCTTTCCGATGCTGGTCAACACGGTGGCGGGGCTGGCGGCGGCCGGCGCGATGGAGCGCGACCTGATGCGCACCTATGCGGCCGGCTACTGGCAGACACTGATGAAGCTGCGACTGCCGGCTGCCCTGCCTTTCATCTTTACTGCCCTCAAGATCAACTCGACCCTCGCCCTGATCGGTGCCATCGTCGCGGAGTTCTTCGGCACGCCGATCGTCGGCATGGGCTTCCGCATCTCGACCGAGGTCGGGCGGATGAACATCGACATGGTCTGGGCGGAGATCGCCGTCGCCGCACTTGCCGGCTCGGCATTCTACGGCCTGGTCGCGCTGGTCGAGCGGGCCTTCACCTTCTGGCATCCGTCCTATCGCAGCTGAGGGGCGGGGCCCAATCCGGAGGAGAATATGAAGACGCAACTGATTGCTGCTGTCGCTGCCGCCGCCCTCGCTGTCGCCGCCGGTCCGGCGACGGCCAAGGACAAGATGACGCTCCAGCTCAAATGGGTGACCCAGGCCCAGTTTGCGGGCTACTACGTGGCCAAGGACAAGGGCTTCTACGACGAGGTCGGGCTCGACGTCGAGATCAAGCCGGGCGGACCTGACATCGCCCCGCCGCAGGTGATCGCCGGCGGCGGCGCCGACGTGATCGTCGACTGGATGCCTTCCGCGCTCGCCTCGCGCGAGAAGGGTGTGCCGCTGGTCAACATCGCCCAGCCGTTCAAGCGCTCCGGCATGATGCTGACCTGCCTGAAGGAGTCCGGCATCACCAGTCCGGAGGACTTCAGGGGCAAGACGCTCGGTGTCTGGTTCTTCGGCAACGAGTATCCCTTCCTGTCGTGGATGGCCCATCTCAACATTCCGACCGACGGCGGACCGGACGGCGTCACCGTCCTGAAGCAGGGCTTCAACGTCGATCCGCTGCTGCAGAAGCAGGCCGAATGCATCTCGACCATGACCTACAACGAGTACTGGCAGGTGATCGATGCCGGCATCTCGCCCGACGATCTTGTCGTCTTCAAGTACGAGGACCAGGGCGTCGCGACGCTCGAGGACGGACTCTATGTGCTCGAGGACAGGCTGTCCGATCCGGCCTTCGTCGACATGATGGCCCGCTTCGTCAAGGCCTCGATGAAGGGCTGGGACTATGCCCGCGAGCATCCCGAGGAAGCCGCCGGCATCGTTCTCGACAATGACGCCACCGGCGCCCAGACCGAGAAGCACCAGGTCCGCATGATGGGCGAGATCAACAAGCTGACCGAGGGCTCCGACGGCACGCTCGACCCGGCCGACTACGAGCGGACCGTGGACGTCCTGCTCGGCGGCGGTTCCGATCCGGTCATCACCAGGAGGCCGGAAGGCGCCTGGAGCCACGTCGTCACCGACAAGGCCAAGGCGATGTGAGCACGGCCGGCCGCCACCCCGCCCCTCTCCCGCATGGCGGGGGAGGGGTGCCGGGTGTCTGCGAGGCCGGTTGAGGGTGAGGGGGCGGGCCATTCGCCGGCGGCCCGTCATCTGCCGCGTGGACATCGGCCGCGTTCGGTGCGTAGAAACGGAACTCCCTTCCGTGAGCCGGGAACTGCCATGCCCCACGTCACCGTCGTCGATCACCCCCTCGTCCAGCACAAGCTCACCCTGCTGCGCGACAAGTCGCGCTCGACCGCCGGCTTCCGGCGGCTGATCAAGGAAGTGACGCTGCTGCTCGGCTACGAGGTGACCCGCGATCTGCCGCTGACGACCAGGCGGATCGAGACGCCGCTCGCCGAAATGGAGGCGCCGGCGCTCAAGGGCAAGAAGCTGGTCTTCGCCTCGGTGCTGCGGGCCGGCGAGGGCATGATCGAGGGGCTGATCGAACTTGTCCCCTCCGCCCGCATCGCCCATATCGGCCTTTATCGCCATCCGCAGACGCTGGAGCCGGTGCAGTACTACTTCAAGGCACCGGATGACATCGCCGATCGTCCGGTGATCGTCGTCGACCCGATGCTGGCGACCGGCAATTCGGTCGCCCACGCCATCGACCTTCTCAAGGCGAAGGGCGCGACGCAGCTGCGCCTGCTCTGCCTTCTGGCAGCGCCCGAGGGAATCGCGGCGCTGGACAGGCGCCATCCCGACGTGCCGATCGTCACGGCCGCCATCGACAGCCATCTCAACGACCACGGCTATATCGTGCCCGGGCTCGGCGATGCCGGCGACCGCATGTTCGGCACGAAGTAGGCTCGTCCTCCCGCCTCGCCCTCGCTGCGCCGTCATGCCGGATGCTCGGCAGGCCGATCCGGGATGCCGGGCAGGTGTGACTGCCGGCGCTCCGGGCCGCCGGGGCGGCGCGGATGCGTCGATGGAGGTCGGATGGAGTCCGGCCAGCCGCCGGTTACCACGGCAGAGGCGCCTGCAGTCTTCCGTGATGTCGGCATTCGCGCTTGCCCATTTGCCTTATGGCGCGCCCGGATGAGTATCCGCCCATGAGCGACATCGTTCCGCCACCCTCTAACCTGTTCTACCAGTCGCGCAACCGCCGCCCGCGCCTCGACCGGGCCGAGGGCGTCTACATGTGGGACGAGACCGGCAAGCGCTATCTTGACGGTTCGTCCGGGGCGATGGTCTCCAACATCGGCCATTCCAATCCGCGCGTCCTTGCTGCCATGCGGGCGCAGATGGACAGGTCGACCTTCGGCTACCGGCTGCATTTCGAGAACGAGCCGGCCGAGGAACTGGCGCGGCTGGTCGCCTCGCTGATGCCGGCGGGCCTCGACCGGGTATTCTTCGTCTCCGGCGGTTCGGAGGCCGTCGAGAGCGCCGTCAAGCTCGCCCGGCAATGGGCGGTCGCCACCGGGCAGGCGAGCCGCTGGAAGGTGATCGCCCGCTACCCGTCCTACCACGGCTCGACCTTCGGCGCGCTGGCGCTCACCGGCATGGCGCTGATGACCGCGCCGTTCTCGCCGATGCTGCGCGAGATGCCGCGCATCCCCGCACCGACCTGCTATCTCGACCGCGACAGCCTGTCGATGGAGGAACGCGGCCTGCGCTACGCTGGAATGCTGCGCGAGGAGATCCTGCGGCAGGGCCCCGAGACCGTGCTGGGCTTCATCATGGAGCCGGTCGGCGGCGCCTCGACCGGGGCGCTGGTCGCCCCCGATTCCTATTATGCGCGCATCCGAGAGATCTGCGACGAATTCGGCGTCCTGCTGATCTATGACGAGGTCATGAGTGGCGCCGGGCGGACCGGCACCTTCCTCGCCGCCGAGCACTGGGGGATCCGCCCCGATATCGTGGCATTGTCGAAGGGCTTCGGTGCGGGCTACATGCCGCTGGGCGCCATGGTCGCCGACCGCCGACTGGTCGAGCCGGTGCTCGATGCCGGCGGCTTCGTGCATGGCTTCACCTATGCCGGCAACCCGCTCGCCTGCGCGGCCGGTCTCGCCGTGATCCGCGAGGTGCTCGACAACGATCTGATGGGCAATGCGGCGCGGATCGGCGCGCTGCTGAAATCCGAGCTGACCGGGCTGATGGCGCGCTATCCCTTCATCGGCGACGTGCGCGGCAAGGGACTGCTGCTCGCCTTCGAGCTGGTTGCCGACCGGGAGACCATGACGCCGCTGCCGAAGGCGCACGACGCCTATGTCCGGCTCGTCGAGCACGCCTACGAGCGCGGCCTGATCATCTATTCCCGGCGCACGCGCGGCGGGCGCGAGGGCGACCATTTTCTCGTCTGCCCGCCAATGATCGCGACACAGGCCCATGTCGGCGAGATCATGGAGAAGCTCGTCGCCTCGCTCGATGCGCTGGCAGCGGAGCTTGACCTGCCGCGGGGCAACGCCTGACGGTCCGTGCACCGCTGATCCGCCCCGCGTGGTCCGGCGCCGCGCCCTGGCGGGGCGGATCGCTCAGCGCGTCGGCCCAACCGGCGATACCGTCTCCACATGGACTTCGGCAGGTCGCGCGCCGCCGAGCACATGGTTCCGTTCTCGACCGGCGCGACCAGGCCGCTGCCCGTCACTGCCGCGACGGGCGCGGCGGCCGCCGCCGCCAGAACCGCGAACCGGAGCCGATACCGGCTCCGCCGTGCAGTGCGGGTTGGGGGCATGGCATGGTGCGGGGGTTGGCCTGCCGACTTGTCGCTGCCATGCTGCGCCGGATCCCCGACCGACAGGACGGCACGATGGCAGGTCCGCGGGCACCCGGGGGGCACGGTCAGGCAGAAGCGGAATGAAGGTCGTCTACGACGAGGCGCAGAAGCTGCACTATCCCCGTCACTTCGTGGCGAGCGGCATCACCACCGCCAATCCCGAGCAGCCCGAGCGCGCCGACCGGCTGCTGGCCGCCGCACTCGGCGCGGGGCTCGAGCACGAGCGCACGCGGGATCAGGGTCTCGACCCGATCGCCGCCGTCCACACGCCGGAATATGTCGAGTTCCTGATCCATGCGCATGCCCGCTGGAGCCGGCGGCCCGGCGCCTCGGCCGAAGTGATCCCGAACATTCATCCCGGACGGGGTCATGCCGGCTATCCGCGCTCGGTCGACGGGCAGGCCGGCTACCACATGGCCGATACCGCCTGTCCGATCTCGGCGGAAACCTGGCCCGCCGCCAGGCTATCGGCATCGACGGCCGCCCAGGCCGCGCGACGGGTGCGCGACGGCGATCGAGCCGTTTACGCCCTGTGCCGGCCGCCTGGCCATCACGCCTTCGCCGACATGGCCGGGGGGTTCTGCTACCTCAACAATGCCGCCATCGCCGCGGAGGTTCTCCGGGCGGCCTGCGACCGCGTCGCGATCCTCGACGTCGACCTGCATCATGGCAATGGCACGCAGGGCATCTTCTATGCCCGCGCCGACGTGCTGACCGTCTCCATTCACGTCGATCCGCTGCGCTTCTACCCGTTCTTCTGGGGCTATGCCGACGAGCGCGGGCAGGGTGCCGGCCTCGGCTTCAACTTCAACCTGCCGCTCGCGCGCCATACCGACGACGCCGGCTATCTCGACGCCCTCGACACTGCACTCGGCCGAATCCGCGCCTACGCCCCCGGCGCGTTGGTGCTGGCGCTCGGCCTCGATGCCTCCATGCACGATCCGTTCGGCGGGCTCGCAGTCAGCGCCGACGGTTTTGCCCGGATCGGCGAGCGCGTCGCCCGTCTCGGCCTGCCGACGGTCATCGTCCAGGAAGGCGGCTATCTCTGCGACCAACTCGGCGACAACCTGGCGGCCTTTCTCGGCGGTTTCGCAGCGTTCCTGCGATGACGGCGCTGCCGGATCAGAACTGTTGCGGCACAAGTGGCACCCGGTTCTGCCTCAGCCGTCGCGACGGAACACAGACCGGGAGCGGATCATTGATTGCCGGGAACGATGATCCGTCTGGCCACCCAAATGAGCTGTTGCGTGGACGGCTGGCCGGGTCGATGATCGATCTTGATCGAGTCTACCGATGATTGTGCCATGCCATTCGACGATACGGCGTCCGCCCGGGCCCAGGCTCGCGGGGCGGGACGCGGATCCGACACGCGGCAGGTGATCCTCGACACCGCCGAGCGGATGTTCGTCGAGAAGGGCTACAGCGGCGTGACGCTGCGCGATCTGACGGCCGCGGCCGGCGTCAATCTCGCCTCGGTGAACTATCATTTCGGATCGAAGGACGCGCTGCTGCTGGAGGTATTTCGGCGGGGCAGTGTCGCCATAAACCGCGAGCGTCTGAAGCTGCTGCAGGAGGCCGAGGCGGCCAGCGGCGCGCGGCCGGCCGATGTGCGCGCGGTGCTGCGCGCCCTGTTCGCACCACCCTTGCGGGCGACGCTGACGGCGGATGGCACCGGCAACGAGGGACGGTCGATCTACATGCAGTTCGTCGCGCGCGCCGTCCTCGACGGGCCGCAGCAGATGCGCGAGATGATCGAGCGGGACGTCGGCCATCTGCAGCGTTTCGTCGAGGCACTGGCGCTGTCGCTTCCGCATCTCGAGCGCACCGAGCTGCTGTGGCGCTTCCATTTCGCGATGGGCGCGCTGCATGCGATGTACACCAACATGCGGCGGCTCGACGCCCTGTCGGGCGGCAGTGTCGGCGTCGGCGACGTCGAGGCGGTGCTGGACCGCCTCGTGGAGTTCTGTGCGGCGGGCCTGGAGGCCGGGCCCGCAGCTCCGGGTCAGGCAGCCGACAATCATCGGCACGCCTGAAGCCGCGCGATTGTCGGCGGATCAGGTCTACCGGATGAACACTTCGGCTTCGCCGCCGGTGCGGGCCGGATCGCTATTGCGATATCTGCGCAGCTCCAGCCGCGCCATCTGGTTGCGGTGCACTTCGTCGGGTCCATCGACCATCCGCACCGTGCGGGCATAGGCATAGGCGTTGGCCATCACCTCGTCGGCGAAGCCGCCGGCGCCGAACGCCTGCAGCGCCCAGTCGATCACCTTGCAGGCGGCTGCCGGCGCGGCGACCTTGATCATGGCGATCTCCATCCGCGCCTCCTTGTTGCCGACCGTGTCCATCTTCCAGGCCGCGTTCAGGGTCAAGAGGCGAGCCTGGTCGAGCAGAATGCGGGACTCGGCGATGCGCTCGGACCAGACGCTCTGCTGCGATACCGGGCCGCCGAACGCCTCGCGGCGCTCGAGCCGGCGACACATGCGTTCCAGCGCCCGCTCCGCTGCGCCGATCACGCGCATGCAGTGATGGATGCGGCCGGGGCCGAGCCGGCCCTGCGCGATCTCGAAGCCACGTCCTTCGCCGAGCAGCATATTGGAAGCCGGCACGCGGACATTCTCGAACGCGATTTCCATATGCCCGTGCGGCGCGTCGTCGAAGCCGAACACCGGCAGCGGTCGGATCACGCGGACGCCGGGCGTATCCATCGGGACGAGGATCATCGACTGCTGGCGGTGTCGATCGGGATTGTGCGGGTCAGACTTGCCCATCACGATCAGGATCCGGCAGCGCGGGTCGCCCGCGCCCGAAGTCCACCACTTGCGCCCGTTGATCACGTATTCGTCGCCTTCGCGGCGGATCTCGGTGCGGATGTTGGTGGCATCGGAGGAGGCGACGTCCGGCTCGGTCATCGAAAAGCCGGAGCGGATCTCGCCGGCAAGCAGCGGCTCGAGCCAGCGCTTCTTCTGCTCCTCGGTGCCGTACCGCTCCAGCACCTCCATGTTTCCGGTATCGGGCGCCGAACAGTTGAAGATCTCCGGTGCCCAGAATGACCGACCCATGATCTCGGCGAGCGGCGCGTATTCGACATTTGTCAGCCCCGCCCCGCGTTCGCTCTCCGGCAGGAACAGGTTCCACAGGCCCGCGGCGCGCGCCTTGGCCTTCAGCTCCTCCATCAGCGGCAGCGGTTGCCAGCGATCGCCGCCGGCGCCGACCTGCTCGAACAGCCTGCGCTCGTTCGGATAGACGTGCTCGGCCATGAAGTCGCAGAGGCGGTTGCGCAGATCCTCGACGCGGGGCGAGAAGGTGAAATCCATGGCGGCATCCTCGGCTGATCGAGGGATCACGATAATTCAAACGATTGTTTCAGTCAAAGCGCGCTGCACCATTCGGGGCGGTCTGGCCGGCCGGGTTGCCCTGATCCCGGTGCGCCGGGCCCGCCTCAGCCGCGCTTGAGGCCGCCGGCACAGAAGCCGCCGTCGACGGCGAGCGTCTGCCCGGTGACATAGGCTGCCTCGTCCGAGAGCAGGAACGCGGTGACAGCCGCGATCTCCTCGACCGTACCATAGCGCGCCATCGGCACGGCCGCATGCCAGCCGGCCCGGATCGCGTCGCTGTGCAGCGCCGCGGTGAGCGGCGTCTCCACCGGTCCCGGGGCCACCGTGTTGACGCGGATGCCACGCGGCGCAAGCTCGACGGCGAGCACCTGGGTCATGGTGACGACAGCGCCCTTGGAGGCGCCGTAGGCGACGCGACCGACATTGCCGCGCAGGCCGGACACCGAGCCGATATTGACGATCGCGCCGCCACGCCCGAGATGGCGGGCGACGGCTCTGGAGGCCAGGAACGAGCCGACGACATTGACGTCGAGGATCCGGCGGAACTGCTCGGCGGTGGTCTCGTCAAACGGCGCGTCGAGGCCGATGCCGGCGGAGTTGACCAGCCCGTCGAGGCGGCCAAAGGCCTCGGCCGCGGCATCCGTCGCCGCCGCCACCGCCGCTTCGTCGGTCACGTCGACACGGTAGAAGCGCACGCGTTCGGACCGCTCACCGAGCTCGGCCGATGCCTGATCGAGTGCTGTCTGCGCGGCATCCCAGACGGCGACGTCCCAGCCATCCGACAGGAGCCGACGCGTGACCCCGAGACCGATTCCGGACGCGCCGCCGGTGACGATCGCGGCCGGGCGCTTGCGGCCGGCCGCACCACGCTCGCCTGCCATGCCGAGCTTGCCTACTTGATGCGTTCGAGGATCGAGACGTAGTTGGCGACGGCGGCGCCGCCCATGTTGAAGATGCCGCCGAGCTGTGCACCGTCGATCTGCATTCCCTCCGGTGCGGTGCCGGTCAGCTGCATGGCGCTCAGCGCGTGCATCGAGACTCCGGTCGCCCCGATCGGGTGGCCCTTGGCCTTGAGGCCGCCGGATGGATTGACCGGCAGCCGCCCGCCGATCTCGGTCTGGCCCTCGAGCGCGATGCGGCCGCCCTGTCCTTCGGGGGCGAGGCCCATCGCCTCGTACTCGATCAGTTCGGCGATGGTGAAGCAGTCGTGCGTCTCGACGAAGGACAGGTCGTCGATCTTCACCCCGGCATCGGCGAGCGCGCGCGCCCAGGCTTGCGCGCCGCCCTCGAACTTGAGGATGTCGCGCTTCGACATCGGCAGGAAATCCTGCACATGCGCCCGGCCGCGGAAGGCCACCGCCCGCCTCATCCTGAGTGCCGTCCGGGTGTCCGCCAGCACGATCGCCGCCGCCCCGTCCGAGACCAGCGAGCAGTCGGTGCGCTTCAGCGGCCCGGCGACATAGGGGTTCTTCTCGCTCTCGGTGCGGCAGAACTCGTAGCCGAGATCCCTGCGCATCTGCGCGTAGGGATTGGCGACGCCGTTGCGATGGTTCTTGGCCGCGATCCGGGCGAGCGCATCCGACTGGTCGCCGTAGCGCTGGAAATAGCTCTGCGCGATCTTGCCGAACACGCCGGCAAATCCGGCCGGCGTGTCGCCGTCCTCCGGCAGGTAGGACGCCTTGAGCAGGTTGCGGCCGATTTCCGGCCCCGGTGTCGTGGTCATTTGCTCCACGCCGACCACCAGCACGATCCGCGCCGCGTTGGCCTCGATCGCGCGAATGCCCTGATGCACGGCGGCCGAGCCGGTGGCGCAGGCATTCTCGACGCGGGTCGCCGGCTTGAAGCGCAGCTCGGGGCTCGCCTGCAGCACCAGCGACGCGGTGAAATCCTGGGCCGAGAATCCGGCGTTGAAATGGCCCAGCACGATCTCGTCGACATCGCTCGCGGAAATACCTGCATGTGCAAGTGCTTCCTCGGTCACCTTCACGACTAGGCTTTCCACCGTCTCGCCCTCGAGCTTGCCGAACGGCGAGTGCGCCCATCCCACGATGCAGGCCGTCATGATTTCCTCCGCATATACAACTAATCCTTCCTAGCGCAACTCGCCGGTTCGGCCAAGGCCACAGCTCGTGGCGCGGGGCGCGTTCGGCGGCTCCGACCCGGCGGTCGCCTCAGGCGAGCGCCGCGCGCAGTTCGGCGCTGGCGCGCATCTCGCCCACCGGGTTGCCGTTGCGATCGGTGACCGGCTGTCGCGCGAGGGTCTCGACGGCCGCCCTCGCCTTCCCCTCGAGACCGCCGAGCGCGCACAGCACGGCTGCCATCAACGTCTCGGCGGCGCGGCTGGCGCCGTCGTCGATCTTCAGCGCGACGCCGAACCCCCTGTCGGGCAGCGCGGCGCAGAACACGCCCTCCGCGCCGGTCTTGACGAAGGCCGCAGCACCGGTGGCCTCCATGACCCGCGTACAGAACCGGCCGCTGCCCGCCACCATGAACGGATGCGCGGCCACCGCGCGACGGATCCGCTCGATCGCGGCGCGGCGGTCGGCGCCGAGATCCCGGCCCGTTGCGACGCTCGCGAAGGCTCGCGCCCAGCCCTCCAGCGGCGCCGCCCAGGTCGGCACCGAGCAGCCATCGATGCCGCAACGATCCGTCGTGAGGTCCGTCCCCGTCATCTCGGCCATTGTCGCGCGGATGCGCTGCTGCAGGGGATGGTCGTGGCGGACATAGCCGCGCCGCTCGAGACCGAGATGCATGGCGGCAGCCAGCATTCCGGCATGCTTGCCCGAGCAGTTGTTGTGGATGCGGCGGGGCGGTTCGCCGCGCGCCAGGAGGGCACAGCGGTCCTCGTCGCGGGCGGGCAGCTGCGGGCCGCATTCGAGGTCAGCTTCCGACAGTCCGGCCTTGCCCAGCATCGACCGGACGGCGGCGACATGTTGCGGCTCGCCATTGTGGGAGGATACGCTGAGCGCGATCTCGGCGTCGGTGAGGCCGAAGCGATCGGCCGCGCCGCTCTCGATCAGCGGCAGCGCCTGCATCAGCTTGATCGCCGAACGCGGATAGACCGGTGCGACGATGTTGCCGAGGCCGATCACGGTCGAGCCGGTGCGGTCGACGACGGCGAGCGCCCCGCGATGGCGGCTCTCGACGAGATCGCCGCGCGTGATCTCCACCACCACAGGGTTGGCGGTCGGAACGGGAGGATGCGGCATCGCCGGCGCGGGCCGTGTTCAGCCGGTCTGGGCGACGGCCGACAGCAGATCGGCGCCGAGGCCCTTCGGCCGCGCTGCCACGAGGTCGCGCAGCGTGTGCTGGTCGAGCACGTCGATGAAGGCGTTGAGCGCTTCGTCGAGGATGCGGTTGATCGGCGCGACCGGGCGGATCGGGCATTCGACCGCGCCGCCGACGCACTCGGCCTCGATATGCGTCGCCTCGGTCACCCGTACGACGTCGCCGATGCGGATCTCGGCGGGATCGCGCGACAGGCGGATACCGCCGCCGCGCCCGCGCGTCGTCTCCAGGAAGCCGCCCTGCACCAGCATCGGCACGATCTTGAAGACGTTGTGCTCGGTGATGTTCTGGGCGCGCGCGATCTCCGAGACGGTCACCGAACGGTCTCCGGCGACGGCGCAATGGATCAGGATTCGCAGCGCATAGCCGGTCTGCTTGGTCAGGCGCATCGCCGCTGCCGCCTCCTCGGCTCCCGGACATTCACGATCCGGGATACTACGCTTCTTATAGCCCGGCTGACAGAAAATTCCACCGCGACGAAGCGCCCCTCACAGATAGGCGCGCGTCCGCCAGTCGGCAACGATGGCCGGCTTCGCCTCGTCCTCGATCTCCAGGCTGGCATCGAAGAGACATTCGATGAAATCGGGGCGTCCGGTATCCAGCGCCTTGAGGCCGAGCACGCTGCGCACCCGGGCTCCCGACCTGACCGGCGCGACGAAGCGCAGCCGATCGAAGCCGTAGTTGATGCTGAGCTTCGCTCCGGCCAGCTGCGGCATGATCTCGGTGGCGAGCCCGCCCATCAGCGACAGGGTGAGGAACCCGTGCGCGATCGTCGTGCCGAACGGCGTCGCCCGGGCGCGGTCGGGATCGACATGGATGAACTGATGGTCGCCGGTCAGGTCGGCGAAGGTGTCGATCGTCGCCTGATCCACGGTGATCCAGCGCGAGGCGCCGATACGGCAGCCCACCAGAGCCTCGAACTCGCCGACGGCCAGCCTCGGCCCCCGATACTCAACCGCCTCACGCATAGGACAGCCCCCGCGCCGCGTCAGACCCGAATCGACACGCCTAGAAATACGCGATCAGGCGGCCGAGCGCAGCGACGGCGAGCCAGACCGCCAGCGAGGCGGCCGCCGCGAATCGGGCGAGGCGAAGCAAGGTGAGATCGCGGGCCGCGGCGTGAAGGATCCCCTCCAGGACCGCGACGTTGAGTAGCGCGAGGCCGATCGCCAAGAGCTTGATCCGGAAGGCGGGGTTCATGCCGATGTGGCTGGCCTCGGGCACGAGCAGCATGAGACCGGTAACGATCTGCACCAGCAGGCCGGCGACCGCATAGGGTCTGATGCTGGCGATCACCCCACGGGCGCCGGTCGCCGAATGGCGCAGGACCGCGACATCCATCGCCGCGACCAGTGCGAAGAAGACCATCGCACCAACCACGTGCAGGACATTGGCAGCCGGGAACAGCCAGACCGAACGGCGCATGGTGGCGCCGAACGCCGATGCCTCGACGGCCGCGAGAATGCCCTCCATCGGCCGGTCAGCGCAGGTGGAAGCGCCGTCCGTCGACGTCGAGCCACTCGGCGCGGATCTCCGGCGTGCCGTCGCGCTTGGGATAGCCGTAGGCGATCACCTCGACGCCGGTTGCCAGGATGTCGCCGGTCGCCCCGCGCGCCGTCATCCGCGACAGTGGGGCGAGCGTCACCAGCCATTCGGCCCCCTCGTGGCGCAGTGTCATCGCGCCATGCGGATTCTGCAGGGTGATCGAAAGGATCGGACCTTGCATGGTGATCGGATTGTCGGCGTCGTAGGATCCCCAGCCATGATGGGCGAGCGCCGGGACGACGAACAGGGAGGTGAGGCCGACAGCGAGAAGCATCCTCACGGGCTGTCCTCCTGCTTGGACCAGAAGCTTCCCCAAAGGTAGGGCGGGCAGAGCCGGCGGTAAACCCGCCGGGCCACGGTGCGCAAGCTTCTCACGCCATGTGGTTGTCGCGGATGGTCAGCTCCGGGTAGTCCTCCGTGCCGCCTTGCGCCAGATCCCCGGTTGCCGGCTCTTCCCAGCGCATGCCGAGGATCGCCGCCCGGCTGGCGCCGGAGATCAGGTTGTTGGCGATCACCGTGCTGCGGACGCCCTGGACGACGGAGACCTCGAAGCCGATCGGACAGTCGCGGGCGATGTTGCCCGTTGCCACGACGTCGCGCAGATAGGGGCCATAGCCGAGCCCGTAGCCGGATCGCGCGGCGTTCTCGACGACATTGCCGGTCAGCGTCGTGTCCGCCGACACGAAGATGCCGGTGCCGCGCGGTTCGGGAAATGCGCCGATCTCGATGTTGCGCACCAGGTTGCCGGACACGACGGCGAGCCGCCCGCCCTGGTCGAAATTGGTCACCGAGATACCGTGCAGCGCCCCGTTCACCAGGTTGTCGGCGACGACCGCCCCGTCGAACCCGAATTCCACGAAGATCGCCACCTCGCCGAGCCGGGCGCAGTTGTTGCCGGAGACGATCACGTCGGCGCCAGAATTGATCCTGACGGCGGAGAAGCTGCACTCGGCGATACGGTTGCCGCTGATCGTCACGCCGGCGCCGCGGAACACCACGATGCCGTTGCCGTACTGGCCGGTGCCGCCCGAGCGGTTGTGGATGCGCGTGACGTGATTGTTGGCGATCCGCGCGCCGTCACCCTGCCGCGCCGACTGCCAGACCATGATGCCGTTGTCGCCGCAGTCGTGCACACGGTTGTGCGAGATGTCGAGATCTGTGCCATCGAGGCTGAACAGGCCGGTGCCGCGCGCGCCGGACACCGTCGTCGCCCGTACCTGGCCGCCGCACCGGCGCAGCATGATCCCGTCGCCCCAGGAGTTGACGACCTCGCAGTCGGCGATCCGCACCTCCGCGACGTCGGCGAGGTCGACCAGCCCCTCCGCGCTGCCGAGATCCCGCGCCATGCCGTCGAGCACGATGCCGTCGAGCGCGACGCGCTCCGCCCCCTCGGCGCTGATCAGCGGCGCGCCGCCGATCGCTGCCAGCCGCGTCGCGCCGGGAATGCCGGCGAGGCGGGCACCCCGCCCCAGTCTCAGGCCGCTGACGGCGTAGCGGCCGGGCGGCAGGAACAACGGCGTCTCCGTTAGCCGTGTCTCGTCGAGTGCGCGCTGGATCACCGCCGTCTGGTCGGTCTCGCGATCGGGCTGGATGCCGAATCGCGCCGCGTCAATCCCGAGCGCCTGGGCATCGACGATTCGCGGGGCGAGGGGAGCCAGAACGGCGGCGCCTGCGCCAACAAGGAACGAACGGCGGGTCGACGGTGTTGAGCGGATCATGGTCGGCGGTGGAGCAACACGGATGCCAGGCTCGATCGTGCCGCTTCGGCACGCTGGCAGCGCCGATGCAGTGCCGGCTGTCCCGCTTCGGGAAGCGGTGTGTTGCCCACGAACGGCCCCCGGCCTATCTATGGCGGCGGCAGGGGGCAGCCGCAGTCAGCGACGTGACGTTTCTTCCCCTGAACCTGTGAGAACACGAGGAGGGTCATCCGATGGCATTCGAACTTCCCGATCTGCCCTACGCCTATGACGCGCTGGCGCCGTACATGTCGGCCGAGACGCTCGAATATCACCACGACAAGCACCATCTCGCCTACGTCAACAACGGCAACAACCTGCTGAAGGGCACGGAGTGGGAGGGCAAGAGCCTCGAGGAGATCGTCAAGGGCTCCTACGGCAGGAACCAGGGCCTGTTCAACAATGCCGGGCAGCACTACAACCACATCCACTTCTGGAAGTGGATGAAGCCCAACGGCGGCGGCAAGAAGCTGCCGGAGAAGCTCGCCAAGGCGATCGACGCGGACCTCGGCGGCTATGACAAGTTCCGCGACGAGTTCATCAATGCCGGCGTCACCCAGTTCGGCTCGGGCTGGAACTGGCTGGCGGTGAAGGACGGCAAGCTTGCCATCATGAAGACCCCCAACGGGGAGAACCCGCTGGTTCATGGCGCGACGCCGATCCTCGGCTGCGATGTTTGGGAGCATTCCTACTACATCGACTATCGCAACCGCCGGCCCGACTACCTGGCAGCCTGGGTCGATCACCTGATCAACTGGGAATACGTCGAGGAACTGTTCGACAAGGCGCGCTGAGCGGCCGCGTACCTGCTGTTCGGGAAGCGGGGCCGGCCGCCCCGCTTTTTCTTTCGTTGCGGCCGGTCGCCCGGCATCGCGGGTGACGGGCGCGTTGTGCGGGGCGGGCCGTCACGACACCGTCATGCTCGCGCGCGACATGGCGGAGCGACTCGTTCCGGCACCGGAAGGGAGGGGTCCAGGACATGCTGACAGTCTATGCGGCCACCGGACGGGGCCTCCAGCCGATCGCGGTCGAATCCGGCGAGAAGCCCGAGTCGGCCGTCTGGATCGATCTCATGTGTCCGACCGCCGAAGAGGAGGCGATGGTCCAGGGCTGGTTCGGCATCGAGGTGCCGACCCGTGAGGAGATGCGGGAAATCGAGGTGTCGAGCCGCCTCTACGAGGAGGACGGTGCGCTGTTCATGACGATCCTGTCGATCCTGAACGCCGATGCGCCGCATGCCGACGCGACCGACGTGACCTTCATCCTGCTGCCGAGTGCCCTCGTCACTGTCCGCTACGCGCAGCCGCGGCCGATCACCCTCTACGCCCAGCGGGCCGGCAAGGCCGGCCCCTCGTGCAAGGCGCCGGACTATGTGCTGCTCGGTCTCGTCGAGACCTTTGTCGATCGGCTCGCCGACATTCTCGAGCGGACCGGCGCCGACATCGACACGATTTCCCGTGAGATCTTCGAGCATGAATCGAAGCGACCGATCCGTCCCGCCGACTTCAAGGCGATCGTTGCCCGCATCGGCCGATCCGGCGAGCTCGCCGCCAAGGTGCGCGAGAGCCTGGTGACGATCGCGCGCATGATGTCGTTCCTGTCGTCGGGCGCCGGCGAGGTCCGCCTGTCGAAGGAGGTGCGCACCCACATCAAGACCGCAACGCGCGATTGCGCCCAGCTCGGCGATCACGCCACCTACCTGTCCAACAAGACCATGTTCCTGCTCGAGGCGACGATGGGCCTCATCAACATCGAGCAGACCAACATCATCAAGATCTTCTCGGTCGCAGCCGTGGCGCTGCTGCCGCCCACCCTGATCGCCTCGATCTACGGCATGAACTTCACCCACATGCCCGAGCTCGAATGGACGTTCGGCTATCCGCTGGCCTTGCTCGGCATGATCGCCTCGGCGGCACTGCCCTATGTCTATTTCCGTCGCAAAGGCTGGTTGTGACAGGCGGAAGAATGTTCAACTGGCGGTCTGTTGACAATAGCGATTCCTATAAGCTGTTGATTCAAAATGGCAAAATTTCTTCGCCGACTTGCCGGCGTTAACGATCTGCCAACAAAATGACCTTACGTCGCCTTCGATATGTCTCGGAGGTATCGAAGATGTTGGGACTGACTGGACGGCGCCGGCGGCGTGACGCCGAACTGGTGATGCAGGCTCTCAGGGCGACGCGTGCCTGTATCGAGTTCGCCCCTGATGGAACGATCCTCGACGCC